>JAJFVF010000012.1 GCA_021371935.1 bacterium
CAGGTGCCGAGTAGCTATGTCTGGAACGGATAACCGCTGAAAGCATCTAAGTGGGAAGCCGGCCATAAGATAAGGTCACTCACAGGGTTAACCTGGTAAGGTCCCCGGTAGACTACCGGGTTGATAGGCTGCGAGTGTAAGCACAGTAATGTGTTGTAGCTGAGCAGTACTAATAGACCGAGGGCTTGACCATTTTGCAATTATTAACTTAAGGCAAGTATACGAGTTCGCATCAATCTGCAATTGTCAATGGAATGATTGATAACTGAATACGCTTTCCTGGTGACCATACCGGTGGGGGTCCACCCGTTCCCATTCCGAACACGGAAGTTAAGCCCACCAGGGTCGACAATACTTGGGCGTTAGGCCCCGGGAAAATAGATCGTCGCCAGGGCTAAATTAAAAGCCTCCAGCATTGAGCTGGAGGCTTTTATACATTTCCAGAAATTGAGACTGTCTCACATAAACTCTGGGGACTGCCTCATTCTCATTTATTGCCCGTCCAATGCAGAAAAAAATAGTTCCTTTGCGAAATCATCCGTCACCTCGACAGGGTTGGTGATCCTGTGGCTGCCATAGCGGTTCATCGCTTCGCAGATGCCACTCCAGTCCGACTCTTTCAGCCCGAACTGTGCCAGGTTGCTGGAAAAACCAGCGGCCTTACACAACTCAATCAGACGAAATGCGACATCATCGCAGCCCATGGCATTCTTTACTTCATTATATGTACCGGGCAATAAGCGTTCGTTCAGCCTGATCACATGCGGAAGCAGTGCCGCCACTGCTTCGGAGTGCCTTATTCCAGCAACAATGCATATAGCGGGCGCAAGGCTGTGAGACGCTCCAAGACCCATCTGCATCGCAAGACCCGCAAGATAACTGCCAAGTAGGCACGCCAGCCTTGCATCGAGATTATCCGGATCATTCTGACTTTCAGGCAGGCCATTGCATAACTCTTGAATGCTTGCAAGAGCAATGTGCCGCGTATATGCAGTCGATTTTCTCGACACTGCGCTTTCGATCGCGTGAGAGAATGCATCCATAGCCGTAAGCGTGGTGAAATATCTGGGCAGTGACACAGTCAGTTCAGGGTCGAGTATAACGATATCCGGCGTCATCATCGGATCAGATATGCTGCGTTTGATCTGAAGATGTTCATTTGTCAAAACCGATACGCGCGTCGCTTCGGAGCCTGTACCGGCTGTTGTCGGCGCAAAGACCTGTGCGATAGGGGGATTGACTATCTCACGTCGTTTGAGTTGATAATCCTCAGTATAGCCATCGTTGGTTGCCATGACTGCGGCAGCTTTGGCTGTGTCCATCACGCTTCCACCCCCAACAGCAATAATTACATCAGCTGAAAACTGTCTTGCCTGCTCGGCAAGCGCATCCACCATTTCGATAGTTGGCTCATGCTTGATCGGGTCGGCCACCAGACAATCGCTTTTCAGGCCAAAGAGTTGGTCTGCAAGTGTATCAATGAGCTTTGAGCCATGAAGATGCTCACCGGTCACAACTATCGCCTTGCGCCCCACCCTGGCAGCTTCCACGGCAGTCTTTGAAAACGCGCCTGCTCCACAGTGCGTGATTTTCGGGCTTGTTATATCGAATGACATATTTCTCCCCTCCAAACCAGGAAATTATATCACTTTTGCAGGAGGACGGTATTGTCTGTATAATAGAGGTGTGACTACAAAGGGGGATAACTGACACGTACGACGTAATTGTTCTTGGCGGAGGTCCTGCCGGTCTGACGGCTGGCATATATGCATCCAGGGCAAGGCTATCTACGCTCCTGGTGGAGAAAAACTACCCTGGCGGGCAGTTGATGATGTGCGAAAGCATCGAAAACTACCCTGGCTTCGCAGCGACATCCTCCGGTTACGACCTTTCCAACGCAATGCGCGAGCAGGCTGAAAAATTCGGTATGAAGACCAGGATCGCCGAGATCGACCGCATAGACCTGTCAGGCGATATCAAAGTACTCCACTCCGCCGACGGTGAGCAGATCAGGGGAAAAACCGTGATCCTGAGCCTTGGCGCCAAACCCAGGAGTCTCGGTGTGCCCGGCGAAAAGGAATTTCTCGGCAGGGGAGTGTCATACTGTGCATTATGCGATGGCGCATTTTTCAAGGGCAAGAAACTGGCCGTTATCGGTGGTGGGGACACGGCGGTGGAGGACAGCGTGTTCCTCACCCGATATGCTTCAGAGGTCTCGATTATCCATAGACGAGACAAACTCCGTGCCCAGCGCATCATTCAGGAGCGAGCATTATCGCACCCTGTGATAAACGTGCATTGGAATAGCATAGTAAAGGGTATCGGAGGGACCGACACTGTCGATCATCTGGTATTGGAGAATGTTGTTACAAGACAGACTGTAGAGATGCCGGTCGATGGAGTATTTATCCTTATCGGCCTCGACCCGAACACAAAAATGCTCGATGGTCAGATCAATCTGGATGAGAACGGCTACATCATTACAGATGAGAATATGCAGACAAATATCCCCGGAGTATTCGCGGCGGGTGATGTTCGCCATAAACTGCTGCGACAGATAGTGACAGCCTGCGCGGACGGCGCGATAGCGGCCACCGCTGCCGAAAAGTATATCGAGTCCAGGCAGGGGTTAGGCAGCAAGCAGTAGGCGGCAGAGTAGAATCAGCCGGTTCATCATGATAAAAACCACACTTCGGAGTGTGCTCAAGCTGGCGCTGTCTGTTCTGGCAGCAGTAACGGCAGTCGTGCTTGTGGCAGCACTTGCAATACAATATAGAATCCACATTGCCAACGAGTGGCAGCAATATGTCTATTTGCCTGTAATGAGCGCGCCTCAAAAAGCAGACCGCGTGTTGGTCTTTGCGCCGCATTCGGATGACGAGACCCTCGGTTGCGCAGGGATGATTGCAAAGGCTGTCGAGAACGGGGCAAGTGTGCATGTCACGTTGATTACCAATGGCGATGGTTTTAGGTTCGCGGTCGGCAGAGCATACAAAACTTTAAGAGTCACTCCGAAAAAGTGTGTCACTTTTGCTTACAGGAGACAAAAAGAGACTCTGGGTGCACTCTCCAGTCTGGGCGTTCCGCCTGAGCGGGTTACGTTTCTCGGGTATCCTGACAGGGGCATTGTCCAGATGTGGACAAAGTACTGGGACAGGGACACTCTTTATCTTTCCCATGCGACCAAGTCCATGCATTCTCCCTACACCGATTCGCTGACCAGATATGCTCCATACTGCGGTGAGGCGCTGATGGATGACGTAATGCATGTTTTGGAGCGCGATAGGCCCACCGATGTATATCTGCCTCACCCACTGGATAATCACCCCGATCACTATGCCACCTATTGCTTTGTAGCAGCAGCTATCGAGCAGCTTATATCTGAGCATCGCGACTTCGCAAAAAAAATCAGGCTCCACACGTACCTGGTCCATAGAGGCGACTGGCCGGTTCCGAAGGGCTATCACCCCAAAGATCCGCTGGCTCCGCCATATGCAATGGCATCTGGTGACACTCGGTGGAAGTCGCTGCCATTGGGACCGCAGGTCGCCAAGCTCAAACGAAAGGCCATCGGCGAGTACAAGACCCAGACGGCTGTCGAGAAAAGCTTCATGATGAGCTTTGCCCGAGGCAATGAGATATTCGGCGATGTGCCGGATCGCAAAGTGAACAGGGTCGAGTCATGGCAAATTGCTGTAGACGGCAACCCCGATGACTGGCGAGGAATACCCCAGGCAGTGGTGGACCCGGTCGGCGATTATGTTATGGCGAGCCTGAGCAAGGGCGGTGACGTGCGTGCTATATACCTGTGCTCAGACAATGACTATCTTTACGTGCGCATCGACTGCGCAAAGAAGCTCTCGAAACAGGTGAGGTACACGATCAATGTCCGCGGGATCAGCGACACGGACTCGGATGACTGGTATACGGTCTCAATCAAACCTCCGCGCAGATGCACCCCAAAAGACACTCACTGGGCATACAAAAACAACGTGCTGGAGGTCGCAGTGCCGTTGAGCAAACTGCGCCTGGATGAAGACATGTTTATCCAGGTCAAGACCATGACTATGAAAATGACTGTTGACCAGACGGGCTGGCACGCCGTAGAGTTTGGCGCTGACTAAGCAGACGTAATTTCAGGTTTTGAGTGAAACGAACTGAGCGTGAAATCCAGATTTTTAAGCGTGGAGAGTTCGTTTTGGCTGTTTTTTTATTAGTTATTGGTTATTAGTTGTTAGTGACTGGTTGTGTGACTGCCAACCGGCTGTATCAAAATCGACTATTCCTTCCTTGTTCATTCTCAGAGAAAATTTCCCTCTCATAATAACAGTACGACAACTCGGGCAAAATGTGATGAAATGGCCGGTACATTTCAGCTAAATGTTGTTCATGGGTTGTGAATACAGGAGATTGGTGTTGGGGTGAGTGTGCCCGGCGGATTCGGCAGCGGAGCTTGGCTTTAGTGTTCGGCTTACACGTTATTTACTGCTACCGAATAACGAAAGCGCATACAGGGGATGAATATCCCAAATAACATAGGCCCGGGATTCAAATCCCGGACCATCAGGACTGCCAAAAATAGAGAAAGTCTATCTTGTGTTCCTCGTTGAAATGTACCAAATAGTAGCACGATGGCAATATTTTACTATAACGAACCAACTTGCCACCTTGAGGGATCAAATTGATTGGAATGTCGGGAAGCATCGTTTTATCATTACGATTCAGAACTATCGGAGTACTGTCCCAGAGATAGTTTGCCTGAGTTTCTGTCATACCGTAATCCAGCAAATTTTGTACACGTAATAATTCAATGCTGCTTTTGCACGTTTCCAAGCTGAAAAACAAATAAAGAACCAATCCAGTGAAGAGTATGCCTAATAAATAGATTTTGAGTTTACTAGAGCTGACCTTTGGGATGTTGCCCACATTTTCTTCCATTTCTGATTCTCCATTTGCAGCTTATGCTTCATTTACTATTTGAGTAAAAGCACGTGTCTACTCACCTTTTTCTTTCGTTTCTAGAGCAGAAATAAAAAGTGCCACACCTGATATAAATATCAAATATGGCGACCGTTGGTCACATGCTCCTAGAGTCGCCATACCGAAGCCAATTCCAAAAACTAAGAACGCTAATAATAGCCGCAAATTTCTGCGCTTTTTTATACCGAACGCTATACAGCAAGCTGCAGACATGGACAACGCGAATTTATCGATCCAATCCATTATGCTGGTGCCCTATTCCTTTTTCGCCCCAAGAACATCTGCAGCCTTCATAAACGAAGTCAGCAGGTCAATAGGTACAGGGAAGACGATTGTAGAGTTGTGTTCAGCGCCTACCTCAGTAAGGGTCTGCAAGAACCTAAGCTGCAGAGCCTGAGGGTTCTGGCTGATGATTGCTGCTGCATCTGCGAGTTTCTGCGCTGCCTGGAACTCACCCTCGGCGTTGATGACCTTTGCACGGCGCTCGCGCTCGGTCTCGGCCTGGTTCGCCATGGCGCGCTTCATAGTCTCAGGCAGACTGACGTCTCGCACCTGCACGCCGGTCACTTTGATGCCCCAAGGCTCTGTGGCCTCGTCGATTATGGTCTGCAGGTGCATGTTGACCTTCTCGCGCTCGGAGAGCAGTTCGTCAAGCTCCGCCTGACCGATTACGGAGCGCAGTGCAGTCTGAGCCTGCAGCGATGTTGCCCTGATCCAGTTCTCGACCTTGGTAATCGCGTTCTCGGCGTTCACCACCTGGAAGAAGACTACTGCATCCACCATCACCGACACGTTGTCGCGGGTGATGATCTCCTGCTTGGGCACATCCATCGTGATGACGCGGGTGTCGATCACGATCATCTTGTCGATTATCGGCCAGACGAACCTGATCCCCGGCAGTTTGACATGATCGAACCGCCCGAACCGCAGCAGCACGCCTCTGTCCCATTCACGGATTATGCGGATCGAGCTGAGCAGCACGATAACCACAAAGAAGATAATTACACCAAGAAAAGCGCTTAAAGCCTGCATTTGTTTCCTCCGAAATTGTTATTAGTTTTTCGAGGTAATTGCAAAAGTCATCAACCATGTCATTTCGAGCGCAGCGAGAAATCTGCTGTTACAGCGTTAGGTTCAAAGCAGATTCCTCACATTCGTTCGGAATGACAAAGATTAAGACGTTCTCTCGTTTTGCAATTGGCTCTTTTGCTATTGGTTGTTAGTGGGATCAGCATTATCCAACATACCGGACTAATCACTAAGAACCAATAACTAATCACTCTCATGCTTTCGCACGGTGAGTTTGAGACCGGACATGGACACCACATACACACTCTCGCCCTTTGATATGACGCCATGTTCGCTGGTGGCACTCCAGAGTGAGCCGTCAACAAATATCTCGCCTGTCGGGTCAAGGTCTGTCCTTGCTTCGCCTATATGTCCAACGACACCTTCCCTGCCCGACACATATGGCCGCCTCATAGCCCTGATTCCAAGGCTGATTACAAAGAAGAAAAATGCGCCGGTGACCAGAGCCACGGCAATTAGCACCCATAATGAAACCATAAAACCCTCCGACGACCGGAACAACATCATAAGCCCGAAAAACAGACTGACTACTCCACCCACCGACAACACCCCATGCGTTGGTGTGAACAGATCGATCATAAACAGCACTATAGCCAGGCCGATGAATGCAAAGCCCGCAGTGTTCACCGGGACCACTGAGTATGAATATAGCAGCAGCAGGACTGCGATCGAGCCGAGCACACCCGGAAATATTGCGCCGGGGTTGGCAAGCTCGTAGATGATGCCGTACATCGCGATCATGGTCAGAAACAATGTGACATACGGATTGCTCAAAAAGTGCAGGAACGAGTCCAGCATGCCCATCGGCATCTCTTTGAGCGGAGCATCGGCTGTGTGAAGCGTGACTATCGCGCCGCCTGTTTTTACTTTACGACCATCTATCTTTTTCATGAGCTGCGGTGTGTCTTCTGCAACATAGTCGATCACGTTCTTTTTCAGGGCGGCTGAAGCTGTCAGTGTGGCAGCCTCACGCACTGCCGAGGCTGCCCAGTCTGCATTGCGACCCCGTTTCTCGGCTATCGATCGCGCATATTCGGATGTATAATTTACTTGCTTTCTTTTTAAGGTTTCGTCCGTTTTTTCGGCTTCGCCGCTTGGGCTGATGCTCACGGGCGTGGCTGCCCCTATGCTGCTGCCGGGTGACATTGCCGCCACGTCAGCCGCCATTGTGATTAGCGCCCCAGCCGAAGCTGCCCATGCCCCGCTCGGCGAAACATATACAATCACGGGAATCTTGGCTGCGAAGAACGACTTCACGATCTTTTGCATGGATGAGAGCAGCCCGCCGGGTGTGTCCATCACGATCAGTACTGCCTGCGCGCCTTCTGACTGGGCTCTGTCGATGCCGTCGCTGATGTAATCTGCTACAGCGGGGTCGATCTGGCCGTCTAAGTGCAGGACGTAGATGGGCGCGACTTTCGCCGCATGCGCGGCAAGAGGAAATAGAAACAGCAATATCGTTATCAGTATGATAGAGCGCTTCATATTCAATAAGTTTCTATATGCAGGGCAATAAGTCCTTTATCTGCAAACTAAAAGAGGCCGATCAGGATTCAAACATAGGTTGATTATTCTTCCACCTTTGCATAGCAGTTATCTCCTTGTTGGATGTCTTAATCACTATGGATGCCTGACTTCGCAAGTCGGGATTGGAGCTTTTTGTCAGCAGCAGCAAAGAAGCATCCTTTGCACGCTGAAGATAATCGAGCATAACATCGACAAACTCCGCATCGAAGTGGCGAATGTTGGCCTGCATCAGCCTTCTGAAATCCACATTTGAGTTTGCACAGTATTCGTTTATCTGCCTGCCGGTCATTTGGCTATACCAGAGTTCGAGCTTTTTGTTTAGATCATATTGTTCATGCCTGATATTATCCGAGAGCTGCCTTAGCCCGGTATCCATGGTGTATTTCACTTCCACTTCGGCCAGAGCCTGAGTATCGCTGTGGAGCTGATACATCGATATCATGTAACGCAGATCGAACTCGACTCCTGACAGTTTGTTCAAAGAGGAAAGCGACCTCAAATCACTGCCTGGAGGCCGTGTTCCCACTTGACACTCTTCACATATTGCCATAAGAGGAACGGAGCACATTATGACTGTAAGCAGCAATGCCGTTCTCATCATACCACTCCTGATTGCACGAATTGTGACACGTAATGTACTTTCCCGTGCGTAGATATGGGCAATCGAATTTACATGAAATCCACTAATCAATTGACCGAATTAGCGCTAAATCGGCTATTATAGATAATATACAGTCTTGGAGGCATTCTTGGAAATCACACAACATATACCTGCGGACCTCGCAGCAATTCGCAAGAAGAAACCGCTGATCCACAGCATTACCAACTTTGTGGTAATGAATGAGACCGCCAACACCACACTCTGCATCGGTGCGCTGCCCATTATGTCGCACGCAGTGGAGGAAGTCGAGGAGATGGTAGGCATCGCGGGCGCATTGGTCCTCAATATCGGCACCCTCACACCAACATGGATCGATGCCATGGAGCTTGCCGGCAAACGAGCCAACGAGCTTGGCATACCGGTAATCCTTGACCCTGTTGGTGCAGGCGCCACAAAGCTCAGGACCGAGTCGAGCAAACGCCTGCTTGAAAATGTGAAGGTATCTATCGTGCGCGGCAATGCCGGTGAGGTCGCCACGCTTGCAGGAATCGCCGCGGAGGTGCGCGGGGTCGAGTCTATTGGTGCCGAGGCGGGGACAGATGAGATCGCTAAGAAGTTTGCATCAACATACGGCTGCACTGTTGCGATCACCGGTCCCGTGGATGTGGTGAGCGACGGCAGCAGAATCGCTCATATTTCCAATGGCGATGCTATGCTCGGCAAAGTGGTCGGAACGGGATGCATGTCCAATGTAATAGTAGCCTCATTTGCCGCTGTTGATAAGGATGCGTTCAGCGCAGCAGTCGGCGGCCTGGCTGTGTTTGGAATTGCAGGCGAGATGGCAGCCAAGACTTCTGGTGAGAGACCCGGCACGTTTCATGTCGAGCTTTACAACGCGCTGTATGCCATAAGTGCGGCTGATATAGAATCGGGCGGCAGAGTGCAAATATCTTGTAGCAAATGATATAGAACCGAAGGACTTTTGCCCTCCAACATACAAGACTTACAGGTGACACAATAGCAATAGACGAGGATTTCAATGGAAAAAAGAGTTCAAGCTGAGCATGGGATTATTTGTGAACTGCCCGGCGAAAGATTCGGTTACTTTGCGTGGCCGTCGGTTGCGCGTATGGATGACGGAACACTTGTGGCGGCAAGTTCGGGCTTACGGACCAGCCATATTGACCCATGGGGCAAGACAGTGATCAACATCAGCCGCGATGATGGGAAGACGTGGTCCTGGCCGCGTATAATCAACGATTCGCCGATAGATGACCGTGACGCAGGCGTTATCTCGCTCGGCGGCGATAAACTGCTCGTGACCTGGTTCACATCCGACACGCGCGAGTATACAAACGAGCACTATGCCAGGATGTTCAAGGTCGAGGAGTGGAAAGACACTCTCTCTTTCTGGACGGATGAGCTTGTCGATAAATGGTTCGGTTCATGGGTGATCACCAGCGACGATGCCGGTGACACATGGGACGGACCGTTCAGGTCTCCCGTTACTTCGCCTCATGGTCCGATCAAGCTGGCCGATGGTGACCTGCTCTATTTCGGCAAGGGATTTACCAGAGTTAGAGCCGAAGGCCACATTATGGCTGCTCGAAGCAAAGACGGCGGGCGAACATGGGATGTGGTCGGAACAGTGCCGATGTATGAGGGCACCATCCCCGATAACTATCACGAGCCGCATGTTGTTGAGTTGCCGTCCGGCAAGCTGATCGGGATGATTCGTGTCGAGAGATTCGATCCTGAAGACAAGGAAAAAGGACTTATCAACTTCAGCATGTTCCAGACCGAGTCTATTGACGGCGGAAGGACATGGAGCGATATGAAGCCTACGGGCATATTGGGTTCACCGCCGCACCTTATCCGCCACTCGTCGGGAGCGCTGGTGTGCGTTTACGGATATCGAGCGGAGGGCTATGGGCAGCGTGTGCTGCTTAGCAAGAATGACGGCGAGACATGGGAGAACTGGATCATACGTGACGATGCTCCCAACTGGGACCTCGGCTATCCCGCTTCGGTGGAGATGAGTGACGGCAGCATCTATACGATATACTATCAAGCGGTCGCACAAGGCGAGAAGTGCTCGCTGATGTGGTCGCGCTGGAGCTTGCCGTCATTTTAGTAAGACGAATATATCAAATACGCAGTAACCGTTTTTTGTTTCGGAGTCCAGATTGAAGATTATATGCTTGGGTGATTCGATTACGCTGGGCATCAGGCCTGGTGTTGCAAATGAGCAGACCTTCGAGTTTTTGCTCACAAGTATGCTGGTCGATGACGGCATCGACGTTGAAATAATAAACGCAGGTATCGGCGGTGAGAACACGGCAGGCGGGCTCGAAAGATTCGCCAAAGATGTGATTGGCGCTCACCCGGATTATGTGACGATCATGTACGGCACAAACGATGCTGCGGTAAATGAAGGTTGCACTGAACCCAGAGTCTGCCTGTCGGACTACGAGTCCAATCTGCGATCCATGATATCCCAGGCCGGATCAGCAGGTATTGCCTCGATCATCATGACCCCTATTCCTTTGGGAGATCACTGGTCGTATGTGGGTCACAGACCGTATAAAGAGCAGGGTGCTAACTGCGTAATCAAAGCATATGTCGATGCTGTCAGAAAGATTGCCGCAGATGAAAGCATCCCACTGATTGACAATCACGCTGCCTGGTGGGAGTGGCAATCAAAAACCGGCTCCAGAATCGAGACTCTGCAGACGGATTCGTGCCATCCCAACCCGGCGGGCCATAAGCTGCTGGCTGAAACGATGTATAAGGTTATTCATATGATCGCGAAACGTTGATCGTTTATCGTATCAGCCACTCAGGCAGCCACTCCCTATCACGCTCAACAAGATCATTAAACAGCGAACGCATACCAGCCGGGTCAAGACACGCTCCCGCCAACGGGTCGAGGAGCACAGCGTTGAACGCAGCGCGCGCATCCTCATTCGCTATAGCCTCGACTATCTGCGAGTGCACCTCAATATTGCGCCTGCACAGCGATGCGCAAGGCTCCGGCAGAGGATCGACCGTATCCGGGTGCAGACCATCTTTATCTACCTTCACGGGCAGTTCGACTGTGGCTCCTGTCGGCAAGTTGGGTATATAGCCCTTGTTTGCAACGTTAAGACTCATAGTGCGGGCAGTGTCCGTAATAACAGAATGTACTATCCTCATCCCGTATTCTTCGCTCAGCGCAATAGGAACGGACGTTTCGTCCAGCAACTGCTGTTTTTGTTTGTCCCAATTCTTGGCCCAGTGCTTTTCATACAGGTAAATATCCCAATTGAGCGGGATTTTCTGCTCCACGCGCCCTGCGGGAGGCTCGGATGGCTCAATTATCTGGCCTCCCCATCCGCCCATACCGAAGTTAAACGACGGGTCTTCATGGTCGAATACCGCAAGGGGCTTGAACCATTCCCGGAAATAAGGCACGTATTCCGCGGAATGATAGCTCGATTCAGTTACGAAATATCCGGCAGCGTCCATCAGAGCGAATCTCACAGGGTCCTGCTCACGGACTGAGGGCAGGATCTCTCGGAGCCGTGGATACATATCCTGTCCGTTATGCTTCATCTCCAGTATCCAGAGCATGTGGTTGATACCCCAGCCGCGCAGATACAGCTCATCAGCAGGTATTTCAAGAAACCCTGCCAGCAGAACACGGGTGTGTTCCAAACCATGGCACATGCCCACAGAGCGAACGTCGGTCATGGCGTTTACGACCCAGCAGTTTACCGCCATCGGATTTACATAGTTAAGGAAAAGTGCGTCAGGGCACATCTGCTCCATATCGCGGGCTACACTCAGCGCCAGTATTCCGGTTCGTATACCTTTGAAGACACCCGAGGGACCCAGTGTATCGCCTATTGCCATCGGCACTCTATGATCGATGCACACTTGGACCTCACGCTTGCGAGCCTCAAGACCATTGGGCTCATACATAGCGAAGACAAAGTCAGCACCATCCAAAGCCTGTCTGCGGTCAAGTGTCTTGGTTACGCTGATCTGCCGTTTCTGCTGTGAAATCACTTTGTTGACCAGCATTTCGGTCGTCTCCAGGCGGCTTGCGTCTATGTCCATTAATGCCAGTTCAATAGGCGGCAAATCGTCAAAGGTCGCCAAGTCGATCACGAGTTTTCGAGCGAAAATATAACTGCCTGCTCCAATGAACGCTATTTTCATCATTACTCCTCTACATCTGCTTGCTTGTGGGTTCATTATCACACTCTGGAATTGTGCCTGTCAATACGAATTGCGAAAAGCTGAAATGACACATCCATACTTGGAAGGAAACGTGACGATTTGTGTCTAAGGCCGTCCTATGTTTAGCCCTACTGAATCCGGCATAGACCAGGATGCTCTAAAGCACTATATGGATGAGCAAATATACTCTCTGCCGGGAATCGAAAACCATCGAGATGTGTTTACAGTTCTCCTGACCGGGAGTCGCGCAACTGGAAAGCATAGCGTGACCTCGGATATCGACATCGATGTTTTGTGCCCGCAGAACGTATATGATGTAGTGCAGATGGAAGCATATCGAGCAGGCTTTATCAAATCGCAAACATCGTTCTTTTGTATACAGCCGGCGGAAAAAACAGGTCACTATTTTGGTATTGAATTAGGCAACCCACATTTTTCTGTAACCCCGCTCGAAAAGGTCCAGAAGCAATTTAGTGATTATGAAGATGTGCCGTTGTGGATTTGGACGAACGCCAAGATCATCACTGATCCAAGCCGACAATTCAAGAATATTTGCAATTCATTTACTGCATATCCGCATGACATACTGATAAACAAGATCAAGTATCACTGGCTTATGGGCTGGTATTGGGCTATTGAAGTCTATCCGCTGCACCATAAATCGGACGATGAGCTGCTGCCCGCAGCAAGTTCGCTACTCAATGCTATCAACGAGTTTCTGAGAGTGTTTTTCCTTGTCGACGGGAAGCCTTTTCCATATACGGAGCGGTTGGTCTGCCATGCCGCCGATACCACACTCGGTCACAAGTCCCTTGCTTACTTGAGAGATATAGTCGATCTGGTGGTGGGCAAAACGCTTCCCGATATGCACCCCTGGCAGCGTCTGGACTCTGCATTTGAGTCCTTGTGCTGTTCAGACAAGAACCATGATGCAAAGCTGCATCAAGAGATGTGGGACCACATGCTGGTGGAAACAGGACTCGACGAAGAGTGGGTTGACTCGGCGTTCGACAATATCGATGACCTGATCAACGGCAGCTTGGGTCCACCTCCATAGGAAACAATATAGCGCCGGTCTGTCAGTGATGACCAGTATTATGCGAAATAGAATCAAGGATGCCGTGGTATGGCCCGCGGCTTGAAAGCAATTTACGTTCATTTGTGCCGTCACTCTGTAATAGATACAAGCGAGGGTAATTATGATAAAGAAACTGATTCTCATAGTTTTTTTGATGCTCATTGCATTTCCAGCATCTTGTGACGGCACAAACACGTTAATAGCCTGGCCAGGGTGGATTGTCTCGTCGACAGAGGACCTCTACATGGGGCACAAGCATACATCGTTTCCACTCACAAACATGTTTGATGGCGATGTAAGTACCGCTTGGGTATTCAGCGGAAATGGCAAAAGGATTGACGGCAGCCCGTCAGGATATGAAATCAAGCTGACTCGTGATGAGGATGTGAAACCCGTAACTGTTGACAGTATTTGGATCATGAACGGCTATAACAAGTCACAAGAACTGTTTTTGAGAAACAACCGGATTACCAAGCTTAATGTCTTCATTAACGGCAAATACATTAAGACTGTTAAGCTGGCAGATTCAATGGGTTGGCACAAGATATCGATTCCGGGGAAGCCTGTCACCGAAGTCAGACTGGTTTTCAATGGATTTGCAATAGGCCGAGATAATGACATATGTATTTCCGAGATAGCTCTTTATAATCAGGACAAGAAAATCAACATGAATATGCCAAAGCTTGTTGAGTTTACGGAAGGCGACGGCGATTGTGGATGTGGCCAAATGTTTTATGTGATCGACCACAAAGGTAAACGACTTAAAAGCTATGATATGGAATCTCCTTGCGTATGGAGTCCCAGCGGAAGATATATTGCTTGTGTCGAGCTGTGTAAGAATAGGAAACTCTGGGTGATGGATACATCTACTGAAAAGGTTATAGTGCGACAAACTATTCCAGGGGATAATTGGAGTTGGTCTGAAATAGACCATTGGAAAGATGAACACACTTTAGTATTTACTTTGGTAAAGCAGCTTCCAGGAAAGACAAAAGACGGCGATTACAAATACGAATACTATAAAAAGACCATCAAGATTCCTAATCAATAGACCAGGAGACAGCTTATTCCCAAGGGCATACTGGTATTAGCTTGCCTTATCTCCGCATATCTCCTACTCTCCTCATTTTTGTGATTTACGCTCGTTCAATTGACTTGGGAACTTGATTGTGATATCGTACATACATAGATTGAGTATTCGGGGAAGCAGTGGGGACGACCCCAATGTTTCCCTTTTTTATGTATCCACAGAGGAATTGGGATGAACATAATTAAGCTATTCAGCGCCAATGAGCGCGAGATAAAGAAGTTCCGCAAGGTCGCTGATCAGATAACCGCTCTTGAACCATCCATAAAGTCTCTGACTGATGAGCAGCTTCGAGCAAAAACAGACGAGTTCCGCGAGCGCATCGCTCAGGGTGAGACTGTTGACGACTTGCTTGTTGAGGCATTTGCAGTTGTGCGCGAGGCCGGCATTAGGACGCTTGGGATGCGCCATTTCGATGTTCAGCTCATCGGTGGAATGGTGCTCCACCAGGGTCGCATCGCCGAGATGAGGACCGGTGAAGGCAAGACACTGGTCGCCACTCTTCCACTCTACCTAAACGCCCTCGAAGGCAAGGGCGCGCATCTGGTCACTGTAAACGACTTCCTCTCAAAGCGCGACGCTGCCTGGAATGGTCCACTATATCATTTTCTTGGCCTAACTGTCGGCTCGATCCATGGGCAGAGCGCAGAGAGCGGCGGGAGTGGAAATTCATACATGTTCGACCCCGATTATGCCGCTGAAAGCCCGCTGGGATGGGATAAGCTCAGGCCTGTGACTCGCCAGGAGGCATACGCCTGTGATATCACGTATGGGACCAACCATGAGTTCGGGTTCGACTATTTGCGTGACAATATGGCTTTCCGAGCTGAGGATCTGGTGCAGCGTGAGCTTCACTATGCCATCGTCGATGAGGTCGACTCCATTCTTGTGGATGAGGCAAGGACCCCGCTGATTATTTCCGGGCCGGGCAACCGTTCCAGCGATATGTATTATAAAATGGACAAGGTCGTCCGCAGACTCGTCAAAGAGCGCGATTACACGATCGATGAGAAGGCCAAAACGGCCATGCTCACTGAAGACGGCACTCGCAAGGTCGAAGAGATCACCGGCTGCGGCAACCTCAGTGACCCTGATAATATTGAGATAAACCAGTATGTCAATGCGGCCTTGAAGGCTCATGCCGTATTTAAGAAAGACATCGACTATGTGGTCAAGGACGGCCAGGTTATCATCGTCGATGAGTTCACAGGCAGGCTCATGTTCGGCAGGCGCTGGAGTGATGGACTCCATCAGGCAGTCGAAGCAAAAGAGGGCGTCCCGGTCGAGGAAGAAAACCAGACCCTGGCAACCATCACATACCAGAACTATTTCCGCCTGTATGACAAACTTTCGGGTATGACCGGCACTGCAAAGACGGAAGAAGAAGAGTTCCGCAAGATATATGCGCTCGATGTGGTCGAGATTCCGACAAACCGCCCCGTGATCCGCAAAGACTCACCGGATGTTATCTATAAGACCGAAGAGGCCAAGTTCCGCGGGATAGTAACTGAAGTTTTGAAGGCATATACGCGCGAACAGCCTGTGCTGGTCGGCACACGATCTATCGAAGTCTCCGAGCGGGTAAGCGAAAGGCTTTTATCTGAGAGGCTCCAGCTTTTGGCTGCAACAATCATCCTGCGATCACGGCTGGATGCAGACAAAGAGATCGGCGATGAGAAGCAGGAACTCTTCAACCATCTAAACTCCAAATTCGAGACTCTCGGTATCAATAATTTCAGCAAACTTGCTAAAAGGCTTGAGGTCGAGCTTAACATGCTCAGTGATGCCAATATCAGCGAATTGGCGTCGATCCTTTCGATCAGACCGAGTGGAATCGCCAAACTCCGTGAGGCCCTAAAAGAGGGTATCGTTCATAACGTATTGAATGCCAAATACCACGAGATGGAAGCGCAGATCATATCTCAGGCCGGCCGCCGTGGAGCAGTAACTATAGCCACCAACATGGCAGGCCGTGGTGTTGACATCATACTTGGCGGCTCAAAGCTTTCTGATGACGAAGAGGCCGAGTTTGAAGATGACCCGATCGAGATGCAGGCTTTCGATATGTCTGACCTCACCTGGGATATGGACTCATGGAAACAGCATAACCCGGACAAATATGACGAATCGCTGAAGAATCCGAAGACGCTGAACGTGATCGAGCGGGGCGGCATGTATATAATCGGCACAGAGCGGCATGAGAGCCGCCGGATCGACAACCAGCTCAGAGGCCGTTCCGGCAGACAGGGTGACCCAGGCGCGTCCAAGTTCTTCGTCTCGTTTGAAGACGAACTGATGCGCCTGTTTGGCGACAAGTCGGGCTCATGGATGTTCCAAGGCTGGCAGGAGCATGAGGCGATCGAGCATGAAGGCGGCCTGGGCAAAGTCCTCTCGAAAGCTATCGAGCGGGCGCAGAAGAAAGTCGAAATGCACCACTTCGAGATGCGCAAGCACGTTCTCGACTATGACGACGTGATGAATGTCCAGCGTGAGACTATCTATAAAGAGCGCCGCCGCATCCTCGAAGGTGCCGACCTCCGGGCGACTGTAATTGGCTACCTGTATGAGACTATGCAGGCAGCAATCGATATGTTCTGTCATGAGGGCATGGCGACTAACGAATGGGACACAGACGGCTTGTTCCATTATGTAAACGGCATTCTTCCTTTGGAATTATATGCCAATCCATCTGATCTCAAGGGCAAGAAGCGTGATGAGCTCTCGGATATGCTCGATGAGATAGTCGATAAGAGCTATGAGGCCAAGGAACAGGAGATCGGCGTTGAGCTGATGCGTGATATCGAACGCCATGTGACCTTGGATATGATAAACCGCAAGTGGATCGATCACCTGGACGCGATGGACTTCCTGCGTGAGGGAATCGGCTTACGGGGCTATGCTCAGCGCGACCCGCTGGTCGAGTATAAGAAAGAGGCCTATGACCTCTTCTCGGCTATGCTCGACAGCGTACAGGAAGATATGGCCAAGATAATGTATCGTGTCCAGACTCAGGAGCCTCCAAGGCGCAGACGCCTGACATATGATAACCTCATTGAGATGTCATCCGAAGGTCCTCAGGGCATGGGTGAGGATCAGGCAAAAATGGCCAAAGTTGCAGCCACGATAAAGGGCAAGCACGGCAAGATAGGCCGCAACGATCCTTGTCCGTGCGGCAGCGGCAAGAAGTTCAAGAAGTGCTGTATGGGCAAGTTTGAACAGTAAGTCCGGTTGACTCTATATGAATCTTGATGGTTCTTGATTTGATGGTCCGGAGAATCTTTCCCCGGACCAAAATATGCTTGATTATTGGTGGCAGAAATGATGCCGCTGTGTGTATAATGCATTGATATCATACACATTTTGTGGTATACTCCATATGACTCGAAACCGGAGGGGTCAACATGCGCACCAATATTGTGATAGACGACGCTTTGATTAAGGCCGCACAGGAAGCCACCGGGCTAAAAACTAAGAAGGCCGTTGTGGAAGAAGGACTGCGGCGTCTTGTCAAATGCAAACAGCAATTAGACGCTATCAATGCGCTCAAAGGATCGGCAGATTGGGAAGGCGATCTTAGGGCGCTTCGCGAAAATAGAGTTGTTGCAAAATGGTAATCGTGGACAGTTCGGTCTGGATCGACCTGCTGAGAAATCGCGAAACACCTGAGACGCTTGCCTTTGAGCGCCTCGCAGCAGAAGAGGAAATCGGGCTTGGTGACTTGATTTTGTATGAGGTGTTGCAGGGTGTTACTCCTGCAGATCGGTTCGAGAAGGTCAAGTCTCATCTGCTTGCGTTCGATGTTTTTACAATGGGTGGCCGTGATCTCATACTTGAAGCCATTCAAAATGCGCGCACTCTGCGTTCACAGGGAATTCAAGCGGCAACAGTAGACTGCCTCATCGCGACATTTTGCATTATATCAAACAGCCGACTTCTCAGCTCAGACCACCATTTCCAGCCGTTTGTAGACATTCTCGGCCTTACTATGGCCTAACCGTGGCGGCAATTTCCGAATCCCGGGAAAAGAGATACTTGTTTTGATTATTTTTGAAACCCAAAGGCTGATAGCCCGTTATTGGGAACCTGATAAAGACGCCGAGCAGGCCTTTCGCATTTATTCCCACCCCGAGGTAACCCGCTTCATACGTGCTCCAAAAGATATTCCTATTAATGTGGATGCGCAGAGAGATGAACTGATGAAGAAATGTGCCGAGTATCGTCACAACGACGGCACAGGCTACTGGCCCGTATTATGCGTAAAGCGCATAATACGGGTCTCCGAGAGCATTATTCACGTTTCTCGTGAATAATGCGGGCTGGGCGCTTGAAGAAAAGGAGTCAGGCATAGTAGTCGGAAGCGTAATCTTGAAGTGGCTGCCGGATGCGGACCGGGTTCCAACAAAGGACATGGAGGTCGGCTGGCATATGGGTCGTGAGCACTGGGGCAAAGGCTTTGCGACCGAAGCAGGGATGCGAGCTGCGCGCTATGCCCTGGATACTCTAGGCCAGAGCGTGATATATGCCGTAGTCAGGCCGGGTAATGAACGTTCCGTCCGTGTGACTCAAAGGATCGGCATGCGACCGGTGGGCACGACAAACAAGTATTACGGCGCAGAACTGCTGCTTTTTGAGTTGAGATGAAATAGACAGAAGTGCCCGGACCGGCAAGTCCGAGCACTTCCTATCGCATCTCCGGCCATCGGAGCTTGATTATGCTTTCAGCACACACACGGATGCTGGCACTTTTATGTATGGTGTCAGACTTTCGGAGATACTAAACACAAACCTCTCATCTTCAGGACCGATGTAGCCGGTCGTCATGTCCTGGCCGATTATTATAGAAGCAAACTGCTTGCCCGCAGCCAGCAGCACCCCTCCGTTTTTGATCCCCGGAGCCTTAATGACACTGCTGCCCACCATGCTCTCCACATGCTGCATCTCGGTTTGGTTGCCCTGGGGATATCGTTTATACAGCAGATTATAGAGGTTCGGCGAGAGCGCCAGCAGATATGGTCCATGAAAGCCTGACACATCAAGTGTGCTCAGCGCTTTTATAATATCGTTTGCCGCCGAACCGATTTCTTCCCAACTGCCGAGTTTGCTCGACTGGGTGCCTTTGGCATTGAGCAGCCCTTCTATTCCAAGTTCCTTGCTGCCTTCAAATATCAGGACATCTTCCGCTGACGCCATGTTCATGGCGGCGGATGCAACTGCTTCAGTGTCCAGCGAAAACCCGCTCGACTCAAATGCAGCCAGGTCGCGTGCTCCGAGTGAGAATGTGGTCTCAATAAGTGGAACAGCGAGCATGTTGCCGGCAGTTACCTTTGGGTCCGATTCTTTGATTGTCTTGTCCGGCAGTGGAATACTCTTCAATGCCAGACCATACGGTCCTTCTATATCAAGCAATTTTCTTGCGGATAGTTGACTCTTTGCGGAGGAAATCACTATCTCGTCCAGTCTGGAAAATACTTCCTCCGACCCCGAAAAATCTTCACGTCCGAGATATTTATTCGTCATTTTGGTGTCCTTTCACAGCAATACTATTTCAATGATCCTATCGTCAGCTCAGCTTTATCTTTTTCAGCCTCGGAGCCTGACTCGTGCTCGGCTTTTTCGGCAGGCGTAGCCGGTTCGAGTTCGCCTCTCGCCACTTCTTCAGCCATTTCCTTCACTTCGGCTGCGCCATTGGCGAGCCACGCGTCTTCCTCATATTTTGTAAGGATGTTTATGAGTTCAGTGAACTCGCCGACATGTACGCGTTCCTCGTTCGCAATATCCAGAAAAACCTTTTTGGCCAGAGGATTATCTGTGGCGTCCGCATGAGCCTCATATAACGCTGTGGCCTCTTCTTCTGCTGCCACATCGAGCCTGAGCGCTCTGATCAACTCGGTGATCGTCATCTTTTTTGATGGAGTATTTCCATAGAACGGATCTGAAAAACTGGGCATTTGGCACCTCCAATATATGTTTTAATGCTCAGCTACAATCTACCCACCTGCAAATTCAATCAAACACAACTATTGATCAGACCAGCGCGCCCGCAATGGTGCTCACCATCGACTCCAGGCTGGTCGGCTCGAAGTTGAACTCCTCATAAACCCGCATGCGGTCGGCCTCCACAGGCACATCAGGGATAAGTTTGAACATCTTGATATAGTCCTCGACGACCACCGGGCACATACCCATCTGACTGAAAAACTCGCGAGCCTGGTCATCATTCATCTGAATATACTGCACGTCTTTGCCGACGGCATCCGAGACTATATCGGCGACTTCGTCCATCGTATAATCCCTGCCGCCGAGAATATCGTATTCTTCCTTCTCGCCTTTTGCTCCGCGCATCAGAGACTTTACTGCCGCATATGCAATGTCTTCGGTGGATACCATCGGGATGGGCACGTCAGGAGGGAGAAGTGTGGATATGATGCCATGGCTGCGTATCATATCCATCTGCTTATATAGATTGTCCATAAAGAACGCCGGGCGCAGAAATGTGCAGTCGACACCGGAGGCAAATATGGCGTCTTCTATCGCGGCTTTCGATTCAATCTGAGCAATCCCGGTCTTTGCATGCGCTCCAATCGAAGACATATGTACCACATGGTTTACAGTCGAGTCTTCCAGTGCATGGCCATAGTTTTTGCCGATGGCGATCTCTTCTTTGATGTAGTTATCGCTTGCAATGTTTATCGGGGTCATCAAAAACGTTCCGTCACAGCGGTCAAGAGCATCTTTTACATCCCCGATGTTGAGCATGTTTCCTTCGATTATCTCAGCTCCGCGGTTTTTAAGCACATCGGCCTTTTGCGGCAAGCGCACCATTGCCCTCACGGCCACACCAGACTCCAACAGCATGGCGGCAACTCTGCCGCCGACATTACCTGTCGACCCGAATACACTTATCATGGTAACAGCCTCCTTGTGAGCAATTCTAATTAATTAAATTCACGATTTTTTGTATTTTAATGGTATAAAAAACAATAGCGGTACGCAGGCGACAAACTGTGAACTACCTAACCTGGATTATGCACTTCTCGCATAATCCGGGTCTCCGAGAGCATTATTCACGTTCTTCGTGAATAATGCTCGCTAGCTGAGTTGTTTCCCATGGAGGGGGCTTTATCAAACCATGATGGATAGGCCTGCCGCATGTATGACAAAGGGCGCTTTGCAGTATATGCAAAGCGCCCTTTATTATCTTCAGTGCCGTCTTTGGCAACCTATGTTTTCAGTATCTCTATTTCATCTCTCCTGAAACAGTGAACTGTCGTATCGCGGCGATGAGGAAATGTTATCGGTCTATGCTTGACCACTAGCATATCGCCCTCATCATCCGCTCCACAGACCTTTCCGAGCATGCCGTCATACTCATCTCTGGTCTTCATTCTCACTATCGCTCCCGAGAACTCGCTCTGTGTCACCGTTGACACCCCCTTGCGACATACTCCTCCCGGGTGCTTTACAATATATAAAAGCCCCACATGTGCCGTGTGCCTACCGAGTTTTTGAACCCTAGCGAACCAGGGCGGAGTCTCCTGTCGACCTTCGCGATTTCCCGATTGCTCGGGACTGCCACTTTGGATCGGCAAGTAAAGACTCCTACAATTTTGAGTGTCGGCTCAAAACTTCCTCGACTAATCACGTACACCGCAGGGCTTTCTTACATTACCCATATTGCATTGCCATGTGTATATTACCACACCATGGCGGCCTTTACAACCGAAATCGAGGCCGGTTTACTGATTTTGACGCACAAAATTGAGCTGAAGGTCGCTGATCAGCCCTCGCAGCGCTGTGCGGTCCTGTTCCTCAATGTAAGGCTGGAGCTTATCGACTATAAACACCACCGTATCGATGGCGACCTTGGCCTGGGTAAGGTCTTTGGATATTTCTTTTTGTCCTGGTGCAAGCCGCAAGCCCATCAGCATCCAGGCCTGTTCGGCCAACATACTCACCATAAACTCCATAGTCGCGTAAACATTCGGCGGCGGCATACCTGCCTGCTCGTCATCAGCCGAAGCTGCTTCCTGAGTCGGTTCCGCTGTCTGACCCGCCTTTGGCTCCTCGGCAGGAGACTGCTCGACATTTTCTTCTTTCAAAGTGCCGTCAGCGTTGACTCTTCTCTTGTCCGTCACTTTCGGTTCTTCGTCCATATTTATCGCCTCCCATATGTATAGCTAGTGCAATAACCGCTATGGCTGCTCCAAGCGTGTCTGCTGCCAAATCCAGCAGGTCGAACGTGCGTCCCGGCACGTATAGTTGATGCACCTCATCAGTCAGGCCATATGCTGCAGAAATACCTATCGTGATAACGATCTGCTGCCACTTGGGCGCCGTTATGTTCAATGCCCGCCATGTGAGAAAACCGAGCACTCCGTATGTGAGTGCATGCTCGATCTTGTCTGAGTAATCAATCTTGTCCAATCCGGGTATTGAAGGTAGTTTGGATTGAGACGAGAGAAAAAATATTAGTCCCATCCAAAGCACCACCGGTCCCCATCGGTAAATCTTATCTTTCATAAATAAACTTGTTGAAAGCACTTATCCATTACGTTTCCAGTCATCTATCGTCAATTCATAATAACTATAGTCGCCACTGAGTTGTTCACAATCTGGAACTTGCCTGTATGCAGTTTTGATGTACCGCATACCGCTTTTCTGTTGCACCTTACCGCTCGCAGGGTTATCAACATGATGATGCGTATACACTTTTTCAACTCCCAATACAGAGAAAGCAAAATCCAAAACACACTTACAAGCCTCAGTCATTATACCTTGATTCCAATACTTTCGACTTAACAGGTAATGAACAGAAACGCTGTTATCTTCATTGTTTATTTCATTGAGATAAATGTAGCCTATAGCCTGTGAAGCATCTTTGAGTACAATAACCCAGTGATATGTTTCTGGATTTGAATACTCTTCGATCCAACGCGACAAAAGAGACTTTGTTTCCTCGATATTCTTGTGTGGTTCCCATCCCCAAAATCGGCTAACCTCCGGGTCTGTTACCCAATTACGAAACATATCTTCTGCATCGTTCATGTTATATCTTCGTAAGACGACTCGATTTGTTTCGATTGTTCGCGTTCCTACATGATTCAACATGGTGGTAATCTTCCGTCACCTGTTTGCCATTAAAACATATAGCATAACGACGCATGTCCTTGTCAACCATGCGTTGTACCGCCATAGATCCATGCCATTTCGTCTTTTTACAGGCGATGATCCGGATTGATCAGGTGCGACGCTCGTTTTTCGGATAGCAAAATGTCCTACCACTGATTTCATGCTGGCACCTAATGAACCGACCGATTTAAGAGAAAATAGCCCGGCGCTTTCTGCGGAAGGAACAATTGCTCCACCAGCCTTCGCTATACGCTTCTTCGAAGCTCAGGGCTACGGCTGGCAAGCCGTGGTTTTGCTTCGCATGTCACATGAGTCTGTGAACATACTCCTTTGGCCTGGATTAGAGCAGATGTTACCCAAAACGCTCTCAACCGGTTCTTCATCCGCCGAAGCTTCAGCGGAGGAGGATCTATCGGGCCGTTTTTCCTTGATAGTGGGGGGCATTCTTGTCCCTGACTTATGTATCCCGGCATTCCTGCCGATTTCAACCTGCATCCAGATGTATGTCTGCCCGCTCTACCATTTCCAGAAACTCATCTTCCGAGACCACTTTTACGCCGAGCGAGATCGCTTTATCGAGTTTGGAACCGGCACCCTCACCCGCCACCACCAGATCGGTGTTTTTCGACACGGACGAAGACGGTTTCGCACCCAGTTTGAAGACCAGTTCCTGAGCCTTGTCTCGCGTTAATTTCTCAAGTGCTCCCGTAAATACTATTGTCTTTCCGGCAAAGCCCTCGGCCTGTGTGCGCAACTCTTCTTTCGGGTCGATCCCGGCTGCTTCGAGCTTTCGCAAAACCTCGGCAGTCTCATCCTGCTTGAAGAATGTCGCCACACTCTTGGCCACAACCGGCCCTATGTCCTGCACTTGAGCAAGGTCTTCCTCGGACGCATTGCGGACGGCATCAATGCTGCCAAACTGCTCTGCGAGTGATGCAGCCGTTCTCTCACCGACATGCCTTATACCCAGCGCATATATCAGCCTCGACAGACTGGCTTTTTTGCTCGCCTCGATTGCGTTTATTGCATTCTCAGCCGACTTTTGAGCCATTCTCTCAAGCGGGAGAATTTGATCGATAGTCAGGTAATAAAGATCAGCCGGGTCATGAATCAGGCTTTTATCTATAAGCTGGTCGATCAGAGCCGGACCGATGCCGTCTATATCCATCGCATTGCGGGACGTAAAATGAATCATCCTGCCCCGTATCTGCGCAGGGCATGCAATCCCTATGCATCTGGCTACGGCTTCGCCCTCGGCCCTTTCTACATCTGCTCCGCATACCGGGCATTTCTTTGGCATGCCAAACTCCGGCGGATTGCCTGTCCGCTTTTCTTTGACTACCTCAACGACTTCCGGGATGACCTCGCCCGCGCGCTGGATCACCACAGTGTCGCCGACCCGGACATCTTTGCGCCTGACCTCATCCTCATTATGGAGCGTGGCTCGAGATACGATGACTCCGCTCACTTCTGTCGGCTCCATAACGGCTACCGGCGTGAGCGCGCCTGTCCTGCCGACCTGCACGATTATATCTTTGATTACGGTCGTCGCCTGGTGGGCCGGATATTTGTACGCAATAGCCCAGCGGGGACTGCGTGAAACGCTTCCGAGCCTGGTCTGCATATCCAGTGAGTTGACCTTGACGACCATGCCGTCTATGTCGTATGGCAGGTCTTCTTTTTTGGTCTGCCACTCATTCATATACGCGATAACTTCATCTATGTTCCCGGCGACCTTTATATTCGGGTTGACCTTGAAACCCCAGTCGCCTAGCGCACATAAAATTTCATAGTGGGTAGTGAAGTCTATGCCGTCATATTCTCCCAGACCATAGCAATACATGGTGAGATTGCGCCTTGCAGTAATTCTCGAATCGAGTTGGCGGACAGAGCCTGCAGCGGCATTCCTCGGGTTGGCGAATGTAGGTTCGCCGCTCATTTCGCGTTCTTCGTTGATCCGCTGAAATTCCTTATGCTCGAGTATCACCTCGCCCCTGACTTCAACCAGCGGCGGTATGTCTTTAGTATCAGGCGACTCGCGTTTTGAATGATACAAATTGAGCGGAATGGCCTTTATAGTGCGCAGGTTTTCTGTGATGTTCTCGCCCTGGAAGCCGTCACCACGAGTTGCTCCTGCAGTAAAAATGCCGTTTTGATATGTCAGGGAGCAAGCCAGGCCGTCGAATTTCAGTTCGCATACATATTCTATAGGCAGCTCGCGGTCAATACCCAGAAACCTCTTGCACCGCTCATCGAATGCCCTCAGTTCATTCTCGTCGAACGCATTTGCCAGGCTGAGCATGGGCACGGTATGCTGAAACGGCGCAAATACAGTCTGAGGAGCTGCCCCGACTCTCTGCGTGGGCGAGTCCGGCGTCACGGCGTCGGGATACTTCTCCTCAAGTTCTTGAAGACGGCGCATGAGGCAGTCGTATTCGGCATCGGATATATCGGGCTGGTCTTTCACATAGTAAAGAAAATTCGCCCTGTTGAGACGTCTGCGTATATCCTTTATTTGATCAGCTATTTCATCTGGAATATTAGGGTTACCGGTGTTCATATCATCCAATATGCATAGTAGGGATGAAGCATTTGCGACTGGAGCGTAGAGACAACCGTATTGAACGGCAAATGCTTCTGCCCTACAGGTTCAGCGCTACATCATGTTATCATACGCGCCGGCGTTGTCAAAGTAACACAAAGGAACTTTCGCAGTCTAAGCGCAATACTACTAAGTAAAATACTGCCTTGAACTTGTATCAGAGAATGTGCTTCTAATATACTGGTTCTAAACCAAAACGCACAATTTACTCTGCGTAAATTGCTTAGTGATCTATATACCCTCTCAGAGGGTTTCGGAGATATGTGTATTGAACCCCTTCAAAATTCGTGATGTCGTGGTCGACCCGCCTTTGGTCCTTGCGCCAATGGCGGGTGTGACCAACCATGCGTTCAGAGTCATGTGTAAGCGCAGTGGAGGCGTCGGGCTGGTCTGCACCGAGATGTTCAGCGCCTACGCAATCAAATTTCGCGATCCACGAACGGCATCCATGCTCGACTGGACGGATGAAGAGCGCCCCGTCAGCGCTCAAATCTTCGCTGGTGACCCTCAGACTGTAGCCATAGGCGTCAAAGCGATGCGCGATCATGGCGTGGATGTGGTGGACGTGAACTTCGGCTGCCCCGTGCCCAAGGTCGCCAAGAGCGGGTCCGGCGCAGTGCTCTTGAAGGATATGGGCTTGGCGCGAGAGATCCTGGCTGCCGCCCGCGAGGCGACGGATGGACCCCTAACCATAAAGACCCGGATAGGGTGGAATACCGACGACGTGACTGTCTTCGAGCTTGCCCAAGCTGCTCAGGATGCCGGAATAGACGCAATATCTGTGCACGCGCGGACAGCAGTTCAGGGGTATTCAGGAAAGGCCGATTGGGATATAATAGCCGAAGTGGTCAAGCGGGTGGATATACCCGTGATCGCAAATGGCGACGTCAAAAGCCCGACAGACGCAGCCAAAATGTTTGAGCAGACCGGCTGCGCGGGCGTAATGATCGGCAGGGCGGCTCTGGGTGACCCTTGGATATTCAGCAGGACAGCCCATTACCTGAAAACTGGAGAACTGCCTGCCGAACCGGATTTCAGGAAGCGGCTTCAGGGAGCCAGAGAGCATGCCGCGCTGCTTAGAATGGTGTTGGGTGAAGCCCGTGCCGCAAAAGAGATGCGCGGACATTTAGTTTTCTATCTGAAAGGCATGCCCGGCGCGCCTGCGCTGCGCAACAGACTTATGACGACCAGATCGGTCGAAGAGATATTAGAGGTACTTGATGAAGCGTGTGGTGAGTGTTAGCCTTGGTTCCTCGACTCGGGACAAGACTTCGCAGGTGGAAATACTCGGTCAGAAGTTTGAAGTGTCGCGAATCGGAACCGATGGTGACATGACCAAGTTTGCCCAGCTTGTTCGAGAGTTGGACGGCGATGTGGATGCAATCGGACTGGGCGGGATCGACCGATATCTCTGGACGGACAAACGCCGCTACACAATCCGTGATGCCGATAGGCTGGCAAAAAACGCCGTGAAGACACCTGTGGTCGACGGCAGTGGAGTCAAAAACACTCTCGAACGCAGGACCATCGAGTATCTGCAGTATAATGGTCTGGTAGACTTCGGCAATAGCAACGTCATGGTCACCAGTGCAGTGGACCGTTTCGGCATGGCTCAGACAATTGCCAAGTTATCCAAGAGCGTGGTCTATGGCGATCTGATGTTTGCCTGCAATATCCCCATCCCGATGCGCTCATATGCCACAATCCGCATGGCGGCACAGACTTTGCTGCCCCTGGTATGCCGCCTGCCGTTCAAGTGGATATATCCCACCGGCAAAAAACAGGAGATTACTGTCCCCAAATATCAAAAGTACTATCACTGGGCGGATGTAATAGCCGGTGACTGGCATTTCGTCAGGCGAACGATGCCCACGATCGAATCAGGCCTGCTGCGAGGAAAAATAATCATAACCAATACACTGACCGAACAGGATATAGCAATGCTCAAGGACTATGAGGTCAGTCTTATTGCTACGGCGACTCCCAATCTCGCCGGACGCAACTTCGGGACAAATGTGTTGGAGGGAATTCTCATAACCCTGCTCGGCAAACGTCCTGAGGAGACGAGCGTAGAGGATTATTCCTGCCTGCTGGAGAAATTGAACTGGAAGCCCACCATAACTGATCTGACCTGAAGAACAACACGGCATAAGGACTGTAGCTTTGGAAAAATTTGCATTTATAATACACCCGCTGTCTGCAAAACGGGACATCGCCCGTAAGTATCCCTTCGTGAAGATGCTTCCAGAAAACTGGGTCGAGTTTGCATTGAGATACAAGAGCCCGATGGAAGTATCGCACATAACGGGTGTGAAGTCGATTACCGGTGTTGAGGCGGAGGGGTGGTTTGTCGGTTGTCCGCTTTCGCCTAAGCTGATGCTCGAGCTTCCGATTGAAGAGGTCTGGAGAAAGATCATCGGCACGGTCAAGCTTGCCGAGGCTCATGGCGCAAAGATAGTGGGACTGGGCGCATTTACGTCAGTGGTCGGCGACGGTGGGATTACTGTTGCCAAGCACTCCAACATAGCCGTCACCACAGGCAACAGTTACACTATCGCCACAGCCATCGAAGGCTCGCTCAAAGGCGCAGAAATGATGGGTATCGACCCGCATGAGGCGCATGTGGCGGTTGTCGGAGCCACAGGCTCGATTGGCAAGACCTGTGCACGCATACTCTCAAAAACAGCAGCAGCGACTACTCTCGTCGGCCGCGCAAAAGATCGCCTGGAAATCCTTGCCGACGAGATATCTTCTGAAGTGAACGGCACCGTCAAAGCGACGACCGATATCGAATCCGGTATAAAAGATGCAGATATCGTGGTCACAGTCTCTAGCGCAGTCGATGCGATAATTGAGCCTAATTTCATTAAGAGTGGTGCCGTGGTCTGCGACGTAGCCCGACCTAGGGATGTATCGATCAAAGTCCAAAAGGAGCGCAATGACATCCTGGTGATAGAGGGGGGCGTAATCGAACCTCCAGGAGACGTGGATTTCGGCTTTAACTTCGGCTTTCCTCCCAAAACAGCATATGCATGCATGTCTGAGACTATGATGCTTGCTCTGGATGGCCGATACGAAAACTTTACTCTGGGCAAAGAGGTCTGCGTGGAGCAGGTCGAGCAGATCAATCAGATTGCGAAAAAGCACGGCTTTAAACTCGCCGGTTTCAGAAGTTTTGAGAAAGCCGTCACCGATGAGCAGATCGAGCAGATCAAAAAGAATGTGAAGCGATAATACTATCGCATCGCAATCCATAACATACCCGACAAGCGGACAAGCATGCCAACAAAAATGGTTAGAGGAAAGAATACCTCCAACCATCACTGGGCGAACCCATTACTTTACTGCAGATGTCTTCGATGCCTGATAATCAAGGGCAGCCTTGAGCAGCCCGGCAAATAATGGGTGGGCACGGTTCGGACGAGACTTGAATTCTGGATGGAACTGAGTCGCGATAAAGAACGGGTGCTTCTTATTTTCCACTATCTCAACCAGTCTATAGTCCGGCGAAACACCAGAGCAAACAAGTCCGCCGCGCTCCAGCTTCACACGATAGGCATTGTTGACTTCAAACCGATGGCGATGCCTCTCATACACAAGGTCGGTGCCGTATAGTTTCGAGGCCAGTGTGCCGTCCTGCACGCAGCATGGATAGACACCGAGCCTCATAGTAGCGCCCTTGTCCTCGACACCTTCCTGCTCCGGCAGAAGATGGATCACCGGATCGGGAGTTGTCGGATCTACCTCTTCAGTATTGGCTTTCTTGAGCTTGCAGACATTTCTGGCAAATTCGATTACAGCCCAGTGCAGACCAAAGCAGATACCCAAGAACGGCACGCCGTTCTCACGTGCATACTTGATGGCGGCAACTTTGCCCTCGACACCCCTTGCGCCGAACCCGCCTGCCACGATTATCGCGTCGGCATCTCCCAGCTTTTCCATCAGGCGTTCTTGACTCTGCTCGATATATTCTGAGTCGATCCAGCGAACCTGCGCGCCTGTGTCATTGGCGATTCCGCCATGGCGCACTGCCTCACCGAGGCTGATATATGCGTCACCATTATCTACATACTTGCCGACAATGGCTACTACCGCCTTGTGCTTGGGTTTCTTGATGATATCGACGATCTTCTTCCATTCAGTGAGGTCGGCCTTGCCGTCCTTGAGGCCGAACTTCTTCAAAACCAGGTCCGAGAGACCGTCATTTTCAAACTGCAGGGGGATTTCATAGATATTGTCGGCGTCTTTGGCTTCTATTACAGCGTCCTTATCCACATCACAAAACAGCGATATCTTCTCGCGCATGTCTTTGCTGATATTCTTCTTTGTCCGGCAGATGAGCACATCCGGTTGAATACCGACCTCGCGCAGCTTTGCGACGGAGTGTTGAGTGGGTTTGGTCTTAAGCTCGTTCCATGGTCCGACCGATGGGATCAGCGTGACATGGACATACATCACATTCTCTGCGCCGGCATCCTTGCGGAACTGCCTGATTGCCTCAAGAAACGGCAGACCCTCGATGTCGCCGACAGTGCCGCCGATCTCGACAATCGAGATATCCGCGCCTGTCTGAGCCGCATTCGTCTTGATGCGGTTTTTGATCTCATCAGTAATATGCGGAATAACCTGGACAGTGCCGCCCAGATAGTCGCCGCGTCTTTCTTTGCGGATAACCGTATCGTATATACGGCCCGTGGTCACGTTCGAGAGCTGCGAGAGGTTCTCATCAACAAACCTCTCATAATGACCCAGGTCGAGGTCGGTCTCCGCTCCATCATCCGTAACGAAGACCTCGCCATGCTGGAACGGGTTCATTGTGCCTGCGTCAACATTGATATAAGGGTCGAGTTTCTGAACCGTGATCTTAAAACCCCGGTTCTTCAGCAGTCTGCCCAAGCACGCCGTGGTGATTCCTTTGCCCACGGACGACACCACACCTCCGGTTACGAATACATACTTTGTGCCCATCTTGCCCCCCAACTGATTTAGTATTTGTGATTTGGTATTTTATATTTGTCTGGTGATTATTTGAAAAAGTAGTCCAATTGTCCTTTGCCGAGCTTGACCGAATGCTCTATCGCCTTTGAGACATAGTCCTTCGCAAACTTCACAGCATCAATGATCTCATCACCCTGCGCCAGCCTTGCTGCTATAGCGGCGCTCATAACGCACCCTGTGCCATGCATGTTCTTCTCAAACCGCCTGCCTGCAAACTCATAGAAATCCTGGCCGTCATAGAGAACATCCACCGGCTCGCCCTCTATATGGCCGCCTTTAACCAGCGCATACTTTGCGCCCATCTCTACCAGCGCCTTCGCTGCGTCTCTGGCCGATGGCGCATCCTTTACAGATATGCCGGTCAGTTTTTCAGCTTCAAGCGCATTAGGAGTGATCAGAGTCACTCTAGAAATCAGTCGGCGCTTCATGCGCTTGATAGCAGGCTCCGTTAAAAGCACCTCCCCGTGTTTTGCGCTCATTACGGGGTCGAGAACCACATTTGGTATCTCGCGCCTTGCAATCCGCTCGGCCACAACATCGACTATCCTAGGCGAATAGAGCATGCCTATCTTGCATGCGCCCACACTATAATCGCGCATCGCCGCATCTATCTGCGCGGTCACGATCATCGGCGGCACTTTGTTTACCTTGTGGACGCCATGCGAGTCCTGCACGGTCACATTCGTCACGGCGCACAGTCCGTAGACTCCCATATCCCGAAATACGGCCAGATCAGCCTGTATTCCGGCTCCGCATGACGAATCAGACGCTGCGATTGTGAGTGCAATCGGTGTCATAGCAACTCCTCGAGAGTCTCGATTATTCGATCAGGCTTCAGATCACCCGTGGCACTTTCGGCCTGCTCTCGTGAGGTAACACCGGTCAAAACCAACACCGTCTGCGCCCCGGCGCGGTTTCCAACCAATATATCAGTGTCCAGTCTGTCGCCGACCATTACCGAACGCTCAGGCGGACAGTTTGTAAACTCCAAAATCTTGTCGTATGCATAAGTGGCTGGTTTGCCGATCACGAACGGTTCGACATCCGTGGCCGTTCGCACGGCAGCCACCATGCATCCGCCGCCCGGCATGAGAGTACCACTCTCCATCGGAAATGTGGCGTCCTCATTTGTGGCAATAAACTTCGCACCCCTATGAATAGCTCTCTGAGCACGCGCGAGCTTGTGGTAGTTGAAATCTCTGTCGATGCCTACTGTCACAAAGTCGATCTTCGCATGAGGCTCTTCCTGGTCATATATGACCTTCATTCCCACAGCCTCGAACTCCTCGGCCATGCCCTTCTCGCCGATCCTGTATACGGTCTTACCGACGGCGTTCATCTCGACAAAATAAAGTGCGGTGGCATATGATGAGGTCATAATCTCTTCTATGGGCGTAGGAATACCCATAGACGCGAGCCTGTTGACATAGGATTTTCGCGACCGTGCGGCGTTGTTGGTGTAGAATCGGACGGCGTGTCCACGGTCTCGCAGGACCGATAGTAACTCAATCGCATGGGGCTGCAGCTCTTTGCCGCGGTAGATTACCCCGTCGAGGTCAAAAACATAGGTGAGTCTGTCCGTGTTTGATAACTGCATCACGGGTACTCATTGTATCAAGTCTGCGGGGTAAAGTAAAGAATTTCTCTCCATTTTATAAAGGTTTTTCCATCGCCCGTGTGATATAATATTCAGGCACTTTTTGAAGGGATGTTCACAAATTGATTCAAGACGTTGTAGCAAAAGCAATTAACAAGATTCTCTCCACCAAGGAGGTTGCTTTCAATATTCCACCCAAACGCGAGTTTGGAGATTTTTCCACTGCAGTATGTCTGGCACAGGCCAAGATACAAAAGCGCGCGCCTATGCAAATTGCGCAAGACGTCAAAGCACAACTTGAGCAGGTAAAGCTCCCGTTTGTCAGCGAAATTCTTGTCACGCCTCCGGGATATCTCAATTTCAAGATCAATCATCCTGAGTATGTCAAGTCCATCATCAACCAGGTGGCCAAAGAAGGCGAAAGATATGGCTGCTCAAATGTCGGGCGTATGCGCAAGGTTTTGATAGAACATACAAATGTGAACCCAAACAAAGCCATGCACATCGGGCACCTGCGCAACGCAATCATCGGCGACAGCGTGGTCCGAATCTTGAAGAAGCTCAACTACAAAGTCGAGGCATGCAATTATATTGACGACACGGGCGTTCAGGTCGCGGATGTGGTCGTGGCGATGCTTTATATGGACGAGCCAAAGTATCAGGGCGGCAATGATCTGAGCGCTATCTGGGCAAAGTGGGACAAGTCTCAATCGTTCGACTACTGGTGCTGGGAAGTATACTCGCGTGTGGCTCAGGCATATGAGAACGATGAGGAGCTTAAAGCCAAACGTGCTGAAATCCTGCATGCGGTCGAGAGCCAAAATAGCGCCATCGCAAAGTTTGCAAAAGAGGTTGCCACAAAGATAGTCGAGGCGCACCTGGCGACAGTCAGTCGCCTGAACGTCTTTTATGACCTCCTGAACTGGGAATCTGACATTTTTCTGCGCGGATTCTGGAAGAAGGCGTTCGGGCTGCTCAAATCATCCGGCGCCATAGTCCATGAAACCAAAGGTCCAAACGCAGGCTGCTGGGTCGTGAAATTCGGGCGAGGAGTATTCCAGACCGAAAATGGGCTTAAAAGCGAGGACAAAGTGCTCGTCCGCTCGAATGGAACCGTCACATACACCGGCAAAGATATCGCTTACCAGATGTGGAAGTTCGGCGTGCTCGGTCGTGATTTTCTATACAAGCTCTGGGGAATTCAGCCAAACGGTAATGAACTCTGGACCACAGCGCCGGACGGTGTCGACATGGATCGGTTCGGCAGAGCGGAAAAGGTTATAAACGTAATCGATGTACGCCAGAGCTATCCGCAGCAGATAGTCTATAGCTGCCTGCGCAAACTCGGATACAAAAAAGAAGCCAGGAACTCGACGCATCTGGATTACGAGGTCGTGGTCCTATCAAATGCTGCTGCAGCAGAGCTTGGAATGGAAGTCGATTCACAGGACCAGGGAACTCAGGCTATGTCAGGGCGCAAAGGACTCGGGGTAAAGGGCGACGACCTGATAAACACTATGGTCAAGCGCCTATCGGAAAAGGTCAACAAGGAACAGAATGCACACATCCTTGCCGCATCGGCAATCCGATACTTCATGTCCAGGATATCGACCGGCAAGATGATTGTCTTCGACTTCGATGAGGCGCTCCGCACCACGGGAGATACCGGCGTCTACTGCCAATATGCTCACGCGCGGGCATGCAGCATCCTTGCCAGAGCCGTCCAGGCACATCCCGGCATATCCACACATGCGCAAAAAAGCCTGCTGCTTCCAGACAAAATAACCGTGCCGGAAGAAAACTTGATAAAGAAAATAGATGAGTTCGGCTCAGTGCTCAAAAAGGCAGGAAAAGAACTATCTCCTGCCCCGCTTGCTCACTATGCTTTCGAGCTTGCTACGGTGTTCACGGAATTCTATGAAACTCCTGACCCGGATGCCCCTCAGCAGACACCATTCATCAAGATCGAGGACCCCATTTTGCGCACTTATCGCCTTACACTGGTGGATACTTTCCGCCAGAGTATGGCAAACTGCCTGGATGCGCTGGGGATCATACCGCTGGAACATATATAACCGTAACCGCTTAAGGACTCAATTTTTCTTAAAGTATTGTCAGCCGATAAGGCCGCCAACCTGGGTTGAGTCCCAAAACTAAGGTGAAGCTCATATATCATTCCCAGCTTGACTGGGAATCCAGGAACCGACCCTACGATGAAAGCAGAGTGTCTGGATTCCCGCTTTCGCGGGAATGACACAAGCCTGGCTCCTTCAATAAGGGACCCACCCGCTGCAATTGTTGACTTTCATACACTTCCATGGTAGAGTCTGGTGGGCGGAGTGTGAGGAAAATGGTTATGGACAAAAGGAAAATCAGACGAATAGTGAGCCTGGTAGTGGCGATGTGTATGACACTTTCCGTGGTTGCGTCCGCGGCCGAGGCGGCAGTCGGCACATGGCTTGCTCCGCAGCCCGGCCAGACATTTACGACTCGTAATATAGAAGTGGCCGTAGGCTATAACACACACTCTGACCTCAATGTGACCAAACTCGAACTCTGGGTGGACGGCAAACTATATGCCAAAAAGATCTTGGCGCGACCAGAGCCGCGAGGTGTATGCTCATTCTGGTGGGACACAGCACACTACTCCGATGGACCGCATAACCTGGCTGTTAAAATCTATGCGGGCAGTGATCTTCTATCAACTGTAAGAAGCACCGGTACCGTAGGCAATTATAGATATGATCTTCGTCCGCCGACCGTTCGCTTCACCAATATAAAAGATGGTGATGTCCTAAAAGGCATAACCACTCTTAAGCTCAATGCCAACGATGACAGCGGCGAGCCGCCTGTGGTCAGCCTGCTAGTGGACAAATCTCTCAAGCTGGTGCAGAACAGGCCGCCGTATGACTATGATCTGGACACAACAAGCTACTCTGACGGCGACCATGAGATCAGGTCATTCGCATTTGATGGAGCGGGCAATAAGAGCGATGCCGCAGTCGTGCAGGTTGCGTTCAAAAATGGCGTCGAAAAGCCGGTTGTAGCTGCCCTGAATGTGAAGTCCCATCCAAACCCTGAAATATATGATGAGGCTCCTGCTGAAGCAGTCCCGACTATGTCGTCAGCCTCGGTATCCTCGCCATCAACAAGAAACAGCGCAGGTAGAGCGAAACTCGATGTCAGTGCTTCCGCCAGTGCGGCAGCGCCTTCACTGCCCGTTGCATCTGTGCCTAAGGCAAAAGCAGCTTCCGTTGCGTCACCTGCAGTGAAGCAGCATGATGTCGAGAAATCATATCAGCCAAAAACCAGTTCGGCGGCAAAGCCAGTTATTATTGTCCAGGCACCGACAATTGCAAAGATTGCACCCGCACTTGAACCGGCAAAAATATCTATCCCGGCGGTGAGTGCAAAGCCGAACCAAGTAATAGACACGCAGCTTCCGACAGTGCGCTCCGAAGCAGTCGAGTCCATACAGGGTGTCATTTCAGCTAACAGCGTTGAGCCTATCCAGCACCTTGAATCATATGTGTCACCAGTTGCACCGGTCGATATGTCTCAGTCCGCAACAGCCAAATCAATCATCCTGCAAGCTACGCAGGCCTCAGGCTCACCGGAGCAGCCATTGCAATCCAGTGAAGCCGTTGTCGGCAATGTGACCAGAATGGCTATGGCTCCGGCAGCTATGATCCGCTCGGAAAGTATGAAAGCTGAGATGAGTGACGGCACGAATTCCGCGCAAGAGCCGCAAGCTCCTGTCGCTGCAAAGCCGAAACCTGTCCGTGTCGCCGCTGTGCCGTTCGTGAAAGATATCAACTCTGAGTCGGCTTCAAATCGAGTTTATGCATGCACACCTCCATTAAAGAAAGACACACGCGCTAAACTCGAAAAGAAAATAGCCCCAGCCTCAGGCAAAGTAAAGCTGCGTGACCTATATAATAACCTCAACGGAATCCTGTTCTGGGACAGCGAGACTAAAACCGTTACGGCAATGTCAGGCGATATGAAGATCGATCTCAAGATCGGCAGCAAAGTCGCAATAGTGAACGGCAAACAGATGCAGATAAGCGAGGCGCCGTATATCGTAAACGGCAGGACGGTGATAGACGCAAGTGTGTATCATCAGGCAAGCGTATTTCTGTCACGGTTCGCATCCAGGTAGGCGTCACAAGATAACCAGGAAGAATTGAGGAACCTGATACAGCCCAGGTTCCTCTTTTTGTTATCTAGGTTTTCTTCTCGACTTTTGAAGGCAAAAGCCATCGAGGACGTTTGATAAAATCACCGTCTTTGAACGTCTGCTCGACCAGACCATGCTTTTCCAGATAGTTGAAGCAGCTTCGCATACATCCGCGCGATGCTCCAATTCCATAGCTGACCATATCACCCCATCTCTGCAGCATGGCATGGCCCTCTATGATATAGCCGGAAGGAAACTCGGACGATGCCCTCCATGCGCCTGTCGACATCGGCCAGCAGAATTTGTAGGCGGCTTCTTCGCTCATCTCCTGCGCAGTAACGTCCATATTCCAACCTGGAAAGCTCTTGTGGATGAATGGGGAGACGCGCGAGTCACCGCCATGATATATGAGTGTGCATTTTCCCATATCCACATCGCCCCACTCATAGGTCTTGTCCTCTATCGTTACCTTAACTGATTTGCCTTCCTTTATGTGAGGAATGGCGCCGGGACAACCCTTGACGCACTGCATGCACCTGGTGCAGATCGAACCCGGTTCAACCAACGGGTCAGGCTCCAACGGCATGTCTGTGATAATCGCATGCACTCGGACACGCGGACCATATTTCTTGGTCAACAGCGCCTTGGACCAGCCAATTTCTCCCAACCCGGCGGCAACAGCCGCTATGCGAATTGCAAGGTGCACATTTGGAGGCACACCGCCCTCTCGCAGCGGCGGTATGTCCTGCTGGATCTCAGATGCGCCGGAGTAATATGGAACAGCTTCCCAGCCATGATCCTCTATCAGACACGCCAGATCATATAATGGAATCTGGATAAACTGCATATTCAGCAGACCGCAGTAGTCGAACGTGCTGTATGACGCCCAGTAGGTCCCCTCTTCTATGCCTCGCCATCCACCGTGAATGATTCGTTTGCCCACTACTATAACCGAGCGCGCCTCGGGAAAGATGGATGCAGGATGCATGCGGGCAGGCGCGCCGTCGAACCGCTCGATATTCGCCACACCAACCAGGTCAAGCCCATGAGAATATGCGAACTCTTTAATTTTCTCTTTTGTGAGCACCGTCATCTACATATACTCCGGATTGAGCGAACGCGTCTGATGCACAACAGCCCATGGCTTTCGCACTCTGAGCGGATTGTTGAGTTTATTTGTAAGGCGGCATTCCTTTTCCAGATAGTCGATGCAGCTTCGTGTGCACAGTGCTCCATAGCGCTCCGTTTTGGCTGCAGGATAGTCACAGTTCGGATTTGCACCGTTTTTGCATTCGCGGCACTTTGTGTCATCTATCGATGCCACGAGCATCTCTTTGCCGCAGATTGTGATCGTCTTCTCGCCTTCAGCGCTTATCGCACCGTTGGGACAGAATTTTACGTGTTCCTTGCAGTGAGAGCATACGCTGCCCTCGAAAATATCGTCGGGCTCAAGCTCCGCTGTGGTCAGGATCATCTGCAGACGCTGTCTGGGACCGAACTCCGGGGTCAGAAACATTCCGCAGTAGCCGATTTCACCCAGCCCTGCGCGCACCGCCGCATCCGTAACATCGACCATAACGTTAGGCGCAGGCTGATCCGGCCTTACAGCGATTCCCATGGGCGGAGTCTCAATGGGCAGGTCCTGAATTGGAACAGCTTCCCAGCCGTTGTCTTCGATATACTCGGCAACGCGAAACGTGGCGGTCGCCAATACACGCAACTTAAGCCAGACGTTGCCATAGAGGCTATAGTTGTCGAACTGGGTGCCTTCTTCGATCCCGCGGAGCGTGCCGCGTGTAATCCGCTTGCCGATAACAATGACCGACCGCACATGGGGCTGAATCGAAGCAGGGTGATGCTCGGCTGGGATGCCGCCGAAACGCTCTATGGGAGCAATTCCGATAAGATCGGCTCCAGCAGTCTTTGAAAATGATTTGAGTTGAGTTGTGAGTGTGTCCATCGCCGCCTCCATAAGTTCACCACTCTCAGTCTAGCGTGACTATTGAAACAGCGGCAACACAGGGCTTTACCCTGAATGAACATGTTTTGACCGATATTCACTCGGCGAGGTGCACTCGATTGCCCGAAAAACCCTTCCGAAGTGCTGCACGCTTCCGAAACCGACCCGGAACGCTATATCGGTGATGGAGAGGTTATTATCCAGCAGCAGACGCTTTGCTTCATCTATCCGAAGCCGGTTTATATGCTCGACCACTCCGGCTCCCATGGCTTTCTTAAATGCACGGCTCAGGTATGAGGCGTTCACTCCCAACTTGCGCGCCAGGTAGTGCAGGCTAAGCTCAGGATCGTACAAATTATCCTTTATGAGCGAGTCCGCAATGCAAGAGAGCTGATTTACTGATGAATGAAACCTTGCATGCACCTTTGCAGTAAAGCCGGCGGCAGCCTCTTCGAGCAGTTCTTTCAGGCGAGAGTAGTCGTATGTCGTCGAGATTTCGCTCAGGCAGCGCTCAGAATCACGGGCGACCTCGGTCGATTCAACACCGACCTCAATTGCCCCCTGCGCCATCAATATGACCATACTCTGCAGGATCGGGCGGAGGTAAATCAGACCCAAATAGCTTGACGTAAAGAGTGTGTGCGATACGTCGTACATCACATTACCGACCTGTGACTTATCGCCGCTGCGCACGAGACGGTATAGACTATTGCCCAGGCGCCAGTATGTCGCCAGGAACGGAGATGGAGACATTGTCTTTTCATCGTATACAAACACTTGGTTGCTGCCCAAACGCACTTTGCTGCGCTGGGCTACAACCGCAAGCTGCGACGCCAACCGCCAAGCCTGCATCGACTCATCAGCCAAAAATGCAAGACCTATGGTCACAGACAGTGATGCAGACTCGTTGATTTGCTTATGCAGCGACTTTATGTGCTCGATCAGTTCCGGCTGTGACATACCGCCCAGCATCCCGCACCAATAGAGAGAGTTGGCATGGGCGAAACCGAGCAGTATGCGCTGTGACGGCTGCAGACGTGAGGATATCACGTCTTTGACTGCTTCCAGAGCGCTGCGCCGTTCATCAGGCGAAAGGGTGTGGTAGTCATCCAGACACAGGCAGATGACATAATCGGGAAACCTGCCGCCGAGAGCTTCTTTATGGACGCCGGACACCGTGAGCGTTGGGTCATAGGTGTCATCAGACGACAGTTCGGGATAGACCATATGGTTCCAAAACACGCCATTCCATAAAGACACGTCCATTGACCCCCCTAGATTTTCCTTCTACTTAGGCTAGGCCATTACCTCTAACCCGGATTATGCACTTTCCGCATAATCCGGGTCTCCGAGAGCATTATTCACGTTCATCGTGAATAATGCGGGTCTAGCTCATGCTTGTTTTCAGGCCGAATGCGCTTGGGTAAACATCCTTTAGTCACTTCAGACATCATAGCGGAGGTAAAAAATGGCCGAAATCAAAGAGCTGGCCGCAGACGAGTTGACTCATACTTGCAACCCTGATGATCTCGGGTTTGAAAGCACCGCAGATATCTCGCCGATCGAAGGAACCGTGGGGCAGGAACGCGCGGTGAGCGCGGTAGACTTCGGACTCGGAATACGCACGCACGGATTTAATATATATGTCGCCGGTAAGCCGGGCACGGGCAGAAACTCCAGTGTGCTTTCGCATGTAAATGCAAAAGCCAAAAATGAGCCCTCTCCTAAAGACTGGTGTTATGTCAACAATTTTGCTGACCCGTATCATCCCAAAGCGATTGGAGTAGCGTCAGGCAAAGGCACTGAGCTTGCGGAGGACATGGATGAGTTCATTAGAGTTGCTCGTGAAGAGTTGCCGCGCGCATTTGAAAGTGAAAACTATGGCAAGCGCAAGAGCGAGATAATGGACGATATTCAACACAGGCGCGAAGCTCTGTTGGCCGATTTACAAAAAGAAGCAGCCGACCTGGGATTCAACATAGAGGCAACCCCTGTCGGAATAGCGTCTGTCCCGCTCACAGCCGAAGGCCGGGCATATAACCGAGATGAGTATGATGCCCTGCCGGATGAGAAAAAGCAGGAAATCAAACAGCGCGGACAAAAGCTGCAGGAGAGCACAAACCAGTTCGTCTCACGCTCGCGGGGATTGGAAAAAGAAGCTCAGGACAAAGTCCGTGATCTGGACCGTGAGATAGCACTTTTTGCGGTGGGTCATCTCCTCGAAGACCTCCGCGCTAAATATCAGATGTGCAATGGTTTCGGTGACTGCAAGGCCATTTTGGATTATCTTAATGAGGTCGAAAATGATATAGTCGAGCATCTGGATGACTTTAGATCGCAGGAGAAGAAAACACAGCCGGGTATGCCGCCTGCTTTCGAAGAATTGGCAGAGTCCACATATGACCGATATAAGGTCAATGTCTTCCTTACGCAAAAAGATCACGACGGCGCGCCTGTGATACGTGAAAATAACCCGACGTATAATAATCTGCTCGGCAAGATAGAATATAAATCGCGGTTCGGGTTCGTCAGCACCGATCACAATATGATTAAGTCGGGAGCAGTGCACAAGGCAAACGGCGGGTATTTGATCGTGCAGGCTCTGGACGTGCTGTTGAACCCGTTCTCATGGGACGGCCTCAAGCGCGTAATGCGGGCAAAAGAAGCCGCACCCGAGAACCTGATCGACCAATACGGGCTGATGTCAGTCGCAACGATCAAGCCGGAACCGATACCGCTGGATGTCAAAGTAGTAATGGTCGGCAGCCCATACATATATTACCTGCTCTATTACCTTGATGATGAATTTCGCAAGTTTTTTAAGGTCAAAGCGGACTTCGATATAGAGATGGCGCGCAGCGATAAGCATGTGGCGCAGTACGCCGCGTTTGTCGCCGACTGCTGCAAAAACCTTGAGCTCAAACCTTTCCACAAGAGTGCCGTGGCCAAGATAGTTGACTACGGCTCGCGCGTTATTGAAGACAAGGGTCGGCTCTCCACCCGGTTTATAGACATATCAGACCTGGCAAGCGAGGCTTCATATTGGGCAGAGGGCAGCGATATCGTGATGGCCGAGCATGTCGATAAAGCTCTGGAACAGAAAGAATACCGCTCAAGGATGATAGAGGACAAAGTCCAGAGCCTGATCGACGAAGGCGTAATTATGATCGACGCCGATGAATCCAAAATCGGACAGATCAACGGCCTCTCTATATATGACTTGGGCGATTTTTCGTTTGGAAGGCCTTCGAGAATCACAGCAAGGGTAGCGGCTGGGCGCGGCAAGATAGTGGATGTGCAGCGTGAAAGCGAGATGGGTGGACCGATCCACAGCAAGGGTGTAATGATCCTCACCGGCTACCTGGAAGGCATGTATGCGATGGACAAGCCAATTGCAGCATTTGCTACCATTGCATTTGAGCAGCTCTATGACGAGGTCGAGGGCGACTCTGCTTCATGCGCCGAGCTTTATGTGCTACTATCAGCCATAGCCGACATCCCGATCAAGCAGGGCATCGCCGTCACGGGTTCCATGAACCAGCACGGACAGGTCCAGCCTATAGGTGGAGTAAACCGCAAGATCGAGGGGTTTTATGCTGTCTGCAAGTCCAAGGGACTCACCAGCGATCAGGGTGTAATGATCCCGGCCTCCAATATCCGGCACCTGATGCTCAAGCCTGAGATAGTTGAAGCGGTGCATGAGGGTAAATTCCATATTTGGCCGGTGGAGACAGTGGATCAGGGGATCGAAATAATCACAGGAATTCCGGCTGGGGAAAAGGCTGCCGATGGCACATATCCTGAAGGAAGCGTTCATTTCCTGGTCAATAAGAGGTTGATGGAACTCGCCCAGACAGTCAAAGAGTTCGCCGCGCCACAAACTGCCACCCCCACAGAAGAAAAAGAGCCCGCGGCAAGCATGGAACAATTTGAGATCTAGATTATTTTGGGCGTAAGACATTCGAGAGTGCTGGATGATGATGAGCCGGAGGTGACTTCCGGCCTTAACAATTCCACTAAGCAATTTACGCTATGTAAATTGCACGTCTCGGTCTGAATTCCGTATTCAGAACACATATCTCTAGCTCGTATTATTCACGAGGAACGTGAATAATACTCTCAGAGACCCGGATTATGCGGCAAGCGCATAATCCGGGCTAATACAAGTTCAAGGCCGTAATTTACTTGACACAATGACGCGATACTCTTTTTACCGGTTTGTAATTATTATGGAAGTGTGGCGGCTCCCAAAGCCGCCACACACAACCTCATCACTATTTATCAGCCAGAAGAACTCCGCCTACACCGATATTTTCTCGATCATACTCGCGGATAAGCACAACAAATGCCTCTTTGCGGATGCCGGTCACCTTGGAGGCTGTCTCTGTGAACTCCTGCGCAAGTTGAGCCTTTTGCTCTTTTGTTAATGTCTTTCCATTGAATGTGATTACGGGCATTTTTGTCTACCTCTCTATGGATCTATTGCTCAAATCATTATATCACCTAATACGGCTTGACATTATGCTCGACGCAGGGCTAGACTACCTGTAAATGAACAGTATATCAGGACAAAAAGACCCCCTCATAAAACTGCTGCGTGAGCTTGTCGGAGAGGATGGGCGCAGGCGAAACAGTCTCTTTTTTGCGGAGGGGGAGGAACTGGTCAAACGCGCATTTGACTATGGCGGCCGGGTCGAATCGGTAATATTCACTGATAAGTATTCGGCTGCACAGGAATCACAAGCCCTGATCGAAAGAGCTGCATCCGCCGGTGTGGATGCATATCAGTGCACTGAGGGATTGCTGGCAAAAATTCTCGACGCCAAACCTACACCAGAGTGCCTGGCAATTGTTGAGAGAAGGGTGGTCGGGCTGGAGAATGTTTTTTCCGCTGAGTGCCCCCTGGTCCAAATGGTCGAGAGCTGCGAGAACGCAGATAATCTCGGTATGCTGCTTCGCTCGACGGATGCCGCAGGAATTGACGGAGTCGTCCTTGCAGCTAATACTACCGACCCGTTCAGCCGTCGTGTTGTCCGCGGCTCAAGAGGGGCGGTCTTCACTGTGCCGATTTGCATCCATCAAAATTCGGCAAAAATTATCGAGTGCGCCCATGCGAGAGGACTGCAGGTGATCGGGACATCGGCAAATGTCGACATGCCATACACCTCAGTCGACTTTACAAAACCCACGATGATTGTGGTCGGCAATGAGCATACCGGCATATCGGATACAGTGCGCCGGGTGGCTGATATGGTGGTGAGAATTCCTATGGTTGGCAAGATAAATTCGCTCAATATCGCAGTGGCAGCAAGTGTTGTGATGTACGAGGCAGTGAGACAGAGATGTAGACCATGAACCATTCAGGGTCGCCGATATTCGCATTTGGGAACTTGACTTTGCGCACATAACGTAGTATCATATGCATATAATATTTTCATTACTCCACCATTAGTCCGCGCCGAAATACTTCTCGGACGGGTTTTGTGCCTCGGGCTCCCAGCCCGGAAATCCCGGCGCGACTTGACGAAAGGAAACTGTTTTCCTAATGGATGTCGGTGATACAGTCTTGCACCCTAGATATGGCGTGGGAATAATTGATGCCATCGAACGTCGTGAACAGGACGGCCAGTCCCGCGAATACTACGTTATCCCCAAGCCATCTATTTGCTCAACAATCTTCGTCCCTGTCGATTCTGCTGATGAACTTGGACTTCGTCCCGTGTCAACACCGGATAAAATCCAAGAAGCACTTCACATTCTGGCCGGTGATGAAGATGTGCCAAAAGATGATGGCCTGCGAAACCTTACCTGGGGTGATCCAATCGCTCTTGCAGGCGCTATACGCCGCGGAGTGACAGAGCCGAAATCTCGCTATCCAAAAGTTAGTGAACAGCATCAGCTCAAAAGAGCAAAAAAACTGCTTGCAGAAGAGGTGTCGGCTGTCCTTGGAATAACGGAAGAGAGTGTGATCGCTATAATGGACGATCATTCCGAGCATACAGTGAGCGTTGCCCGTTAATCTCCTGTGTTTTGTAGGCCTGCCAGTGCCATTCAGACGGCTCTGATGAGTGTTTACGCCAAGATCAAGCTCAGCTTAGCATCTCTACAAAACTTTCTATCCTGACCTTTGTGCGCGCGTCCAGCTTTGTCGGAGCATCACCCTCGATCGTCAATATCGGAATGTCTATCCGACTGCGTATAATCAAGTCCTGAATCTGCCTGAAACAAAAACTCTGAGTGTAATGGATCAGACCTTCCAGACCACGTCTTTCCATTTCACGGCTGATATCCTCTATTCTGCCGAATACGTCATATGGATAGGTGTAGGCGGCATACTGCTCTATCAGATCGGCCGTCTCATACGGCATGGCGAACTGACGAACGACCTCATTAAACACTACCCTCGCCCCAAGGCTCTCGATATATTCATAGAAGTCAGTGAAGATGGGCGGGATGCCCACAAAACCTAGCTTTAGTTGTGAGTTGTGAGTCGTGGATTGTAAATCGGCTTCAGCCAGGCGTTTGTCGATATCCGACTCAAATGCGTCGGGATCGCCCATAAAATCGCTGCAGTTGACCTGATAATAATGGTTTTCAAATGAAGATATGGCATCTGTGCGCCAGGTCAACTCGTCGAGTCTGGATACTTTTCGTCTGATCCTGTCGAGCCGCGCTTTCCACTCATGTGCGGCATCCCATGTGGTTCCCAGACGGTCGATCAGCTTGTCTATCGCCATTCGCAGCAGCACGCGGTCGCGTCCATATGGATATGCAAACGGGATAATCTCGATACCCGCTATCTCCAGGGTCTCGACCATAGCCTGAGTCTGTGAGCAGTCGCCCTCTACAACCGCTATCAGCGCATCGATATCTGCTCTCTTTGCCGCAGAGTAGATGCCCTTGATCCATCCGCATGCATTCCGGGGATAGCCGTCATACTCAGCCTCCGCAACCATGGCGGGAGCCTGCTCTGAGGTTATGAAAATATTGTTGAGGTCCACAGGCACGCAGCCTGCAGCATAAACGACCTCGACGGGTATGGTGGATGTAATTCCTATTTTCTTCATGGCAAATTGAGTATCTTGTGGCACTGCGGTATCACTCGGACATCCGCAAGCCGATCCATGGCTGTCTCCTGCATATGGATCAGTGATGAGGCATCGAAGCGCACGCCGCTGATCGGCTGGATCACAAGAGGAATCTCACGGTCGATTGATGCTATCAACGCCGCACATCTGATAACCTCGTCATCCGGCGTGACGGGCGCTACTACCGACTTCACAAACACTTGCTTTTGAGCGGCGATCTTTAAAAACTTCTCATGCAGATCCCACAGTTCCGACATTCCGCATGCACTCGGCAGTTTTATGTCCATCGCAATAATATCCGTGTGTTGCACAACACGAGCCAGAGCGTCCGGCAGAATCCCATTGGTCTCAAGATATGTAGTAATCCCGGCGCCGCTTAGCCCCGGCATCAAATGTGAGAGAAAATCCACTTGAACAAGGGGCTCTCCGCCCGTAAGCGCCGCGACTTTCGACCCGAGCCGACGGCATGCCTTGATTGCTGTTTCGGCGTCGATAGGATTAGGCAATTCATCGAATTTTTGACCACCTGCCCCAAGTTCGACTCTTGCCAGCGCAGGTTTCGGGTCGCGTGAGCCCATCGTATCGCAATACTTGCATGACAAATTGCATCCGGCAAGCCTGACAAATGTCTGTCTCTGGCCGCAGTAGATGCCCTCACCCTGGATAGAGGTAAATATCTCGCACAACCAGCCGGGCTGATTCACATCGGTCAATGTCAATCCTCCCGATAATATGTTGCGCAGGAAGATGGAGTCTCCCAAACACTTACGCTCTGTACGGAATCGGCTTCGGCATTTACGCGGTCGTATATAAACCGAGCTATGTTTTCTGCTGTAGGATTTTGATCCGAAAACTCCGGCAATTCGTTTATATAATGGTGGTCCATGTAATCTAGAGCAGCTTTGAGTATCTGCTTGGCTCTGCGAAAGTCTATGGCCATGCCCAGAGAGTCCAGGTCTTTTACACGAAAACACACCTGCACCCTGTATGTATGGCCGTGGAGCCTGCTGCAGTTGCCCTGGTAGTCGGGAATGCGATGAGCTGCGTCGAAACTATCTTCTATGGTAATCTCATACATGTAATTGGCGCTCCTTGAACATAAGAGATTATATCATAGATATGATTTAGGAGTTGTGGGTTATTGATTTGACACCTGAATGCGTGCGAACCTATAATTTAGTGCGAATCGGGAGTAAAGGTGAATATGAAATCCGCGTCATCGCGAAGAACGGAATCAACTCGCAGTAAGCGCAGCAGACTGCGATCCATAGTTACTATTTTGCAGGTGATGATTCTGCTTGGGATCAGCGCCTCTGTGGGAATAGCGCTTGGACTGTTTATCAACCTGTCCAATGTTCTGCCGAAAGTCGGAGACTTCGAAGCGCCGGAAGCGACGATCATCTATTCCAGCGACAATGTCATCCTCGGCAGGATATACCGCGAGGACCGTACCAACGTGCCGCTCAACGATATCCCCAAAACCCTGCGCAATGCAACCGTAGCAATCGAAGACAAACGGTTTTATCACCACTCCGGGATCGACATGAAAGGTGTAGCGCGCGCCGTATGGCAGAATGTCCGAGGCCAGAGACTCGCTCAGGGCGGCAGCACCATAACCCAGCAGCTTGCCAGAAACGTCTATCTTACACAGAGAAAGTCCCTTAACAGAAAAATACAGGAAGCCGTGCTCGCTATCCTCATGGAGCGCAACTTCACTAAAAACAAAATACTTGAACTATATCTCAACCAGGTATACTACGGCAGCGGAGCGTTCGGTGTGCAGGCTGCCTCACGTGTCTATTTCGGTAAGGACGTGGGCAGGCTCGACCTCGCTCAATGCGCTATGCTGGCCGGTCTGCCTCAAAAGCCTTCCGGCTATTCACCTCATGAAGACATAGACGCAGCCGTCGGCAGGCGCAACGTCGTCCTGGATGCCATGGCCGAGCAGGGATATATCACTCCCGAGCAGAGGGACGAAGCCAAGGCCGAAAAACTGTATGTCATAAGGCGAACCAAGGGCCGCAATACATACAAAGCCCCGCATTTTATCGACTACGTAACCAAGCAGATGAGAGACAAATACGGCGATGACGTTCTGTTTAAGGGCGGCCTCAGAGTCTATACGACCCTCAACTATAGGATGCAGCAGATTGCCGAGGATGCGCTGCGCAACGGTGTGAGAAAACATGAGAAACTACGTCACGTAAGTGAGGGCTGCTTTATTGCGATTGAGCCGGCCACAGGCTATGTGAGAGCCATGGTCGGCAGTGTGGACCCGGCCAGCCAGTATAATCGATGCGTTCAGGCCAAGCGGCAGCCGGGAAGCGCCTTTAAGGCGTTTGTCTATACCGCTGCACTTGCGGCTGGAATGAAGCCCTCCGATAGAATTTTGGACGAGTCCGTCTCATATCCTAACGGCACAGGCGGCACATGGAGACCAAAAAACTACGACAACAAATATCATGGCTGGGTGACGATGGAGTCGGCTGTCGCAAGGTCGATCAACATACCGGCTATCAAGGTGGCTGAAAAAGTCGGAATCAATAACGTGATCAAATATGCCGAGTTGATGGGAATAGCCTCTCACCTGGAGCCTTATCTGTCCACTGCCATCGGCGGCATAGGCGGACTGCGACCTATAGAGATTGCTTCGGCATACGGAACATTCGCAAACAAAGGCATTCATGTCGACCCATGCTCGATAATCCGTGTGACAAACAGTCGTGGTGAAATTCTTCAGGATTACGTGCCCGAGGGCAACAGGGTTATATCCGAGCGAGTTAACTCGGAAATGGACAAGATGCTCAGGGCAGTCGTCACCGGCAGAGGCGGGACAGGCTACGCAGTCAAGAGTATTCGCGATGCCCGAGGTAAAACCGGCACAACCAACGATGACAGAGATGCATGGTTCATCGGCTATGTGCCGGGCAAACTGGTCGCGGCATGCTGGGTCGGCAACGATAACTATGCCCCTATGAGGCACGCATTCGGTGGAGTCGTATGCGCCCCCGTCTGGAAAGAGTTCATGAGCCAGTCTCTGCCCATCTATGACAAGATTCATCAGGATGAAAACCAGGCACCCAACAGAGTAAAAATTAGCGACACTGCCAAGGACACTCCAAAACGAGAGCAGACTGCCGCCGATACACATAAAGACGATACTCCAAAAGAGGAGCCATCGCCGGATGTGACTGAAACCGATTCCGATGTCGTCACTGTTAAAATCTGCAATGAGAGCCAGATGCGAGCAACCCGATATTGCCCGGCAACTCATACTGAAAAGATGCTCCGCGGCACTGAGCCGACTTCATATTGCACTATCCACACACGTGACTGGTATAACGAACATAAGCAGCAGCATACGCAGCGAACAAATACATCACCCAATACGCAATACGTCCCGGCAACTGTCTGTAAGGAAACCGGAATGCTGGCAACGAGAAACTGCCCGTCTGTGCGCAAACTGGTGCCAATTGATGAAGTGCCGACACAGGTGTGTAACGTACACAGCCACCCGAGAGAATAGGGGCATGTGAGTCGTAATGGTAAGTAGATCCGAAGACCGCAAACTCCAACTCGCGAGAATAAATACATTCGCTGTAATTGCGGTTGTCCTTTTCCTAATCTTGATTGCGCGGCTGTGGTATTTGCAGATCGCACTCGGCAATGAGCTGATGAGAGCATCCGAAGCAAACCGCATCAAGCTCCTGCGCACGCGCGCCCCTAGAGGGACCGTGCTCGACCGAAAAGGCCGGGTGCTTGCCACAAGCCGTCCACAGTTTGTGGTGTTGGCGACGCCGGATGTCCTCAAAAAAGACAAGCATGCAATAAACACCCTATGCGGTATCCTTGCCATTACCCCAGTGGAGCTTGAAGACAGGCTCCAAATGAGCATGAGAAAAGGTGAAGCAAGACCCGGCTCACCCGTCAGAGTCGAGGTCGATGTCCCGCTGGCCACCGTTGCACGTATCGGTGAGATGAGGATGGATTTGCCGGGTGTGAGCGTCGAACTCGACAATCTCAGAAACTATCCCGACGGCGAGGCGGTGGCTCATGTGATGGGTTACCTCGGTGAGATAAGCGAGGAACGGCTCGCCCAGACGAAAAAAGAGAATAAAGACTATAGGCCGGGCGATTATGTAGGCAAGTCCGGCATAGAACGGGAGTATGAAGACCTGCTCCGAGGCCAAGACGGCGGTAAACAAATCGAAGTCAATGCCATGGGTCGGGCAGTCAGAATATTAGGTGAGAAACGCTCGACACCTGGAAAGACTCTCAAACTTACAATCGACAGAGACCTTCAAATCGCCGCTGAACGATCACTCGGCAAACAGACCGGCGCAGTCGTGGCTATCAGTCCTAAAACAGGTGCCGTGCTGGCTATGGTCAGCAAACCTTCGTTTGACCCCAATATCTTCGTCAAAAGAATAAAACGCAGCGATTGGGACAGAATAACCCGTGAGCGAGCACTACAGAACAGAAGTGTATATAATGTCTATCCGCCAGGCTCCACATTCAAACCGATTATGGCGATTGCCGGGCTGGTATATCATCAGTGCAACAAAAACACCACGGTCAGCTGCCCAGGATCTTTTCACTTCGGGCGTACATTCCGCTGCTGGAAAGTCCACGGCCGGGGTGTGACGTTCACCAGGGCTATTGCTGAGTCGTGTGATGTCTGGTTCTACAAACTGGCTCTGCGACTTGGCATCGACCGAATGGCAAAAGTTGCCAAACAGTTCGGTATCAGCCAGGCAACCGGCATCGATCTGCCGTATGAAAGCCGTTACGAAGACAATCACGTGGGCACAATGCCTTCCACCGCCTGGAAGAAAAAACGTTTTAAGAACCATCCGGAACAGCAGAAATGGTATCCCGGCGAAACTCCGAGCTGCGGAATAGGCCAGGGATATGTCGAGACCAGCCCACTTCAGATGGCTGTGGCAATTGCGGCAGTTGCAAACAAAGGCAAGGTCTACAGGCCTTATCTGCTGGATGAAGTATTGGACCGCAACGGCAAAGTGACAATGCGCACAAAACCGTATATTAAACGCCGTGTCGATGCTTCTGATGAGGATTTTGAACTGGTCCGGCAGGCAATGCGCGCTACGATTACCCAGGGAACAGGTCGTGTGTGCAATATCCCCGGCATCACTGTCGCCGGTAAGACCGGGTCGGCTGAAAACAGAGGACCCGCCCACGCATGGTTCGTCTGCTTCGCACCGCTGGAAGACCCTCAGATTGCAGTCGCATGCATAGTCGAACATGGCCGCCATGGAGCCAGCGCCGCAGCGCCCGTCTGCCGCGCCATCATGGACGTATATTTCGGTAAAAAGAAGATTGGCGAAATTGAAGAGAAGAAAGTCTCAGTCAGCGGAGACTGAGTTGATTTGATATTTAGTATATTGTATTTTATATTTGGCTATATGCGAGGAGCCTGACTATAAGGATACCGATTATAATCATACTTGCGCTTGCACTCTGCACCAGCGTCATGGCTGCTGACCAGACTGAAGGGCGTGTGGTGCTCGTTGTTGCGGGCGGCATAAGCATTAGGGATATTGCCGATCCTGCTTTCCCGCACCTGTGGGACCTGATGCACAGCGGGTCAGCTGCGCTTATGAACGTGCGCACAGGCAGAGCCAGTAAAGATATCGATCCGGTAGACAAACCCGGCATGGAACCCGGCTGCGTGAGCCTGGGTGCAGGCACGCTGGCCGTGGCTGGAGCGGAAACTCGCCGTGCAGCCGGTGTGGACTGCCTGATAAATGGCGTTCGCGCGGGCAGCATATATAAATCGAGGACCGCGCTCGACTATGGGGATGCTCGGATAGTCCACACTGAAATCGGCAAGATACTGCGAGCCAATGAAGAGGCGTCTTACAGGGCGCACCCAGGCGTTATCGGCTCGGCTTTGCATGAGGCTGGGATAAAGACCGCCGTGATCGGAAACTCGGACATTCCAGGCCAAATGCACCACGAGGCCGTAGCGATTGCAATGGACAAAAATGGCATTGTCGACCTCGGCAATATCGACTTACCAAGTCTGGCTCTGGTCGACTCGGACTCACCATACGGCATTCGAACCGACCAGGCAGCTCTGATGAGTGAGTTCGACCAGGCAGCGAACAGATGCAGATTTATCGTGATAGACGTCGGAGACACATCCCGCGCAGATATATATGCCGACTCTTGCACGAATGAGCAGGCAGCCATGTTAAGACGTCAGTCAGTACACCATCTGGACGATTTCATATCGAAACTGACTGCAAAACTCGATTTCAATAAAGACGTTCTGATTGTGCTCTCACCCAACTCGCGCAGTTTCAGCGATATCGATGAAGAAAAACTGGCACCCGTAATCGTTAAAGGACCAGGCTTTGGAGTCGGCACACTGACCTCGCCGTCAACGCGCCGACCAGGGCTCATTACGATCAGCGATGTAGCCCCGACGATCATCTCACTTCTCAGAGTCGAACCTGAGCAGCCGATGGGTGGGCGGCCGTTCAAATTTGTGAAGCAGAACAATAATATCAGTAAGCTCCTTCAGTTGAACCTGGATGCGGCCAAGCAGGACCAAAGGCAGCCTGCTATGCGCGTAGGAAGTATAGTTCAGTCCGTGGCAGTGATCCTGGTGACGCTTGCAGTTGTCCTCGGAGTGTCGCGTCCGGTAAAAAAGCTTGCCGCATGGGTCGCCTTGGTGCCACTTGCTATCCCAATTGCTATGCTCTATCTGCCGCTTGTCTATTCCGGCGGACTGGTCGGCACAATAATATGGCTGATCGTCATCACAGCAGCAATTGTGCTCGTATGCTCCATGCTCTTCCGTAATCCGGTAAGGGCAATGGGATGGCTGTGCGGAATTGTTGTCGTGAGTCTGATGGTCGATCTGGTGCGGGGAGCGCCTCTTATCAAATCGTCAGTCGCCGGATACGGCATGATTGAGGGCGCGCGGTATTACGGCATCGGAAATGAACTTATGGGAACCATGCTAGGTTCATCGATCATCGGCATGGGGATTGTGCTTGCCGCATGGAATGCTCAGGCGTGGAAAAAATGGATGGCCGCAATTATTGTATATGTGCTGGTGCTTGTCTTTATTGGAGCGCCGAACCTGGGCGTAAACCTTGGCGGAGCGCTTGCTGCAGCACTTGCGCTCTGTGCAACACTGCTTGCACGGCGCGGCAAATGGCCGGGTTGGCGCACATTCGTTGTTGCATTACTGGTAGTATTTATTGCGTTTGGTGCGCTATTCGGACCCGACTTGCTGCGCGGTGGAGCTTCACAGTCACATGTCGGCCGTGCACTCAGCGCATCGGGCAGTGGGAGCGATATTCTTTGGATCGCCGAGCGCAAGATGGCGCTAAACTTCATGCTGCTGGCAACAAGCGTGTGGAGCAGACTGCTTGCACTGAGTCTGATCGGATATCTACTTGCGCTGTGGCAAGTCAGCCGCAAAGCGCTGGAAATTTTCCCGAGGGATGAAAAAGCCGCAATGGTCGGGACTTTCATAGGCATATGTGGAGCATTTGCATTTAATGATTCGGGTGTTCTCGCTGCAGCAACGTGCGCTGTGGTACTATGGATGCTGCCCGCCGTTCGTCTGCTTAGCCTTGAACAAACAAAAGGGCCGAGAGATATCTCCCGGCCCGAAGCAACGAATCAGTAATTGGGTCTTAACGCCGGCAGGGTGATCATGGTAGAGGGCCCTGCCCCGGCACATTTGCCCGGCACTTGATATTGAGCAAATTTGCTCATATTCTTCTCTTGGATGCTTGCGCTGTAAATACTCTGCCTCGGGAATGGATAGCATGTAAAATTGAACGCTACACTATACGGCACTCCCTGCATCACCGCAATCTCCTCATATAGCACACCCCGCCTGATGTCCATAAGCGTATGGCCGATGGGGTAACCGGTCTCCATCGCTATATTTGTTGCAAGGGCGACGTCCATCCAGTCATAACCCATCGCATAATACCTGAACACCTCCGCACGCGTCAGCAGCACGTTGCCTGTCTTGTTATAAATAGCATAACAGGCGCATGGACCCGCACCGACTGTCTCAGACGGGCAGAGACATTTGTCTGCTATCGCAATCATGTCCGCCAGGCAGACATTATACTTGGCCGCTACGCTGTTCCAGTCTTTGCACTCGCAGTAACTCGCCAGCACGTCGCTGACTGAAACACAAGCCTTTTTGGCAATGGCCGCTGCTATGGCTATGTCCTTGTCACTGTAGCCTTGATTGCGCAGGTCACACAGCTGCTGTTGAGTCAGACCGAAAGTGCACATCAGACAATTGTCAACCGATTGCACCTGCGCTGACGACGGACAAACGGCGCATGGGTTGCTGGGACATGTCACAGTCGGGCAAGTATTGCTCGGACAACATGAGTCGGCTGCTAAGACGCCAGCCGCACAAGCGAGAGTCAGGGCGCAAACCATTACGAAAAGTCGCATCTCGGTGCCTCCTTATGAATAACTGAATATCGGGCATAGTCGGCGAATGAGGCTCCGAGAGCATTATTCACGATCTTCGTGAATAATGCGGGCCAAGCCTCTCGCACTGCGTACCCTCGCTTTTGTTACCCAGTGCCACTTTTGTGCAAACCTGTTGACAATGTGGCGACAAAGCGTTTACATAAATCAGCCAAATGGCTCGGCAGGAGCCTCGCCCTCCCAGCCCGGATTATGTGCGAAGTGCATAATCCGGGTCTCCGAGAGCATTATTCACGTCCCTCGTGAATAGTGGGGCCAGCACCCCTGTCGTGCCGAATGCTGCCGAATTACTGGGGAAATGTTATAGCTCTCAGAGGCTTTTTAACTTCGTTTGGGGAATTACTTGGCCACTCTCTTCAGCAGCACAACGCCTGCCCCAAGACCAAGCACATTGGCCGTAAATGCACCCACAAACGGCGCCATATCGCCCTGGACGGCCAGTGATGACGTGTAGCGCCATATGAGCCAGTATATGAGGATAAGCAGCAGACTGAGGCCGAAGCCCACAGACGAACTGCTTCTGCTGGGTCTGATGCCCAAGGGAGCTGCCAGAAGGGCAAATATCAGGCTGGAAATAGGCAGGGCGAGTTTGTTCCAGCGCTCGACGTCCAGATCGTTGATCTTCTCCTGTGGTCTGTCTGGATGAGCCCTGACATATTTTATAAATTGAGAAAGCTCCACAAAACTCATCTGCTCAGGATCCTTCTGATAGAGCGCAAACTGGTCGGGAGTCTTCTCGATCTTGATCTCGCGGGTCTGGGACTTCTGGAAGTTCCAGAGGTCGGGGTGATCCGTGCCAAGGCCTATCTGCAGATAGCCGTCATAGAGCAGCCATTTATACTTATTATCAGGGTTGTTGTCGATCCCCGCCCATACGGCATGATCGGCATATATGAGAATCGAAGGACGGCCTTCGCTGTCACTCTGGACGACAGTAACCTTTTTGAGCGTACGGCTCTTTGTATCCATTCCGCCGCCGACCCTGATGAGCGACCTCGTGCCCTCATCTACCAGGCTGAACGGCTGATCCGAAGGCATTTCCTGCTTGAATACCTCCGCCTGAAGTTCCTTGTTCCTCATATTGGCATACGGAGCAACGGCTTCGTTGAGCAGTATGGAACCGCCGCTGACCAACAGACCCAGCGTGATGACCGGCACCACCAGTCGATATAAACTAATGCCGCCTGCAAATATGGCTATGACCTCGCTGTCGCTGGATAGTCGGCCAATGCCCAACAGCACGGCAAGCAGTGTCGCCATGGGCAAAGTGATGACCACTATCTGAGGCAGAATCAGAACCACGATCTCTATCGCGGTGAGAAGAGGCATGCCGTTCATGACCCAGGTGGTGAGTTTGAGCAGATATGATCCGCTGAAGAAGACACCTGTAAATGCGATTACGCCGAATGCGAACGGACCGAGCAGTTCGCGCCAGATAAGTCTGTCCAATAGCTTCATGCAGGCCTCACATCTCGAACCGGTCGCCAAGGTAGAACTTGCGGGCGATGGGGTCGTTAGGCAAATCGGCTGAAGCTCCAGCGGTCTTTATCTCGCCCTCGGACATTATATAGGCGCGGTCGGTGATGGCGAGGGTCTCACGCACGTTGTGGTCAGTAATTACTATGCCGATACCCTTGTCCTTGAGGTGACGGACAATATCCTGGATATCGCCGATTGCAATCGGGTCGACGCCCGTGAACGGCTCGTCCAGCAAAATGAACCTCGGATCGGTGGCGAGGGCGCGGGCTATCTCCACCCGTCTGCGCTCACCGCCGGATAAGACCTGGCCTTTGCTGTTGCGCACATGCGTCAGGCCGAACTCATTCAGTAGCTGGTCTGTGCGAACCAATCTCTCCTTCTTGCTGACGCCATGCATCTCCAGCACCAACAGGATGTTCTCCGCCACAGTAAGCTTTCTGAATACAGATGGCTCCTGCGCAAGATAACCCAAACCCAGACGCGCGCGCATAAACATGGGCTTGTTTGTTATGTCCTTATCGTCAAGGGTCACCTTTCCCTCGTCGGGCTTGACCAAGCCGACCATCATATAAAAAGTAGTCGTCTTACCCGCACCGTTCGGACCCAGCAGGCCGACAGTCTCGCCTGTGGACATGGACAGACTGACATCGCTGACCACACGGCGTCCCTTGTATATCTTGACCAGGTTATGTGCTTGGAGCTTCACTTGGGGGCTGTCGCCTCTTTCTTTGGAGTTAATTCAATCCTGCTCAGGCCGGGACTACTCTCCAGTCTGAAAGCCGGACTTGGAGTCGACTTGAGGTCTATGGTGGCTTTATCGCCGGTCATAACCGCAGGCTCAGTATAGAGCGCAGGATTTGTGTTTACTATCTTTACATTGCCGACAAGATATGCCTTTTGCACGACGCCGTCGTATGTCGCGCTGTCGGCTGTGGCCGTGGTGACTGTCTTGAGGCTGGTCTTGGGATCACAGGTGGTATACGTCAGTTTGACAAGACCGCAGAGTTCGGCTGACTTGATCGCACCCATGGGTCCGGAAACCGAGCCGATGATTACCATCATCTTATCGGATTCGGCCTCAAAAAATGTCCCCGCAGCCTGGTCGATCATTTTTGCATACACACTTTTGTCGGCGACTACTTTATATGAACCGTCTATAAGATTTCCGTCGATTATGGCGGCGACTATGGTGACTCCATTGCTCTCGTATCGTGTCAATGCGAATGCCGGAACATATATCATTACACACAATACTATAGTCATTACTATAAGCAGCCGCATCCTTTGACGAGGCTTAGGATGCTGAACCAGCCTATGTATATTCATACCGATACTACAATCCTTTCCCGGAATCCATGACCCTGATGCTCTTCATGGCCGTGTCGGCGATAAATGCAGCGCCCTGCATATTGCCCATGGTGGAGTTTATCTTTACCCCGCCGTCACCGACCACCTTCTGCTCTTTGGCATACCATTTCATCCACTGCGACCTGACCGTGGTGTTTCTCTCCAATGATTTCAGAGTCACCCCGCCGGTGGCCGTTACTATGCGCTTTGTCGTGTCGGCAATGACCTTTGGCGCGGTCATGGTGGCCACCAGTTTGCCGTTTTCATACAACTTGCCGGAGAAATTCGTGAGCCGGCCGATCCTGGTCACCTCGCCGCCGCTTACTTCCTTGGCTGAAGCGCTCATACGCACATGACCATTTTCCACCCAACTGAATGTGACGCCCTGCTGGCTGAACTGCAGCTTGGGACCATCGTCGACTCTGGGCAGCATATATGCCTGCGGCTTTTTTTCTGTGTCAGTTTTGTTCTGCGAGGTTTGCGCCTGGTTATCACTTGCCTGAGCGACCGGAACCTGTGACACACTCGGCTGACGCTTCCCGCATCCGGCTACAAGTAAAACCATAACCCCAACTAAAACCAGAACTATATTTTTCAAACGCATAACACCCCTCGACGGGCTCCGCAGGACCCACACAAGGAATGGACGGGGATACGAACCGGGTCTTGCCAAACCAAGTTTATCACAACTGGATATAGTACGCAAAATCTTAACACCAATGGGAGTCGGGCAGAAGCTTCTTCATGGCGGCTATTTCATCACGCAGTTGGGCGGCACGCTCGAAGTCCAAGTCTTTGGCTGCCTTTTTCATCTGGCGCTCGGTCATGGAAATCGTGCCGAGCAAATCGTCGAGTGAAAGCGGCTTCTTGTCGGCTTTCTCACCCGACTGCTCGTATGTGTATGTGTCTATGTCCTTGCCGCTCTCTATGAGGTCGCGCACCGCTTTGGCTATGGTCTTGGGTGTTATGCCGTGCTCCTCGTTATACTTTGCCTGGATTGCTCGGCGGCGGTTGGTCTCGTCTATGGCGCGGCGCATTGAGTCTGTGACATTGTCGGCATACATTATAACTTTGCCCGAAACATTGCGTGCTGCACGGCCAATAGTCTGGATAAGCGATGTCTCTGAGCGCAGAAAACCCTCCTTGTCGGCATCTAGTATGGCAACGAGAGAGACCTCGGGCAGGTCCAGACCCTCGCGAAGGAGGTTGATCCCAACAATAACATCATGTACGCCGAGCCGCAGGTCGCGCAAAATTTCAGTGCGCTCGAGAGTCTTGATCTCGGAGTGCAGATAGTGAACTTTCAGTCCCAGCTCATACAGATATTCGCTGAGGTCTTCGGCCATCTTTTTGGTGAGTGTGGTGACCAGCACCCTCTCGCTGCCCTCGACACGGCGCTTGATCTCGTCTATGAGGTCGTCTATCTGACCCATGGTCGGCCTGACCTCCACCTCGGGGTCCAATAGACCTGTAGGACGGATCAACTGCTCCACAGTCTGCGAAACATGCCCCGTTTCAAACGGACCGGGAGTGGCAGAGACGAATATCGCTTGATTTACCAGCTTCTCGAATTCGGCGAATTTGAGTGGACGGTTATCGAGCGCAGATGGCAGCCTGAAGCCGTATTCGACCAGGGTCTCCTTGCGCGAACGGTCACCGGCATACATCGCGCCGAGCTGCGGGATTGTCTGGTGAGACTCGTCTATAAAAATCAAAAAGTCTTCCGGGAAATACTCGACCAGAGTGTGGGGAGTGCTGCCGGGAGGACGGCCGTCCAGAATGCGCGAATAGTTCTCTATGCCGCTGCAGTATCCCAGTTCGCGCATCATCTCCATATCGAACCTGGTGCGCTGCTCGATACGCTGAGCCTCAAGGAGCATATTCCTGTCTGTAAAATACTTTACCCGTTCATCAAGCTCTCTCTCGATCTCAATCAATGCCTTTTCCATCTTATCGGCGGGCGTGACGAAATGGCTGGCAGGATAGATCGTGACGGCATGATGAGACGATATGACCTCACCGGTCACTGAGTGGATCACGTTGATCTTCTCGACCTCATCACCAAAAAATTCCACGCGAGTGATCGACTCTTCGTCCTTGGGCTGGATCTCGAGTATGTCGCCGCGGACTCTGAATGTCCCGCGTCCAAGGGCGATATCGTTGCGGGTGAACTGCATATCGATCAGCAGGCGCAGTATCTGTTCTCGCTCATATGTCTCGCCGACACGCAGGGCCAGCACAATCTTGGAATAGTCCTCTTTGGAACCGATGCCGTAGATGCAGCTTACGCTTGCAACTATCAGCACATCGCGCCTTTCGAGCACGGCTTGGGTGGCTGAGTGGCGCAGACGGTCGATCTCGTCATTGACTGATGAGTCCTTTTCGATATATGTGTCCGTCTGCGGTATGTAGGCCTCAGGCAGATAATAGTCGTAATAACTGACAAAATATTCAACCGCGTTATTCGGAAAAAATTCCCTGAACTCAGAACAGAGCTGGGCAGCGAGGGTCTTGTTGTGCGCGATCACCAGACTCGGGCGCTGGATCGCCTCGACTACATTCGCCATTGTAAATGTCTTGCCCGAACCGGTTACGCCCAGAAGCTGCTGAAACCTGTAGCCGACCTCGATTCCCTCGACAAGCTGGGCTATTGCCTTTGGCTGGTCGCCGCTGGGTTTGAATTCTGCTCTTAGTCTAAATTTGTCCATATCCACCAAGCCGCACGTTTGTTCGGCTTTCATGATAGGGCAAAGACAGGCAATGGTCAAGGTGAAGAGTTTGGGAAGGGTCGAGTGAACTACTCGACCCTTCCTAGGAGGAGAGCCTGGAAGTCTAATTTAACCTCCATCGCTTTGTTGAAATGTCAATCATGGGTTATGAAACACTGCGCTGCTATGCAGCAAGCTGATTGTCATAACCATCAGTCTCGTCACAGCAATCGAGAACTCTTATCATCAGTTCGAATACTTCTTCAGGAGGCAGCGGCTTTACATAACATTCAGCAGCCCCCATATTCATTGCAATCCTCTGGATAGATGGCATCTGATTATCCATGCCCAAAATTGTCGGTGGAGCACTGTCTAAAGCACGCATAAGACGCAATAGCTCCAGGCCACTGATATCACGCAGCCTCAAATCCATTATTACCACACTGTACTTGAGGATGTGCATTATCTGCCAGGCATGCCAGCCGGCATCTATTTGATCCACGCTACATCCTTGACTGCGTAGATATCCAACTAGAGCATTAGCGGCTTCATGATGCTTGTACGATTCAACTACGAGTACACGCAATTGAGATCCTGCAGCCTGTCTCACAGATCATCCTCCATTATCTAGGCAATTTACGCTATGTAAATTGCACGTCTCGGCCTAGATATCGTATACTCAGAGCACATATCTCTGATACAAGTTCAAGGCCGTGATTTACTTGACACTAGCCCTGATTATGCTGGAAGCGCATAATCAGGCTAGTGCATCTGCGCATTCATACTGCGCGCAATTTCTCTTCGAGAATTAACACCGAGTTCCTGGTATATCCGGCGCAAGTGGGTCTTTACTGTGTTGATACTCAAATATGCAGCAGTGGCAATTTCTTTGTTTGTGAGTCCTTTGCTGACGAGATCGAGTATCTCTTGCTCTCTTGGGGATAGATTTGATATCGACTGATAGCATTCAGAAATATCGTGGGGAATTCCACATCGTGCACACTCACGCACTGCATCGACAAGCACACTGATGTCAAACGCATAGCCGCCATCAGCCACTTCTCTTAAAGAAGAAACAAGCTCTTCAAGAGAACACGTTTCAAACACACAACCACTTACGCCTACGCTGATTGCCTGCGCCAGATTGTCTACCCTTAGCCGAGAAGCTAGAATAATCCACTTTGCTTCAGGATATTCCTTAGCCAGTTCCTGCGCCGCATCGGTTCCCGACCCGTCAGGAAGTGAAAATCCTATAAGCACAATATCTGGCCTGGCATCAGCAATAACCGACCTTGCATCCTTGACAGAGCCGGCCTCACTTACTACCCTGAACTCACCTAGCTCAGAAAGACGACGAGCCAGTAGTTCTCGAAACATCTTGTTGACATGAACAACAACAATACGAGTTTCTTTTCCACGATTATTTCCATGAGCCATCGTACAACACCCCCTTGGGCAACACATTAAAAGATGGATTCTGGTTTCGTGGAATCAGCCCCACAATGTGTGTTTTATATGCTAATGTGCTACATTCCTTCGCATTTGCTGAAAAATTTTTGCGAATTCCGGTATACCCTTTTAGGCAATCGCCTAGTGCATTAATCAATGCGGTCTTAGTAGTCCGGTATGTTATATTCTGCCTACTCATCTTATAATACCTCGTCAACAAGCAATTTCGATGAAATGCATTATAATTATGAGGACAATTGCGACAAGGATTATCACCCAAGTGGAGTGATAAACGTATGACAATAAAGTGTGATACTGGCAGCACAAAAGGTTAACACAGGAGATTAGCCTTACTCATTCGCTATGGGCTAATTATGTGGCGACTCAGCCTAACCCGGATTATGCGCTTACCGCATAATCCGGATCTCTGTGAGCATTATTCACGTTTCTCGTGAATAATGCGGGCTAAAAACTCAGCGCAGAAAACTCTACCCGGAAGCGTCTGCGCGACTGTGACCAGATGATTTGCGCTTGCTGCCTGCCAAGAGCTTTTGCAAGAGATATCTCGAAATCGGAGTAATTGGAATCGGTGGAATCGGAACTGGCAAACTTCTGGAATAGGCTTTGTACGCTCAACCTCCAGGTTGGACGGATGGTGTAACCAAAGTCCCCAAACGCACTAATGGTTGAATCATCAAGACCGTAAGTCAGATTGATATTCGAACTCCATAGTTGAGATGGCCGTAAACTTAAGTTTGAGCTGAGCCTCTGAGCATTATAACCGCTTGTGGAATCAGCAAACGAATATGAGTAGTTGAGACCGAATGAACCTATATTACGCAGATTCCGAGAATATCCGGCGCTTGCATAGATAGATGTGCCGGGAGATGAACCTCCCCAACTGCGAAGGGTGGTTAGTGAAGTGTTGAGCGTACCTTGTCCGAACTTAATAGGCTTGCCGTAAAGCTGCAGCCCTAAACCTCTGCCTATTTTTTCCCCCGAGTCAGAGCTAATGGCGCTGTTATATGTCAGTCTGGTGGTGAATGAATAAGACAGCGCACCGCCCATCATAGGCTTTGCACGTGACTGAATGTACGCTGTCGAATAATATCTATCGTCGTTGTTGCGTAACATATTTCCACGCAGATTCCACGAGAAATTGTAGTTGCCAAGCGACCGGCTGTAGTCGACCGTCCCATAGAGATTTTTGTGAGAAGGAAAATCAAAATAAGTGTATAGGCGAGAATCGTTGTTGAATTCCCTTCTGTTACTCCAGGACAATCCCCAATCACCAGAGGTTATTCGACTCACTTCAAACTTGCCTTCAGTCGATCCATCTGAGGTATATTCCTGATCGAGATCGAGCTGCCAGCCGGCATTGGAATAGTTATACTCGGTCGATTCACTGTGGCGCAGTCTGACCGAACCTGTGCCGTTGGGGGTTAAAGAATAGTATATCGGCAAATCCATCTGTAGACCATCGGTGCCATAAGTGAGCATCTGGCCCATTCCAGCACTTCGGTCGCTTAATGAAAGAACATGAAGAGGAACACTCAGAACCTTATCGCCTTCAAGATAGAAGTTGGCGCGCTTTATCTTTACCTCTTCGCCCGGGCGGATAATTAGACTGCGCGCACGAACAAACATATTTGATTCCGCGACAGGCTCAAAATCAAATTTTATCTTTTCATCAGGCTTTGTATCCGGTTCGGTAAACATATCCCGTCCACGAAAGAGCAGCCTGTGAGCCCCGTCTTCAGCCGGAGTGATCAGCACACCGCTCATCTTATCAAAACTGTAATACAAGATACTCGCAGCTATCTGCTTATCACCGCGTTTGATGACTATGTTATCTCCGCCTAAGCAGGCACGCGCACGGAGAATGTTGTTCTTTGCATCTATCTGCGCCTCTTGGGCAGTGATACTCAGACCTCTGTGGCATATTGTGACCCCACCTGCGGCATCCACCTTTTTGGAACTGATATCATAACCAAGATACTTGCTGCTTGATACAGATATAAAAGACTCGTTGAACATCTCAGTGCCCGGCGCAAGAAAATCAACACTGATCTTGGCTATGGCTCTGCCATTTGAAGCTACTGCGGATATTAACGCCGTGCCAATAGTCGTGTCGCTCTGAAGCCGTACACGCGCTATCCCTGAAGTGGTCTGGGCACTGTTTTCTATGACACCCAGACTTGTTGTGAACTCCACAAGCGTGCCATCCGGGACTGCGTCACCGTCTGAATCTCTCACGTCGGCGGTGATTGTGGTCGCGCTGAAAGAGTCGGCAACTATCGCCTGAGGCTGGGCGCGGAGTCGCATAGTGTAGTCATTGATGGCGGCATCCGCAGACACAGTGCTCAGGGCAAACACAACTATTAAGGTCAGAATACACTTAACTTGCATCATGCCTGAGTCTGACAATTGGCCATAAATATGCATTAAGAAGCAGATAAAGCGCGCCGGGCTTACCCGGCACGCTAATATTATAATCTTTTTAACCTACTCTGCTTCCAGCCTATCTTGCAGTCTGCACTGCAGGCATCGCTGCAGGAGCAGGCTCAGCCGATTTCTTTTCAGCAGTGGTATTGGAAGATGCATCGGGCGATGCTGCCTCCTCAAACAGTTGAGCCTTTAATTTGGCGATCACATCACCCGCCGCCAATGCCCGAGCATCTTCTTCCTCACTTGGAGATGACCCTTCGGGCGTGCGACCCGTCACAAGCAGAGTCTTAACCACTTTGCCGGTCTTTGTACTCATAATATTGACAGAGACGGTAAGCTGCGCAGATTTATGAGCGCCGTCAATCCGATAATCCTCCACTGAGCCTACAAGCAGGTAGTCAGCAGCCAATAACTTGGCCAACATCAGACACTTGTTTGTATCAACCGTAAACGGACCAGTGGCATCATCGTCGTCCTTTATCTCTCCTTCATCTTTTGCTCTCTTTATTGGAGCCAAGCGATCAGTATAGTAATACACCCAGTACTGATCGTTTTCGGACAGTATGGTGCGTAGCGCTGAGGCCATGTCATCACCGAAGTTTTCAGGTATTTTGCCCACACCAACGCTGTTGTCGAACGGGAATATTACAAGCGATCGTACGACAATCTCTTTTGACGCCTTCTTTTTGGACTTGAAGAGACCGAACAGTCCAGCATCTGCCGACCCTACTGCCGCTATGCCTAATATGAGCACCAGTCCGACAATCAGGCAAGAGAAATATCTATCTATCTTGATCATGACAAAAAACAACCTCCAAGAGTGAGCAAATTTCTAATATGTCCACATAGACCCTGGCATGATAAATGGTAATATAACACATTACCACCTATCTACGCTCTCATTATAACACTATTACAACTGTGGCTTCGGCGGCCTATCAAGCATATCTTCATCCATAAGATCAGTGGACTGCACAGACGAACGAAGCGAACTTACCGACGAAGTAGAAGATGACTCGCCGTTGTAACTCGTATTCGGATCAATTATCAATGTGCAGTCGACAAACGCCTTTATCCAGTAGCCATACCACATCCTGAGCACACGTTCGGCACCACTGGCGGTGGCATGGACAGGGGCATAATCGTAAGCAGAAGAATCCCAGCGCCATGCGCATTTTCGTATCCAACCCGCCGATGCTGCCTGGTCAAGCGTCTTCACAACGTTAAGATACTTGACTCGAAGCTCGCTGATCGGAATTCCAACGTCTTCTTTCGGCGTTATGACATTGCCGGATGAATCTTTCTTCCAGTTGGAGAAGATATTGCCGATCTGGTTCCAACCATTCTTTATTGAAATATAACAAGGAGCCAGTTCAGTCTCATTCGTTATTGAGTTTACCTGAGTATCATAAGCATCAGCAAAGACCTTTATTAGCCGATATTTCCTACTGAAATCAAATCCGACGTCGGGATTGCCAGACATTAATAAGCCGCTATTGACGTCATCACTGCTGATGGCCTCCTTAGGATAACTCGACTTCGGTTTGATCCAGACGGCTTCACCAGGCTCAAGACCCGGGAATGTGGTCGAAGCACCAAACCGATAATATGCCCCCAATTCGGGATACCATCTGACAATCTGCATCAGAGACGCGTTATCATAACCGAATATATCACCGGGGTCGCTGCTGCAAATTACCATCGGCGGCGTAATCATATCCACAACAGGAGCGTCGGCCACTGAATCGTCAGGGTCTGTCGGGTCTGTTATCGCTATAGTTCGCTTCGGACCGCCTACACTGACAGTGTAGCTATCATTAATATTATCAATCGTATCATCGGTTTCAACCTCGTTCCAACTCGTGCCGCCATTCCATGAGGCATTTAGTTTCCATACCCCACTGGCACACAGAGTGAGGCTCTCACCGGTTACCAGTGCTGAATCAATGCCGCTTGGATATGAAGACACACTCAGATCCCCTATCCAATTGGTATCGTCATAATCATTGACCTCAACTTTGCCTACCAATGATATCGTTGCCCCATCAGGTTTTGTGATCTCAATGGCAACATCACTGATTGTTTCCGGCTTGCTGGTGAGAGAATTAATCGGGAACAACATGTGTCCGACAATCAATACCTCATCGCCAACGGCAGCACTGGTTATACCATCGGCTGAATCTGGATCAGATGCGGATGCATCCACAAATCTCAAGTCCTCGATGATGGGAACCAGCAGCACCGGGCCATTTTTGGAGCCTGGAGTTGCCGCACTATCGGTGCCGTCTGAAGCCTGTACCGTATAAGTGTGAGTGCCTGTTCCCAAAATGGCTCCGGTGACCGACACACTATACTCTACACCTGCTGAAGCAGTATAGTCGGGCGTTGTCGAGGATGTCCGGGTCATTTTATATGTCCGTTGAGTTGATAAGCCCTTGTCTATAACAAGTGTTAGACCCTCAGTCTTAGATGTGCCGGAACCGACCACAGGAGGATCGTTATTGACATCGCTATACCACGCCTTGTAGACGAATGTTTCACTCGTCTTGCCGGCTACCGGATTTACCAAATAATCGACAATCTTAGGAGCATCGTTGTTAATACGTACGACTAATCCACCCACATATGTCAGCGGCGTCGCATCCTGGTATCCGTCGTTTGCTTCGAAGACAACATCGTATGTTCCTGGAAGAAGGTCGGTCATTGTCCCAACAAATACAGCACCATTTGCATAAACAGGACTCGAACTTTGAGCAGACATTGAGACACTGTATGTCTCCGATGTCGATGTGTTTGTCAGCTTAACACTGACACTCGGCGTGGGTGCACCGGTCGCAGAACCGTCGAGGTCCTTGTATGTCACTGTGAACTTGAATGTAGTCGCCTGCTGCCCGGAAGATGGATCAATCGACGCACTTGAGAGCGTAGGCAAATAGTTGACTGTTATAGTATAGTCGTCCGATGAGTTTTCGGGATACCTTACCTTATGATCCGGATCATAACCGTCAGAGGCCACGAAATGGTATGCCGTGGTCCCCTCCGGTAAGTCGTCAGTCGTCACCTTGAACTGCACTGGTGAAGTATAGTTCGTCGTAGTTGCTGCAGGCGCCATAGGCAAGCCCACTGTATTGCTATCATTGTCGAATACAAGGCGCACATACCCGGCTAGACCATCATGATACGTCGGAGGATCGTTATCCGCATCCTTGTAATTAACTGTGAATGTCAGACTCTGCCCAGGCAGAATCGCACTCGTACTCTCATAAGTCTCATAATAAGTTACATACACGGGCGGCTCTGCATCCGCATTGGGAGTATACTCGATATAAACCGAGGTGACACCGCTTGGAAGCTCCTGATCCAGTGTCAGCGTAGTAGCATCAGCAGCAGGACTGCCGGCGTAATAGTTCGTGCCGGACAGTTCAGCATTGTCGTATACACCAATCACACTGTCAATGCAGCTAATTGAATCCGGCGTAACTACTGCAGGATCCGAACCCACACTCCCAAGTTGAACCAGCGTGGAAGGCACACTGCCTAACTCAGGCGAAAGAGATATCTCATTGCTTGTTGTAGAATCAAATGTCTGGCTCGTGTCATAATAGTTCGTGTCCGATTCGGTCGGATTTGCATTCCAGTATACACCTGATACCTTTTCGCAGCTCTGCACTCCCTGCAATGACCAGTTCCCGGTCGAAGAGTAGTCCAGCTCAATCTTGCTGGAAGAGACAACTGTCGCTGCCTTTACACTTGCATCATATGAAATCCCTGCACCAGAGAGCTCTGGAGCCACATTTCCTGTGGGCGCTGTACTGGCCACAGTGGGACCAGTGGCACTTGTTCCATCCGTCGGATATTGCGCCTTGGATGAGTAAGGCACCCAGGACTTACCGGCATCTGTCTCAGCATCAATCAACCACTGCGGCTTGTCGACTCTGCTGCGCGCCGTGAACCTGTATTGGTGGCTCCCAACACCCAGCTTCGGCACTGTCAACTGATAAAGGCTGCCGGCAGAAAATGCATTTGTGTCCTGCCTTACCATCAACAGACCGTTTATCGTGAATGTTGAACCGGACGCGAGATTATCGCCGCCTGTACCTAAATTGGCGGTTGTTAGAGTCAGCGTATTTGATGTGTTGGTCGAAATCAGATATGTGCGGTATTTCAATGTTCCACTGGTGATCTGTACCAGCTTGTCCGCAAACTCATTATCTGTCCAATCCGGGCTTGTGCCGTCTATATTCGTCGCCACAATCGTCCGCATCTTGCCCGTCTCAAGTGGATCGGCACTCAGACCGGAAACCTTACCCAGAACTAAAGTATCTTTGCCGTCACCGTCTATCCACAACCGCGGAGAACCAGATACATCTTGGCCTATGTATTTGCCTGTGCTGTCGACATCAGTAGTCGAGTTAAAGAAATACGGTGTGTCGTTGTCGGCATCCGTATATGTAACGGCAAACGTCACAGTCGTGGCAGACGTTATCGTCGAATCCTCGCCAGGTGTGGCGCTCCCATCAGAAAGAACGGGTGCAGTGTTGATATAAGGACCGTCAAGATTGATATATGACGCTTCACTGGAATCGGTCGGTCGGTCAATACTATTCTCCGTGTAATAATCATATATCGCAACATCGCTGCCGTCACAAGCCTCGAAACGATACTTGTGACTGCCTGAACCCAGGTCGCTTGCAGCGGCCGTGTAGGTATAGACCGCTCCATCTCTATATGGAGGAGTCCCATCGCCGTCGTAACTCATGCCATGTGCAACATTGTCTATATATACACGCACATAAGAAGGAGCCTGACCATTTGATCCATCGGTGTCCCTATATGTGACCGTATACACGAACTGCTGGCTGGATGACTCAGTCGAAACCGGGGATAAGCTGCCGTCTTCAAGTGTCGGAGCCGTGTTGGCACCCACTGTTGTCGACATCTTTGTCCCGAAGAGATAAGTGGCGCTTACTGTGTCTGTCGGTGCACTCAGAAATTCTAGGATACGATTCCATCGGTCAATCTGGTAATCACCCAACTGATAATAACGTGCCCACATCGAAATGGTACCTGTAGGCGCTGAATAAGTAAGCTCCACGTGAGATGGGTTGTTCTCACTTGTCGACCTGAATGGGTCAAAATAGCTTAAGCTGTCGCTGTCATCAGTCCATACACCCAGCACACCCGCTGTCGGGTCGCCGTCATTCCCGTAGCCGTCGTTGCCCTTCATGTGGACTGTATCTCCACCCGCATCCTGTTCTTCCCAACCGGCAGGTGAAAAATGTGTCGTGCCCTGGGTCCAGTTGTAAGGACTGTCCTCCTCCTGCTGCTGCGCAGCACCGTCTATCTTATGCGTAAACCGAACATCGGAATACTTGATGAACACCGTCTGCCCCGCTGTCGGGACAGGATCCGTCAGCCATATCAGCGAGTCGCCGGTACTGTACATCGTCCGCGTATAATATATATAGACCTTTGACCCGAGAGGTTGAGCATCACTATCAGAAAGAACGATCTTGCCGCTTGTATCCAGACTAAGGCCAGAATTGGTAATCAGGTTCATATCCTCATCATATATGGCCGTTGGAGTCTTTATCAATCTCGGAGAACTCGGTATTATTGTCTTTCCTGTCCTGTTGACCTGATCGTATACCTCGGAGGGGTCGATGACACCCTCCATGGCGCTGTCTACACTGTTCGGAACACTTATAGACGCGGTCGAATCGTAATAGGAAGCACTCGAGTCTGTGACATCTTCCAGTGAAGCATATACACCCTCCACACTGGCGATCACAGATGGGTCCTCAGGTCTCACATATATGGTCGATGCCTTTCCATCGGAATTGACTGCAGTTCCCATCATAATGGAGTAACGTTCGTCTCCATCATCCACTCTTTGCCAACCGTTCTTCATGTCATCGACAAGCTTTTTGATGTCACCATCGTATACTTGAGCGTCTGATATAAGAGTGCCCGTGCCCGATGTAGTGTCAAGAAGAGGACCGACTATTGGGGCCTCAGGTACATATTTCAGCCAGACAATTTTTGTATTTGTCGGCAGGCCTGTACCTACATTCAAGATAATCCATTCATCACCCGTCTTAAAGGCAGGGCTCGCTGTAGCCGCATTATAATAGTTCGTGCCTGTAAGGTCCTCTGTGAGATAGACGCCTTGCAAATCAAGTATTATATTTGGATCGTTGGGCGCTACCTTGGTCAGAGTGGAATCAGGAGTCCCTTGCTGCGCAACAACAGGCTCGAACGCATAACGCAGGCCGCCAAGCGAAGTCAGTTCTTCGCCCTCTATGCAACTTGCGGCATTCGATCTCAACTCCGCATTGGAAGAAGACTTGTACGTAGCATACTCAAATCCATCTTGGAAGAGAAACGCATAATAGTACTGCTTTGCCTGGTCGTATTCGTTTTCAATGCCGCCGAGCCTGGTCTGATAATAGAACTGCACACCGTTGCTGTACTTCGTGTCGGCGGTGTCATACTGAAGCATATCATGACCTTCATCCCAAAGGACTGTTTCACCATCGGGCTGAAGAAGACCCATGAATACCTTCTTGACCGCCGGCGGGTCGCTGTCAACGTCTTTATAGGTCGCATTGAATGTCCATAGAGTGGCTCCATTACTTGTCCCGTCAGCAGAATCGATACTGCCGTCATATAATATCGGCGCGGTGTTGTCTTTTACGGTAAGATTGGATATCCAACTCGTCGTTACAGTCTCACCCTCAACTGTGTCATCTGTGCCTACCTGGCGACCCCAATCGTCAACGAACTCGAACTTGTATTTGCGGGTGCCGTTCTCAAGTTCGGAACTTGACAGATTATAGTAGTAATAAACACCAGCCTTATATTGCGCAGAATTGTTTGCCGACGAACTGAGCAATACCTCGGGCAACATATTGCATACACGCTGAGTGCCTGCGGAGTCTGTCTGGATTATCAACCTGGCTGCATACGGCCTCTGGCCATCTGCATCAGAATATTTGACTCTGAACTTGAATATCTGACCACGCTTGCCGCTGGTCGGAGAAACACTGTCATCGGCAACAGTCAAAACCGGAGCATTATTGACATATGGACCCGGCACAAAATCGTTGTTGTCGTAGTCGGGATTCGGAATCGTGTTACCCTCATCATCCGTGATGAAACACTCATCTGAAGTGCTTTCAGTGGGTACCCACCAGTCGTCCCACGTCCTGCTTAGATAATCGTAATGGTCGGGACGCCGCGGCCAAATGATCGTCTGATTATCGTCACTTGCCTCAAAGAAGTAGTGGTACGGACCTGGTGTTGTGAAGTTCTTTGTCACCGTATACCATACACCATCAGTGAAGTCAAAATCCGATGGGTCCTCTTTGTCCATCTCGATACTCATCGGATAAGTGTTGCCTTCCACATAATCATTTAGTGTAAGAGAACCACGGCTGCTGGTATTACCAATCATAAGTCGCACATGCGTCGGACTAGAACCGTTGCTTGACTTGTACATGATCCGGAAAGTGCACTGAGAACTCGTTGTCGCGCCGGCAGTCTCTGCACGGCGAGCGGCGATCTCCCGTTGGTAAGAAGTACCGGTGTATGTGCCGTCCATCAGGGGGTTCATAGCACGCTTGAACGAACCATCCATCAGCAACGTGCCATAGTAGCGCCCACCACCATACTTAGTCAAATCTCTATAGCTGACAATATCATCATCCCAAAGCGGCATAGTCAGCGCACCGTAAACAGATGGATGCTGTGTCGAAGGATACTGATAAGTTGAACCAAACTTGCCCGGCACAAACACGGGGCGATCGACATATATAGTCGAATCGAACGCATATCTGTTATCCGTGCTATAGCTGCGATGCGCGGAACGTTTGATGTCGGGATTGCCGGTCACATCACGCGCATTCATCGGGTCGAGGGCATTATTGTTGGCAAAGCCCTGCACTGTCGTATAATCAGGTGGACAAGAATATGTCAGCCCGCTATCATTTCGACCCCAAGGAACATAACCCCATATGGAATCGGTCGCTTCAGATGGAACCTCTGTCCAGTCAATCGTGCTGCACACATATTGAAGATACTGTGTATGCCTGTAATCTGTGAAGCCTGTCGGTATGTTCCAACTATAGCCCGGATTGGGCTCTACACCCCACTCCGTGAGATTCGGCTGCATTTCAAGTAAGAGATTAGGCACATCAGGCGTATAATTCAGCGTGTCCAGCGGGTCCTCATTGAAATTGTACCTGAGCCAGTCATCACTACATGCAAAGAAATAGTTGAACGTGCCTACGGGCAGCGCATTGTACGCCCAGCAGGAATAGGCGGGGAAATACTTTGCTATATATTCTTCACCCAGCGGTTTTGCCATCCCATCGTTAGGCATTAAGTGAGCTACGAATACGACGCCACTGGTATAGTCCTGAGAGGTCCAAGCTGCATCATGCTCTATGCCCTCCTCCGGCATCATTGGTATCAGGCGATAGTCGCCTATTCCAAAAACGTCGAGATAGAGCGCAACACCATAATCGGCGTCTTCCGCATAGTCGTGAGGTGAATTATGATAGGTATGCCACCAAGCCTGGGGCGGCAGACCATCTCTGTTGTGGTATTTGACCCGGAAAACATAGTCATGGCTTGCAGAACCGTCATCGCTTACAATTCCACTGCCGTCATCGCTTGGCTCAACTGTCAAGGGATCGGGATCTTCAGGACCACCCGCACTCAGATAATCTCTGTCACCCTGGTTGCCGCCGTAGTCTATCATCTCGGGAACTAAATCACCCGCAGAATTGTATTGATCATTCGGACGGCTGTCGCTTATAGTTACTGTTACATCTTCTGATTTTGTGGTTTCTTCATTCCATTCCCCATCTTTGTTGCAATACCATGCAAATGCCTTTACAGTGATCTCACGCTTAATGCCATTACCGTAGGCAATAAGATTGGGACCATACCACATCGGAGCCAATGTATATGCATCCCAAAGCAGATTGTTATAACTGTAACTCGGATACCAGGAATACGGATCGGTCTCATTGGGGCTCGTCAGATATTTGTATATGGGATTAGTACTTGAGCCCGTCCAGTAACCCGGATGCTGATAATAAGTCCTCGACATATTCAAACCGGCACTCGCCGTAACCAAGTAACGTGCACCAGTGCCGTCATTGGGAGTGTGGTCTTGATAATACATAGGGATCCCACCGAGAATTGGGTCCGAATATCCCAGACCGGTCAGCACAACCATACCCGGTGTATTCATTCTCTGGCCAGATACCACATTCGGATAAATGCCGTTACTCTCTGTCCATGTGGCTCTGAACGTAAATATAGAGTTGGATGTGCCGTGCTGCGGCGATACCTCAAGCTTAAGACCCTGCGCACCCACATTTGAGAGAGCCAAGAAGCCAAAGGCAAATATTATTATCGTTAACTTGAAAGCACGTTTCCAAATATTACTCATCTGCGGTTTTCCTTCCAAACTCCATCCATCATTCAGCACAAGCTGATAGTATAAGGGCATTATCTAGTATCCGCCGCTCAAGGACGTGACTCCTGAATCAGGGAAAATTGCCGGCCTGAAAATCAGCGTGACCGGAGTCTTTGCACGAACCCAATATCCATTCCACGGCACCAGCATTTCATCATTTGCGCTGAGTGTCTCATAGGAAGATGTATCGAGACTCCATCCATATATAGTCTTGCTGAGCCACCCCTTCTTGACAGCGTCCTCATACGAATAAGATGTATTTGTTGTCTTGTTGTAAACCATTAGCTGCCCGATATACACTGGGTAGACGAACGGATTGCCGATCATGTTCCAGCCCTTCGATAGCTCTATGTCCTGCTCTTTATACTGCTTGCCGTAATATTCACCAACAATAGCCGCATCTTCAGCAAGAGAATATGTTTGCTGGCCGCCTCTGCCCAAACTGTAGACATTAACCCAAAATGCCTTACCCGGCTCCAATTGGGACAGCGTGACATATTCCTTCGCATCGAGATCATATGAGACGGCCTTATATCCAGACGTAAGCCCAAAAGCATGCTCAAAAGTGGGATTGTTGAACTCGAACGGAACACTGACCATCTGATAGCCATAGCGAAGTACGGCCTTCTTAGCAGCAGGAACCATAATGGTACGCGTGACTGTCTGACTCCAGCCGCTCTCATCACTGAAAACCACGTAATATTCCAACTCACCACAGTATTCACCAGTCGGCTTAACAGACCAAGTCACAACATCCGACTCAGAATTGGTCGGCACATCTCCAATTTCCTGTTTAGCTGTTGAACCTGAAGCAAGCTCAAGACCATCAGGTAAGTAAAGATATGCTGAAACATCTTCTAAATTATATGGACCGGAGTCCATTGTCGTATTGTAAACATACGCACTGATTGTGAATGGATCCGGAGTAATATCAACGAGGTTAACATCGGGATCAGTGCTGTCGTATTTAAGTGAGCTTGGCCCCTGAACAGCCGCAGTTACAGAGTCCCGGACAACTTTGGTGCCGGACTTATATGTCCACTTTTCCGATGCAGCACCTATGCCGTAATATGTGACATATGTGCGTGAAGCTCCGGCGGCAAGAGACTTCTGTTTCCACTCAATCAGACAGCATGGAGCATCAAGTGCCACTAAAGGGTCAGGTGAATAACTATCCGGCAGCCATGTGGATGTCATGATAAGACCGCCGCTTTCCCATTCACCCACGGCTACATAGTCTGGCACAGTGGAATCCTGCTCATCAAAGGTGAATCTGGTTACCCTCTCCGGAGAATCCACACTGTCGTAGAACTCAATCCTTTCGGGAACCTTTGTCCCTGAGAAAATGGTCCCAGGAAATGAATCCGATACGCCATTGGCACGTGTCATTCCAATGCCCTCAACATATGGATATGCATGCAAAGAACTGTTGGTAACCTTTGGAATGCCAAACATACCCAATCCTATGGACTGAGTTGTGGTAGCCTTGTTGGTAATCGTCAGAGCATAACGTATCTGGTCACGCACAAGACTGATATTAATCTTGACAGCGACTGGTGTGGTGCCGGCTGTAAGCCATTCACCCTCAATGTAGGGACCACCAGGCCCAAGTGTGGTGCCGACAATCGGTGTATCGTATTTTTTGGGTTCAGTGGACCAGGAACCACTGCCGTCACTGCCTGCACCAATCAGCACCGGCGTATTGTCGCCAACCTTGACCTTCCAATAACCCAAGGGACCAAACGGATATGATCCCCAGGGAGTCATCTCCGCGTTGTCGTCATCGGTGGTCTCGGGATCGCCCATTATAGACATTGCCGAATAACGACCGGCTACTTCCCATTCAGTCGAATCACCATCCGTATCATACACTGTTACAGTGCCGTCGATACCGATATACGCTTCCACATAGTCGTTTGAAAGTGACATAGCGGAGTAATCATCAGATAACTCTATATAGATAATCGCGTCATATGCCCATGCAGCCGACCATGACCCTATGAAAATTGTCAGCACAAACAAGATCATGGATAATATCGCTCTTGTATTATTCATCTATAATATCTCCTTACGTCCTCAGTGAAAAATCATCAATTGCGATCTACGGCAAAATTGTCATCTCAAGGGAGTCGCTTGAAGTTACTCCACCAACCCTGGCATAGAGCCAATACCCCATATATGCATCAAGCGCATCACGATTTGAAAGTTTGTGGTAGCCACGGCTCGGTGTCTGGGTGTAGTAATAAACACTTGAACCTATCCAGCCGGCAGCCTGAGCATCCGCCAGAGTTTTCGTTATGCCCTTATATGTAAAAAATGCATTGCTCCATGAAACCTGCTTGTCATATGGATTGCCGAACATGTTCCAGCCTTTGTAGAGACTAATGTTGTATGCATCACTTTCTAGAACTGCTGAATATGCACTGTTTAATACAACTTCCTGGTTGCTCGGCACCATAAGCCAAAAACCTGTACCAACCGGAAATGAATAGACACCAGAACTCTGATTGTAACTGCCGCCCGTATACCAACTATAGCTGGAATTGGAATCAAGTGGATTTTCCCATGCAAGCACGTTATCAGGATAATATAAGTAGCCCGCTCCAGATGCTATGGTAGTCTTCGGAGACCAGCGTGCCAGACGGACTCGTAACTTGCTCGTATCCGCAAAATTCGCGGATTCTCCATCCGCAGTAAGAAATAGATTCTCCGGCAATGCCGTCATCGTTAAGGCCCCATCACTATCGAAATGGGCAAAGTTGTAAGGAAGAGATATTAAGTATAGACCAGAAGAAAAAGTTGTGGACGCAACTGAAAAAACTGCCCAGTCAGAATATATCTGCCCACCAGCTGTTGACGAAGCCCTAACATAAATTGAATGGTCGCCCGCACTCAAAGGACTCTGCGTTGATGAATCCAATGGCCATGTGGCGGTAATGATGCCGGCACTGATGTTGGAGCTGTCCAAAATAACATATGACGTATCGGTTAGGTCGTCAGGAACTCCATTCTCGTCAGTGTCAGGATAGTCCAAATAAACCTTGACGGATGAAGTATCAACATTGGTCAGAGATATCTTGAACGTCGGTCTGCTGGAAACAGTGCCACCCGCGCTGGGCTGAAGAATCTGTACACCGCCATAAGTCAGAGCCGCCTTCACATCCAACACACCAGCACCATATTTATTCGGGTCCAGCGCACCAGTCTTTGGAGGACGAGCAGACTTCAATAGTCTGTCTGTCACTTCGCTCGCAGGAATACCGTAACTCAAAAGGATCGCTGCTGCACCAGCTACATGGGGGCATGCATACGATGTACCTGCACCAAAATATCCATAGTAATAATAATACTCACCAGTGTCATCATCTATCGAAAAGACTGTGCTGTAGATCTGATCTGCCGTACTTGTACTATCATCCCCACCGGGAGCAGCAATGTCGATTGTTGAACCGTAGTTGGAATAGTAAGCCAGACTCTCATCAGGACCTAAAGCAGATACTGAAATAACTCCGTCGCATGAGGCTGGATAACTCGGTAGATTTGTCTCTTCGTTTCCAGCGGCTGCAACCAGAATTACACCGGCTGCATATAACTTCTTCATCATCTCATCTGTGGCAGCATCATCTCCATAACTGCCATAGCTCATATTTAACACGTCCACACCCTGATCCAAAGCATATTGCTCGGCTTCAAGAAGAACGTCCGTATCCGCAGAACTACCTTCAAAAGCCCGGATGGGCACAATCTGCACGTTGTCCCAGCATACACCCACGACACCCTTATCGTTGTCACCTTGGGCTGCTATGATCCCGGAAACAAAAGTGCCATGACCATGCAAATCATTGCTGGGGTCACTATCATCATCCACAAAGTCATAGCCACTCGATATTCTGCCTTCCAGGTCAGGATGATTTGCTACGCCCGTATCGATTACACCTACTCGAACCGACTCGACACCCTTCTCAATATTCCAGGCATCCGGCATATTTATCATTTCCATGCCCCACTGGTTCTCATAGCCGGGATCATTCGGAACTGTACAGAGTGTGTAGACATAGTTTGGCTGAATGTGATCGACTGCCCACGTCACGGCTAACCTGGAACTAAGTGATGAACGACTCCGTGAAGATATTCTGGAAGTCCGACCCATCTTTATGTGATACATGCCGGACAATGGAAGCTCTTTTACAATTGAAGCTCCCATATTGTCCACAAGCATTTCGACTGCAGAGGAACTGGTTCCCGATTGCACGTTGATGATATACTCGTTGGGTACATAGTTATAGTTCCCCGCATCCGCTGCTGAAACAATGCCAAAGCACAGTCCAAGCAGGACCACTAGCTTCAATCCAAGCAGCGACTCCTTATTCAACCGACATGCATGCGGTCTCATTCTCCAATCCTCCTCAAAATCTATACAGCAACTGCCTAAGGGCGGTGATATTCATATCACCGCCCACATCCGAAACCCAAAACTATGCTATTCCGTACTCGGCTCCTCAGGCGGCAGTGAGCTGATCTCAAACCTGTTTTGCTCGCCCTCATACCAACCGTTACCCGTATCCGCCTCGTGTCTGCAATATACGGTCCAACCCATAACTACACCCGAATAGTCTTCGAGCGCAGCAGCCAAACTGATCCGCTGGGAATCTGTGAGCGAAACAGTCGGACCTGTTTCACTAATAACGCTCGAAGTCCATGTCGGACCTTGCCCGGCTACTACAGGCGCAACCACCACATAATATGAATCAGCACCGTCCTTGCGGTTCCATTCGAGGTTTATAGTGCCATCCTGAAGATCACTGATCTGAAGCTCAGGAGCCGCATCGGAACTGGAATAAGCAGGAGAAATAACATCGCTGTTTAGTACCGGCTCAATTACGGTTGCGGTTAAAGTATTACTCACCTTGGTAAGGTAATACCAGGTGGTAGTAGTGTCATCATCGTCATCGTCATCGTCGTCATCATCGTCATCATCGTCACCTATTGTCGAGTGTGACGTCATCTTATAAAACGCACGTATCTGATATGTATGAGTTTTGCCATATGGCTCGACTGCTACAGTTGTGCTCTGCGAAGCATATGTCTGAGATGGATTAGTGTCCAGCGAATAATAGTTTACTGCAAGATCACTACCACTGCCGTATAGACCAGCAATACTCGTCCGACCGGAATCCATTGAACCGGAATCGCGCATGACCTTTACAGGAGCTTCTGAATCAGCAAAACTGTCCCTTATGACCTGGTATTCCATCACGTTTTTGCCATTATCCAACGCACTCGCATCCCAGGAAATAACAGTCGGGTCTGTGAGACTGATGCTCGGAGCATCCTCCGTGCCACGCCCGCCCTTGAACAAAGACACAACTCCAAAAACAAGAGCAGCACCTAAAAGGAACTTCCCTATCTTGCTGATTGCGCTGCCCTTAGTCTTGCTTTGTGTAGGTGCCCCCGAAGGCAATGCCTGTGTCCTGGCTGCTCCGCCCACGGCAGGCATATCGAAAATTGCTCTCGCCTTGTCTTGCGCCTGGATACCACGCATGGATTTGGTCACCTTTGCGATACTGTCTACAGGAGTTACAGATTGAATCGAGAGGTATCCGATAATCTCCCTGTCGCGCAGAACTATCATTTGCATGCCCTGCTTTATACCGTCACGAGAACCCTTGTTAAGCATTACCTGGCTGGCACCCATGCTGTTTTGAACCGTGGCCTCAGGAATGATGTAATCCACCATCGTCTTGACGCCCAGAAATGCGGCATTATTAATCGCCTCGACTATGAGAGCGTCATCATCAGGAGTATAGCCAACCCTTGCGCTCGAATTGCCAGTCTGTACTGCACCATTTACAATCTCGCCGGACGCTTGATCGTACATTCGCAGAACCATGGTCACGGATGCTCTTCTCGTGACACCGGAACCCGCAAGTTGAACAGAGGTGATCGCACCCTCAAGCATCGCATCGGCACTCAAATACTCACCCAGCCTCACAAGACCTACCTTGTCAAGCGGAGAATGCAGATCAAGCGCCTCCATTGCTGTCTTGATGCTCGCACGAGTGTTACTGCCGACATCAAAGCGGGTTGTTTTGCTCATTTCCACGACAACCGCGTCGGTTGCAAGCCTGGCAAGCAAATCACCCTGAACACCGGACTCGTTCATAAACTCAACAACTGCGACTGAATATTGGGGCATAAGCTGAGCCTCTGCCCGATTTGATAGCGGCAGGGGCCCTATTGTCGCCACAAGCGTTACTATTATTGCGTAGCACACACTCTTGAAAACCCTGCATTCTATTAGCTGCCTCAACGGTAGATAACCTCCCTAATATCCAATTCCAACAAAAAATGTGATTGCCGACCAATATATCGCAAGTCTTTTCGGGTGAATAAACCTGATAACTAGACGCCATCGAGGTACGGCATGGGGACTTGCACCAGAACAAAAACACATAAAGCCAGTAGCCCACCATCTGTCACATCTTGTCTTCACAGTATAAATACTCATACAAACGTGACTACATCCTGATTATGTGTTTTCTGCATAACCCGGATCTCCGAGAGCATTATTCACGTTTCTCGTGAATAATGCGGGTACAGGCTGCCCAACTATAACCAGTTAACCTGATACTCATCCGTCAACAACTATAGCACAACTACTCTTTTAAGAGCAAGAGAATTTCATACCAGACATCTTCCACCGACTTGCGCAAATTCACCAAATCTGCATCGTTCCGTATAACGCGGTCGGCACGCCGAACTTTGATATCCATCGGCATCTGGGAATCAATTCGCCGAAGAGCCTCGTCGTGAGAAATACCACTTCTGCTTGTCAGACGATGTATTTGGGTCTCTTGTTCCGCAGCAACCACGATTACTTCATCCAGCATATACTCCATGTTGCATTCCATCAGAAGCGGAATCTCGATTGCAAATACCTTATCATCACCCGGATCCTTTCTGTACTCTTCTATCGTCCGGTTGATTTTTTCGATGATGCGCGGATGAGTTATGGCATCGAGATCTGCCCTGGCCTTGGAATCGGAAAATACGATCCGCCCAAGTGCTGAACGATTGATCTGCCCGTCGGCAAGCAATACATCATCGCCAAAACGCTCACATACCTCACGATATGCGGGCTCATCTATATCTAAAATCTGCTTGGCAACATTGTCGGCACTCAGGACGCGCGCACCCAATTCAGACAGCATCCCGAGCACCGTGCTCTTGCCTGTGCCTATTCCACCGGTTATACCTATCACATAAGCCATGCTCATCACTATAACCCGCATTATTCACGAGAAACGTGAATAATGCTCTCGGAGACCCGTATTATGCGTAAAACGCATAATACGGGTCTAACAAAAGTAATGGCCCGGCACCTATAATAAAGTGCCGGGCCGTGTAATTGGCCTTTTAAGCCGAATCCTGCTCGGCATAAAATCAATTTTCTGGCTGAAGCCGACCTACTTAGCCTCGGATTCCTCAGAACCCTCTTCAGCAGCAGTGGCTGCCGTCTCGACAGGTGCTTCCTCGGTCTCGGCGCTTGCAGCGGGAGTCTCAGACACTTCGGAGACCGGCTCCACCTCGGCCTGGATGTCTTCAACCATCTCCAGCTCTTCTTGAGCCTCGGCCAATGCCTGCGCCTCTGAGATATCTTCCTTCTTTGCCTTGGACCTCGACTTCTTGGCGGGCTTCTCCTTCTTATCGCCAAAGTCAAGTTCGCCAAGCTGCTCGCCGATCAGATCACCGATTGTGGTCTTGGTCTCGGGTTTGGCCTGGGCATAACTGCGAAACTCAGTGTCCTCGCGCTCCTTCTCCTTCTGATTCAGCAACTGCCTTACGGACAATGTCAGCCGCCGCTCGTCGGGCCGAAGGTCGATTACTTTGACCTCTACCTCCTGGCCGACACTGACTACCTCTTCAGGATTGTTGACACGCTTGACGGCAAGCTCGGAGTTGGGAATGATACCCTCTATCCCACCTTCAACCTGCACGAATGCACCGAATGGAACGAGCCTGGAAATTGCACCGGTAAAGACATCGCCCACTTTATAAAGCCGCTTGATGTCCTCCCAAGGGTCAGGCAGTATCTGCCGCAAACCGAGAGATACCCTGCCCTGCTCCAAGTTGAGCTTGAGAACCATCACCTGTATCTTCTGGCCGACCTTTACAACCTCGGACGGATGATTGATTCGCGTCCAGCTCATCTCGGAAATGTGCAGCAGACCGTCAACACCGCCAAGATCAATAAATGCACCGTAATCGGTGAGCCTGCGAACAATGCCTTCTCGTATCTGACCTACCGCAAGTGTCGCAACTGTCTCTTTCTTGAGTTCTTCGCGCTCTTCTTCCACTGCGAGCCTGTTGGAAAGCACTACCTTCCTGCGCTCGCGGTCAACCTCGATAATTTTAAAAGGCATGCTCTGGCCGACAAATTTATCCAGGTTCTTGAGCTTGCCGCTCTGGACATGTGACGCGGGGACAAAACCCCTGATACCAAGATCGACTACAAGTCCGCCCTTGACGCGGTCGGTGACCATCGCCTTGACTACTTCCTTCTCGGCAAATGCCTTGTCAACCTTGTCCCAAGCATTCTCGAAATCAGCTCTCTTCTTGGAAAGAACAGGCCCGCCTTCCTGACTCTCTGACTCAACAACGTAAACCTTGATCTTCTCCCCAACTGAGACGACTTCTTCAGGCTCGAGACTGGCATCGCGAGTAAGTTCATTGGGCTTGATGACGCCTTCCGATTTCGTTCCTACATCTACCAGCACGCCTTCTCGGTCGATGTGCACAACTACACCTTCGACAACATCGCCAGGAGACAATGACCTGAATGTCCCAGAATAATCGACTCCGGCACCACCCATCTGGGCCATCGCCGCCTCCATGGTCATCGGTTCCTCAGCTTCAGCTGATGCCGGTTCCTCGGTTTCAACCGATACCGGTTCCTCAACAGGCTTGGAAGTCTCGTCTACCTGCTCAGGCTCAGTTGCATTGGAACCAAATGGGGTCTCGGACATCTCGTGCGTAGGGACGGACGTTTGCTCCCGCTCCACATTCTCATCAGACATTGCTCAACACTCCTCTCGCGGGCTTGAAAAACACACCCGCTTTTACTAGTCATCCCAAGCAGCTCGAAAGCCGCACGGGGCAAGCCATTATGGCCGGCAAAATCAAATAATACAGATCAGTATATGCATTACCGACTGTATCCCAAAAATTGTCCGGCAGAACATTCGCCGGTGAAACTCCATATACCGATGGCTCGACTCTTTATAATAACCTCTTAATCGCTCAGCGTCAAATTTTACTTCGTGCCGATTAATCCATTTCAATCAGAAGCCAATAACTCCATCAGTGTGGCAGCGAAAAACTCATGACCCAGATCATTTGGATGATTTATGCCATTTGCTAGAAGAGTCTCATAAGGGATTCCCAGCGACCTGAGGTTAGCCCATATGTGTGCCGTATCACCCAGAGCTACTTGATTATCGACGGCTGCCTGACGCATTGCGGCGGCGGCTTTCTCAAAGTTGGCGTTCCAGGAATGTGTCATAAAGTGAGGAGTTAGCAGGATAAACTCTACATTCGGGTTGCTTTGCCTTGCACGCTCGATGAACTCACTCCAATTCGATGCTATCTTCTCCGGCATATGGACATCATTCACGAACTCGACGGTGATCAGATCAGGATTATACGAAAGGACCTCTTCATCGTAGCCGTCCCTCCTCGAATCAGTGGTCGTACCGCCTATACCAGCGTTCCTCAGATTTATCTCTGAGTTTGGATATGCATCCTTAAGCGACGCGCGAAACAGCTCGACATAACACTTGGAATGAACACTCGGTGAACAGCCCTGTGTGACACTGTCGCCCCAGCAGACTATGGTAACGGGCTTTCCCTCATGCAGAAGACTCTTTGTATGGTTCAGATAATTGCCGCCGCTGACATTGATATAATCTCTCCATGAAGCGTTTTTTGCCGGCATGGGATAGATATTGCTCGGTTCTATTACCGTAGTACGATGGGTGACATAAATGCTGTCGAGCGCCTTCCAGCCATTGTCGGCATCGGGAAGAGCGGGGCAAACAGGTGCTGATATTCCCTTCTTGACGGCAAGCTCGCCGGTCTGAGAAATCTGCACGATATCCAGCCGCTCATCGGTGACTGCATAGTCTATGTATACCTTTGCCCCTTTGGGAATGCTGCTGGTGCTTACTCGTGAAATGCCTCCCCAGTCGTGATCGAGCATATAGTCCATTTCCTCTTTATACAGGATGCCACCAGCCTTTTCAGAATGCACTTTGACGGACTCTGGAATGATTGCATACGGCAGGCGCGTATATCTGTCTACTGGACCGCATGTGAGATCGAGAAAAGTGCCCCCGGCAAATGAGCCTGCAGGGTCATCCGACAAAACATGCTCTTCTGAATGCACATCTTTTCGCTCAGGAGTATCCATTCTGAGTGTGACAGCAGTCGGCACTTCGATGTCACCACATTGAGCCTGATATGTGCCGGGCTCGACCACCACGGCCATCGAGGGTTCGTCTGTCGAGCGCACTGCTGTGCAAACATTGCTGCATACGGCAAGCATTGTGAGCACGATTCGCACGCAGAAATACATTTCCATCACTTTCTCCTCCAAAAACTAAAAGCATTATTATTGCTGCTTGGCAAAGCGTATAGTTTTTCGGGCTGGATCGGATATCCAGCCCGAATGACTAACTATATTCATCTCACGCCGACTCATTCCAACTGGAAAAGAAACATTAGCTGCCGGTGGACCTGCTGTTTCGTGATTGCGAAAGCAGTGCCGGAGCTTCATGTGGAGCATTCATCGGCTTTGGAAATGCCTGCTTGAGCACCGACCACCAGTCGTAATCGCGAACATACACAAGATCGAAAAGCATGCAGCCCTGAGTCTTGGCGAGACACTGCCTGACCGCCTTTAGAAACTTGTCCGGGCGGCCGTTATACTGGCGCAGATATAGACTGCCATAGACGAAAGTCTCGTCCTTTATTGCATTCATTGACTCTTCAGCAGCCGCCTCGACGCTCTTCCAGTCTTCCTCGCCCCTGGCCTGGGCTTCCCTGCGAGTGGGGTATGTGTAATAACAGCCAGTGCATATATAGTCCGCGAGATCGGCATAGCCGGTCTCTTCATAGCCGTCCGGCCACCAGTCCAGATCAGGTGCGCTGTGACTCGGACTGCCCCAGTTTACACCCACGTCAAAATAGACCGGATACCACGAGCCTACATATACACCGAGCCGGACTCCGCGCCTGATGGACTTGACTGTGTGCCTGACCTGAGCAAGAAAATCGCGAATTACCTGTGCTCTGAACTTCAGCCATTCCTTGAACAGTGGTCCCCGCTCGATATCTCCGGGAGCAAGCGGTCTGGCAAAAACATCCTCGGGCCACTTGCTGACTTTTCGACCAATGAAGCTCTCGAACTGTTTGCGGGTGACATCACTGAAGTCAGTGTAGATATTTGGGTAGCGCATGCGGTCGAGTACGATGCCGTCTACATCGTAGTGCTCAACTATCTCACGCACAATACTCAGCTCATATGCCTGCACATCCGGGTTGCATGGGTTTACAAATACCGCATGGTGGACGTTATCCGTCTCGCTGACACGGCGCATGGCGGCCTCGCCTTTGAGAGTAAATTTTGCGCCGCTTTCGGCTGCATGCTTAAGCCATGCGCCGGCTTCCTTGTCTGCCAACAGGATAAACCCACCATCCGGCGCAGCAAGATGAGCGCGTCCCGTAATCTGCTCGGGACGGCTGGCCTGGCCGTCGCCAGATACTCTTACATAGGTGGTGTCCGGTGGAAGATCACCGGCTAGAGCTGAATTGGAACCGTAAGCACATATATTCCCAGGATATGGACCGTCGGCTGAATGGAGCTGCCTGCTTTGGCCGTCGCTGGTGCAGACAGCACGATCCATATCGTATTGAACGCACTGCCAGTCGCGGTTCCTTAATGCAGGACCACCGCCTGCTTTCTGTGAGCCCTCTGAAAATACATTTATGGAAGCATGGACTGCTATACCTGCTTTGTGACCTTCATCGACAACGGCTTTGAGCAGATCATAGTCTCGCGGATATGCGGCCCCATCGAGACTGGTCAGGCGAGGAGCTATCCTGCTCCTGTAAAGCACTAGACCCGAAAGGGGTTTCACGTCCACAATGATGGTATTGATGTTGGCGTCTCGGCACCTTCGGACGGTCTCAGCAACACCTTTGCGACTGGACAAGTGCCGGAGGTTGGCCTCGGCATCAAACCAGATTATTCGACCCTGCAGGTGTCTCTGCCTGCATATTGCACTTAAATTGCTGTTCGCCGCAGCGCCCGGCTGAACCCACATAAGCGATATCCCTATCAATATAAGTATGTAACGCATTTTGCATATGCCCAAACGACCGGGCATATGGAATCCCGGTCGTTATGACCTCACCACAAGAGTTGCGGGGTAGTTCGATCCCGCCACCGGCAGAGTCACTATTCTTACATACCTCACTTCGCCCGGCCTGAGCCGATATGACTTTAGCGAAAATTCTGACGGCGGCTTGATATACTTCGTCGATACGAACTCTCCGTCAATAATAAATACCCCGGATGCGAGTCCCGCACTCGGATCGAACACCACTGTCACTTTTTTTGTAGTATCGGTCGGATTCGTTACCTTAACGTCAATCTGGTACGTTACACCATAATTGCCGTAGAGCTTCTTCTGTTCGGTGGCATCCGTTAAGGCATGCTTGCCGATTGGAATGAACGCCCACCGTTTGCCCACTACATAGTCTGCATTTACATCAAGGACCGGAAGAGGATAGATATGCTCGCTCATTGTCAGGACAAGAGGGTTCGGCGCCGAGGCTATATCACCCGCCGCAACGTTATCGAGACCAGGCGGATTGGCAACGATCCTGATATAAGACTCGCCGCCGTCTATCTGGGTGATCTGTAATATGCCGCTGGTGGTGTCAAGATGACCGAGCATATCCGAGACAAGCACCAGGCGAGACTCGGGCGGTATGGTCTCTATTACACTGACATCACTGCGGTCATCCTTCAAAAATGAAGAACTCGCCTGATACCCGACAAGCACTGTGTCGGTGATGGGACTGGATACGGCTCGTGCAACTTTGATTCTGATCGGAGTAAGGTTCGGGTTTATCACATCCACCAGAAAATGGACATTCTTGCCCATGGCGTTTTGGTGATGGAAAAGCACCCTGGTCGGCTTGTTGTCCGTCAGTTTGCCGGCAAAGAGCACCTGATATTTGAGCAGGCGCTCGGGATCATTGCTATAGAAGAGCTGACTCACTTCGCTGCGGCGCATCGCGATATTGTGAACACTGACATCCGCTTTTGTACTTAATGGAATATAACCAGGACCACTGATGCGGACGTCGACTTTAGCGGTTCGTTCCCTGGCTGTGGGAAGCGCATCACCACGGCAGTCGACCGAGCCAAGCTCCAATCTTGCTCCAGGTTCGACCATGATATTGCGGGTAATGGCCTGTCTGACGGCATAGCAGACGGTTGAAGCCGGACAGGGATTGCCCGTCACCTCCGCAACAGCCCTGCCTGAAATATAGCCTGCATACTTTTTTACACTTACAGGCAAACTTGCTTTCTCGCCGTCGACACTTACATCAATGACTGTGTCGCCGAGCTTTCGGCCTGTTACCTGAACACAACGCGAGCCCGTCACTGCCATGGCCGATGCGGTATTCATGTCCTGAGAACTGGCGGTAATCTTGCCGATAGCGGCTCCACCAACTGAGACAATTCTGTTTTCACCCAAAGGCACGGTCAGCCGCCTGTCGCTGAGCACAACTGCAGGCATCAAAAGCAGAGATTTGATATTGGATGCCCAGGAGACTGCAAGCGATAAGGCATCCGTGCGATTTGCCTTTGCATCGGAGGATGTGGCGATGCAGATCATTGTGTCGCCAGAATATACTCGACCCTGAGATTTATCGCCCTTTGCATACAGACTCTTCGGATCAACCCCAGACTTTACCAGTTGGATCAGACGCCCTGCTGTAATTTCAGCCCTCCTGGCGGAAGTGAGAGAGCCGTTGCCAACCTTGAACTTTACTACAGGCAGGTCGTTGATGGTGACCGTTGCGTTCGCAATACCCACCCTCGGCTTGAACTCTGCCAACGCCGATCCGGCCAGGATTAAAGACAAGACAACAATCAAAATAATACCGGTTGTCCTGCGGATACAGACACACATAACTTTAAAAAGGGAAAAAGCCGCTTAGCCTTTTCCCATTTACTCCCCTTGATTTATTCACTCTTTCATGGCTATTCTATATATAGGTATTCCTGGTGTCAAGGATAAGCAGACATAGTTATAGTTCCATGCTTTTTGGGTAATGCCCAAATCGTGGAGGACTCATATTGAGATTTATGAGAATTATTTTCCTGGTGGTGTTGGTGGTCGCGCTCTGCACAGGAGCGTCAGCCACCCTGACGTGGGTCAAAACATTTAACGATCTCTATAACCCCAAGCCCAACAGCGCTATCACTAAAGCAAAGTGCGCACTCTGCCACACAACGCCCGCAGGGACAGATGGACTCAACTGCTATGGCAAGATGCTTGAAAAAGCCAAGGTTGAACCCAGCAGCCTTAAGGCCATTGAAAGGAAAGACGCCGATAAGGACGGGGTCAGCAATATTGTCGAGATCAAGGCGGGCACACTGCCGGCAGACCCGAAGAGTAGACCTCGAAATAAGTGAGTACTGAGTGATTTTTCTTGGACCTGCGCAGCATCACTGCTCTTAATGCTTATCTGCGGCATTCAAAATATTCATCTGTGAAACGGCCTGAACACATTAATTTTTTGACACTAATTTACGAAGAAATATTGACCACATTAGTGTGCGGATGTTATACTTACAGTGTAATATTAGAGCGGACACAACAGGCAACTGACTCATCGGACAAGGTAAATTGGACTTCTTAGGGGCATGGCTTAAAGACCTCGCGGCTGCGGGGTGGACCAACATTATTTCAACATTTTTTGACATCATATTCGTGGCCGCGCTTGTTTACTGGCTGATTATGCTGTCCAAACGCAGCCGGGCATGGCATATCATCTGGGGACTGCTGCTCTTCCTATTTCTCGTTCCGATAACCGATTGGCTTCATCTTCAGACCCTCAACTATTTACTGCGCTCATTCCTGCCTTTGGGACCGGTCGCGATTGTTATCCTTTTCCTGCCTGAGCTTCGCCATGCGCTCGAAAACATGGGCAGGTTCGCCGGATGGGGGTCGGGACTGGGCGTGTTGGATGAAGAAGACCGCTCATCACTTGTCGAGGTGATTGTGAAATCGACATGCAGGATGTCCGATAGACAGATCGGTGCACTAATTGTCATAGAACGTGAAAGCTCACTCGACGATATTGCCGCTACCGGCACTCGTCTGGATGCACAGGCAAGCGAGGGGTTGATAGGCTCTATCTTTAACCCCGGCAGCCCTCTACACGATGGCGCGGTCATTATTCGAAGCAACAGAATTATCGCCGCCGGATGCACACTTCCACTGAGTGAAAGCGCCCACGTAGGAACGATGATACATACCCGGCACAAGGCTGCACTCGGTGTTGCTGAAGAAAGCGACGCCGCTGTGGTGGTGGTCTCGGAAGAGACGGGCACAATCTCACTTGCGCTCGAAGGGAAACTCCACCGCGGCTTGAATGAAGAATCACTTACACGCAGACTTAAAAACCTTTCTGGGATCGCTGACGAAAAAAGAAACAGGTCGGATTTCGCACGCAGAGTTAACGGCACCATCAGGAAGGCCAGGTCCAGACTGAGATGATCCAACACAATCTCTTTTATAAACTGCTTGCCCTCGGCGTGGCTGTCGGCCTGTTTATGTATGTAAATGCCGAACAGAACCCGAGAGCACGAAAGACTTATAATGTTCCGATTTCATCCATCAACATCGCTAAGGGATATGTGGCAGATGTCAGTCTGGACGAAGCAAGCGTGACGATAAGCGGCCTCAAATCCATTACAGACTCAATACAAAGAGTGACCGCAGTAGTGGACCTGAGTTCCGCAAAGCCGAGTTTTGGAAAGATCGAAAAAACACTCAAGATAAAAGCAAACATATTTGGGGTGGCATCGGCGGATTTGGACAAACTCGACGTCAAGGTGAACCCCAAAACCGTCAAAGTGCACATAGAGGCTCTCAGCGGCAAAAGACTGCCGGTTGAGGTAAAGTTCCCTACTGCTCCGCCGCTTGGTTACTCATACTCTAACCCGGAACTGGCGCCGGGAAGCGTCTCGGTATCGGGAAAAAGCACCCAGGTATCGCAAGTAAAGAGAGTTGTGCTCACCCTGCCGAATCAGTTCTCCGATCAGTCCATAGATGATTATTTTGCCCTGACACCTCTCGATTCAAGCGGAAGTAAGGTGGAAGACATAGCTCTTTCGCCTGAAAAAGTGAGGCTAAAAATCGAACTGGTGGAAGTGCCTGCAACTAAAACAGTGATAGTCAGCCCTAACGTCCAGGGTGAACCAAAATATCCGGCTAAAGTCAATCGTGTGACGACCGTTCCGGCATCGGTGACTCTTATGGGTAAACCAAGCACATTGGCAGGCATAAGCACAATTACCACGGACAGAGTCTCGATCGAAGGAGTAAGCGAGACAATTACTCGCGATGTTGACCTGAGGGTGCCGCCGGGAGTAAAGATATCGGGACATGGCAGCGTGAAAGTGGGAGTCTATATAGGAGCCGGTGATTGATGGCCGAAAGAACATTCATAATGATTAAGCCCGATGGGGTCGCTAGAAAGCTCATCGGTGAGATAATAGGCCGGATAGAGCGGCGCAACTTCACTATCGCTGCTATGGAGATGCTCGTCCCATCACGTGAACTTGCAAGGAAACACTATGCCGTCCATGAAGGAAAAGACTTCTTCGAGGCTGTGGTGGACTTCATTACATCGGGACCGGTGGTGGCGATGGTGGTCGAAGGCGAAAATGCGATCGCCCTGATGCGAAACATTATGGGCGCTACAAAGCCAGAAAATGCCTCCCCGGGAACAATCCGGGGAGACCTTACTATAAGCACTCGCGAAAACCTCATACACGGCTCGGACTCACCGGAGACTGCCGCATATGAGATCGGACTGTGGTTTCCCGAGATCGGTAATTGATCGTGCTGTTACCAGACCCAACTAATATCGGTTGAAGTCCCGCCAATATCCACAGAGTCCTCGCCCCATGAACGTCTTGCCTCGACGCCGATATTTGCAATGTAGAAGCCTAGAGGCTGTTGAAAACGCAGCGCTCCACATAACAGAGTAAACACACTCGAATAACACGTTGCAACCCTCTAGCCCCCTGAATTTCATTTCATAGTCCATACAACTCGTCAGCCAGAATAAATATCTCTGACTGCCCGCCTTTCGCGGTCATCATTATAGTGCATGCATGCAAATTGAGTCAGTTTGTGCACAAAGAAGGACATCAGTAAATATGTACAGTATTTACTGTAATGCCGTGTGTCGCACGGATGATTGATAATTCAATTCTGATTAATGAAGGAAGAGAAAACTATGAACAAACATTTTTGCGTTATGCTTGCCGTATGCACGGCACTTACCCTCGGCATGTTGAGTTCAGCTTGGGGAGGAGCAATTCACGATGCAGCCAAAGAAGGAAACCTCGACAGTGTTCGTACACTTATTGAAAAAGAGCCTTCATTGGTAGATTCCATGAGCAAGTCGGACGGAACTCCTCTCGTCTGCGCCGCATGGAAAGGCCATCTGGCGGTTGCCGATTACCTTATTTCACAAGGCGCGGATGTTAATGCCAAATTCTCCGATGACTACACCCCACTTTATATGGCTGTTATCGGAGGCAGCGTGGATGTCGTCACTTTACTTATTGACAAAGGCGCCGATGTTAATGCTAATGAAAAGCAATATAATCTGACTGCACTGCACATTGCTGCATCAAATGGCAACAAGGAACTTGTGCAACTGCTGCTTGACAAAGGTGCTGACCCCAAAGCAGCATCAAAAAAGGGCGTTACTCCAATAGAAAGCGCTGCAAACAATGACAATGGAGATATCTGCCAGATTATTGTGGCAAAAGACCAGGGAGTTGTCGATTCACTTATTGCAAAACTCAGTGACAAAAACACAGATGCACGTAAAATGGCGGTGCGTGCGCTTGGTTATGCAAAAGACCCACGGGCAATTGCATCTTTGGTCGACTTGCTGAAAGACAAAAACAAGGATATACGTTCCGCAGCCGCGAAAGCACTCGGTGACATCGGAGACCCCCAAGCAGTTGAACCCCTGATAGCAGCGCTAAATGATAAGGATGCATCTACCCGAGCAGCAGTGGTTTCATCACTTGAGTCGCTTAAAGACGTGCGTGCTGTGGAACCATTGATTGCAACACTCAAAGATAAGGATTCTACAACACGGCTCGCAGCGGTTTCAGCACTCGGTTCGCTAAAAAACGATAGTGCGGTGGAGCCCTTGATTGCAACTTTGAAAGACAAAGATGCGGCAGTGCGGATCAAGACCATCTACACGCTTGGTTCCTTTAACGACCCGCGCGCAGTGGAGCCGCTCATCAAGCTGACAAAGAACAAAGATGCAAATGACCGAATCTGCGCAATATCCGCATTGGTAGCAATCGGCGACAAACGAGCTCAGGATGTCCTTATAAACGCGCTGAAAGATAAGGATCCAAATGTTAGAGAACAGGGAGCCGGGGGACTGGGAGTTATAGGCGATTCAAAATCAGTAGAGCCGCTAATCTCCTCTCTTAATGACAAAAACTCCCAAGTCAGGGATGCTGCGGCTGAGTCACTGGTTGCGGTATGTGACTCAAGTTCTACCGATTTTCTGATGCAGGCAGTCAGTGGCAATGATCCAAATGTCCTTGTCCCTGCAATGGATGCATTGGCCAAGATCGGCGATGCAAAGGCATTTCAGAGCGTCATCGACGCAGTAAAAATGAGCAATAGTCTGGATGTGTTGGAACACGCAGGTAATTGTCTGGCAAAAATTGCACCCGATGACGCCGTGAATGCGCTTGTTGAGATTGTTGAGGAGGCAAAGAACCCATCAAACATCCAGGCAGTCATCACACTAGGTGCAATGGGACCTATGGCTATGGGTGCGGTGCCTAAAATAGCTCAGACTTGTGAGGCAAATGACTTTAAGGCGGTCGCTGATTACAGATATGACATGACTTCTTATGGCTCAGGACGCAGCATCTCATATGTGCTGACAAAGCCTAATAGGAATACGCCGGACTCGAAAAAAGGGAATCAGGGTGGTGGGTATACGCCGCGAACAACGAGGACGCCGGTGCCGGTGATGGCAGGCGCAAGCCCGGCAGCAATATTAGCGGGAGGAATTGGAGCCGCATTAGGATCAGGCCTTGCCAACGCTATTTTCAGTGCCAAGGACAAAAAGAAAGAGCGCAGAATTCTCAGCGCGAAAGTGGACAGCACTGTGAAATCCGACATGGCCGAGCAATACGGAAGCTATGCAAAAGTCGAAAAGATCGAAATTGATGCACAGGCAATCTCTGTCTCTGCCCATGTCAATGCGCTGATTCAGGCAGGTCCCTATTCTCTAAAGAAGATTACCGGACAGGACTTTGGTCAGGATCGGGAAAAATGGCAGCAGTGGTGGTCGACTAGTCAAACTGGCGATTAGATATTTTAGCCTATTGCTGTGTCCCGATGGACATCGAACTGGAAAATGCCTTCCCGGAAACAATCCGGGGAGGCATCACTCATGGCTCGTACTCGATGGAAACTACCTCACTTGAGATCGGGAATCAGCATAGTCTTCTTCGTATGAGAGGGATTGCAAGACCCAGACCTGTAAGACATACGGCAAGCGTGCTCGGCTCGGGCACCATTGGCACGTCCCCATCGAACGCATAGCTGCGGAATGAACTGCTGTTCTGAGTTGAACTGCCCGCCACTGTGATGCCGTTTATGCCCCCATAGTTGAGAGTGAGTGCGGCATCTGGAGCAAGCAGGCTGCCCTGCAAAGACATGGAATTGATAGTGAGTGATGATGCATCATAATAGTTGAACAGCACATGGGTGCAGTCGATCCCATTGAGGGTCATGCCATAACTTAGGGTGCAGGTTTCACCGCCGACATTGACTATGACTGTGGAGCCAGCAGGGGCGCTGATTACGTGTGAGCTGACATTTGACCAGACTGTCGCCTGTTCATCCGTCAGGTTGAAGACATTCAGCGTGTCGCTGGTGCCTGTGAGGGTTACAGTGCTGTAGCCGTCATAGACAAAAGTGCCGCTGCTCGTAAGGCTGGTCAGATTGTCTGAAGTAGACTGCATGCCGGTCAACAATGACTCGAAGTCGAGGACATCTGAATTATTTGAGATCGTATATGACGAAGAGGTCGAAGGCGAGGAGATAAGCTCACCCCCATAGGCCGTGTTTCCGTTATAGACCTGCCAAGCTCCCTCTGCATTCAAGTCTTCACCAACTATGAGACTGTAGCTGGAGGCATCCGGGGTCAATGAAGTGCCCACGCCGTACCATTTCGCCAATAGGTCACCGCCGACTGCCATGCGACCCTCCGTGCCGCCGCCCGCTGCCTGAGCATTGCCGAATATAAGCGCGTTGTAGTCGCTTATTGAGCTGAGAGGATTATATGCCTGCGCGCTCAAAGGAAGGGAAATTGATATGGCCAAAAAAGCAGCATTGCGAATCCATTTGAATACAACCATCCTATATTCTCCATAATCCTTTAATTCTGCATGACCGATACGATATCGATCACATGCATGCCTTAGCACATGCATATATTACTCCATGATTCATAATTAGCGCAACTGCAATTTCACTAATTGCCACAATATGGCTAATAGTTACGCATATAATGGCATGATTGTGACATGCAGGCGTCAAGTTGCTGTTGGATGGATGGATTGGAAGTTCGTCTGCTTGTTTAGCGCGGATTATGCGCATATCGCATAATCCGGGTCTCTGAGAGCATTATTCACGTTCCTCGTGAATAATGCAGGTTAGTAGCTTCGCAGAGTCTCGGCGTAGGGCCGGCTGACCTTTGCTCCCTCGCCAATGAGCTTCTTAATAAATGCCCCTCGGATCAGCAGCCAGTAATACCACGGAGTCTCGGTGCGGTGCGCACGCAGTGATTTGAGCTTGACACTATATACATCTTCATCAAAACCTACCCATAGATCGGGTTCACGAGTGCCGTAGTAGAAGATATGGCGGCCTGCCGACGCTAAAGCGCCTGCATCGGCGGAGGCCTGGTGATCCGGGTGAGGATTGTAGATATAGTCGGGGTCCCAGGAAAATATAATGTCCGGATCGGTGCTCTTTATGAGTGTTTTGAGATCGGAAGCATAGGCATCTATGTGACTGGCAAGAGACTTATCGGGATAATCACAAAATACCACGTCAACGCCGCCGAGAATGGCTGCGGAACGGAACTGATGGGTTGTCCTCAGCTTTTCAAGCCGTTTCTTCATCCAGCCATTATGCCCTTTGCCTCCGCGAGTGGCTATCGCGAATGTGATTTGTGTGCCGTTCTTGCCGAGCATGTGGACCAGCCCACCGCAGTAGAACTCGATATCATCCGGGTGCGCGCCTATGAACAGGACCCGCTTCGCCTCGAATATCCGGCTCAGTCGGGATGAGTTGTCTTGGGCTGGATTGTTCGCGGATATGGACATGGCTTCAACGGATGCTCTGTCCCACAGGCAACTTTATCAGCCGGTTGTAATTATCAACCACTAACTGAACAGCCTGTCTGGGAGTTTGGACATTCTTTATGTGGGTCTCATAGATCAGGGGACCCTGATAGCCGATCTCTATGAACGCTTCGAGGACTGCGCCCCAGTCGAGCTTGCCCTCAAACGGAAGCCAGTGGCGCTCATGGTCGTCCTGATCGGATATGTGCGTGCTGAATATACGCTTGCCTGCCTTTTTGATCATGCCGGGTATGGCTACAGCGGGAAATAGGTGGTTGACATCGAAATTGACGCCTGCGTTCGGCCTGTCGATCTCGTCCAGTATCCACAAGACTTCTTCGAGAGTGCAGCCCACCTCGTCATTTGGAAGAGGCTCGACTGCGATCTTTATATCATACTCTGCGGCATAATCGGCGACTTTTGCCATCACTTCCGGTACCAGCTTGAGCCTCTCGAAATGGGGCATTTCATAATCGGATTTCGATCCTGGATGCACAACGACCACTTTCGCACCTAATCTATTAGCGACGTTAATTCCCGAGCAGCAGGCTTTGAATGCGGCATCGCGTATATCGGGGTCGGGCGAGGAAGAATCCAGCAAGCGGCCATACGGAGCGTGGACTGACCAGAACTCGATGTTCTGACTCTCCAGTATCGGCTCAAGAACCTTGTCGGAGTCCCATATCATTGAGTGATAGCACTCAAGGGCGGCAACATCAGAACTGTTTATGGCATCCATCATCCGGCGAGTGAAGTCGATCATGATCTTATTTTGCCTGTCATCGAGCACTCTCATAGGTCCCATGCACTCGACGATCTCTCTGGGCATCAGATAAATAAAGGCGCTGCTTGACAGGCCAAGGCGTAACCGCTGCGGCAATTTCTACTCCTGACTTTCTCTTTGCGGCGGCGACTCGGTTATCGCCACCGAGGTTCTATTACTTCTCACCACTTACCCAATCCGGGAATGAAGTCCTCCGCGGCACGAGCAGCAGCACAAATTTGCATGAAAGCGATGGGTTTGAGTTATAATGGCGGAGGTTGATTTGGAGGTGAGGTATGTCCGGGTTGGTTAGAGATATTATCGAAGCGGCAGTGATACTGGTCGTCACGGCAGGGATTGTGATTGCGGTGCGGATCGTGCTGGCAACACTGGCAGACAGGTTCGACCAGAAAAACTCGAACCTTACTGGTGATCTGCTGCGAGCCATGAGGCAACCCGCATCTATCTTAATCCTGCTGGCTGGTATATATATTGCGCTGCTCCAGGTCGACCAGGTCGCCGATTATATCGTTAAGTATAACTCGATCTTCGACGCTGTGACTGCTGTGGTCGTGCTTGTGGCGATCACCAGCATTATCAACCTCGCGATTCGATGGTATGTCGGAACAGGCGTGGACAAAAAATCGCAGCTCTCCATGTTCAGGAAGCTGGCTATCCTCATTGTCTGGATCATAGGTGCTGTGCAGATACTGGCGATGATGGGGGTAAAGGTGACCGCACTGGTCGCAAGCCTGGGTATAGCCGGTTTGGCTGTCGGCCTGGCTTTGCAGGATACAATTGCAAATCTATTTGCGGGTTTTTATCTGGTTGTGGACCGGACGGTGCGGCTGGGTGATTATATCAAGCTCGACAGTGGTCAGGAAGGTTTTGTGGAGACGGTGGGCTGGCGCAACACTCAGGTCCGGCTCGCCTCCAACAACCTGGCCCTCATCCCAAACGCAAAGTTGATACAGTCCGTCATAACAAATATGACTTTGCCAAACCCAGTGCTGAGCATCTACACTTACGCAGGAGTCGACAACAAGAATAACCTCGAACGTGTGGAAAAAGCAGCAATCGAAGCTGCCAACGAGGTGCTCAAGTCTTTTCCCGGAGGCGATATGTCGTTTCCTCCAGTGCTGCGGTTCAAAGAGTTTATTGAATCAAGCATCACGTTTGTTGTGGTCTTCAGGGCAACCGATGTGGACGCGCAATATCTGCTGCAGCATGAATATATGAAGGCGCTTCAAAAGCGGTTCAACCAGGAAAACATTGACATCTTTTTCCCGATAAAGCAGTCGAGTTAAAAGAGGTTTCCTCTGTTCAGCATCAGTTCCGGGTCGAAAAGAGACCGTAGAGAGCGCATCTGAGAGATGCCCTCATCGCCATACATCATCCTCAAAAACGGAGCCTTGATCTTGCCGATGCCATGCTCGGCTGATACAGAACCGCCCAATTCCACCACCCGCTTTGCCCAGTCCATATACAGCGACTTGCCGCAGCTATAATCATCCATATCCCTAGGGAGAATATTGACATGGACATGGTTGTTGCCTATATGGCCGAAGATCACCGACTCCAGCCCGCTTTTTTTCAAGTCATGATTATACATGGCGATGACATCTTCAAGATATTCATCCGGCACTGACATATCGGTGCCGAGTTTGGTAATATCCGGGCACCGGTGCTTGCGCTTGTCTATGAGCAGGTTCACTGCCTCCGGTACTGCATGACGGAAAGCCTTGATTGGTTCGAGTTCGCGCAGCGTGGTGGCAAACCAGGCATCTTCATCACTGGCTCCAAGCTCTGCAAGAGGCTCCATCGCAGCCATTACAGCTTCTTCAAGTTCCTCATCGCTCGACCCATGAAACTCGGCATAGACGGCTGTGTGAAAACCAGGCTTTAGTGCAGGTATCTTCTCAAATGCCGAATTTTCGCCTTTCATGCGCCTAAGCAGGTTAAGCGCATCGGAGTTGAAATACTCTATCCCGACAGGCTTAAATGAGATCGGGTCAAAGTTATCGACACTCTCACCACGCAGGATTCTCACAGACTTAAGTGCCGCCTCCTCCGAAGGCAAAAAGACAGTCAAAGCATTGATCGCACGCGGAGCAGGTATCAGCTTCAACCATATTTCCGTAATAATGCCGAGTGTGCCCTCCATACCGATCATCAAATCGATAAGGTCCATATCGTCGGAGACATAATAGCCCGCAGCGCTTTTGACATCCGGCTGAGTGTAATCCGGCAGATCGCCTGAAATGACTCGCCCGGAAGTGGTTGTAATGGAAAAAGAACGCCCCCTGGCTATGCATTCACCGCGCAGCAGGCTTATCGTATCACCATCGGCAAGCACTATGCGCAGGGACTCGACCCAGTTTCGCGTGGGACCGTAGTGGAAAGTCAGCGCTCCTGATGCATTGGAAGCTACCATGCCGCCTATCGAAGCCGATGTCTCTGTGGGGTCGGGTGGAAAGAAGAGATTTTGCTTTGCAGCCACATCACGAACCTCAGCAAGCAGCGTGCCGGGTTGGACTACAATACTCCCCTCGCCGGTTTTCTCATCCAAATGAATACCACAAATGGATTTCATCCGGCTGAGATTTATTACCAGACCGCCATTGGGCACTGCGCCCGCTACAATACCTGTCCGAGCGCCTTGGGTGGTGATGGACATATTATGTTCGCGAGCATATTTAACGGCTTCGATCACTTCCTGCTCGCTTGTAGGAAATACTATCGCCTCGGCACTGCCGATGAGGCGTGATTCGTCGCGAAGATAGTCGTCATATTCACTTGTGCAGGGAATTATGGCTGTCATTGCTTACATTTCGCGATGTGTCCACAGTTTGCCGTGATCCCTCTCTGTCGATGAAAAGGAGATTCCTCGACTAATCCGAATTGCAGCTACATTATGAAAATTTGAACTGCAACTCGGATTATAGCTCGGAATGACGGTATGCGATCACTCGTGCTCGTAATGAACTGCTTGCCGGACCTCAACACTTCTTGGTATCGTTATTTTCATACAGCACACGAACCGCTTTGCCCTCATTGCGAGGCAGAGTGCCCGGCTTATACACATCACCCTTGGGGCTGAAACCCAGGACTTCCTTGAGCTTCTTTTCAACCACGAAGCCCGTCACGCCCTCTTCCGCCTCTACATTGATGCGGACGTCCTTGACGCCGTCTTTCTCCTCGATAATGATCTGATAGTTGCTGCAGACGCCAGGAATTTCCATGAGAGCCTGCTCGACCTGCTTGGGGAAGAAGTTGACACCCTTTACGATGAGCATGTCGTCCCGGCGGCCTGTGATACGGTCAAGACGAAGTGACGTTCTGCCGCATTCGCACTTCTGGCGCGTGAGGATGCGGGTAAGGTCGCCTGTCTTATAGCGGATAATCGGTATGGCCTGGCGGTTGAGCGACGTAAAGACTACCTCGCCGAACTCGCCGTCTGGAACTGCATTGCCGGTCGTCGGGTCGATTATCTCACAGATATACTGGTCTTCCCAGACATGAATGCCGCTGTGCGCCTGGCAGTCCATTCCCGTGGTCGAAACACCGCCGGTCTCGGTCATTCCGTATATATCAAATGCCTCGATGCCAAGGCCGTTTTCGATCTTCTCGCGCATCTTGTCGCTGAATGTCTCCGCACCAAAAATACCGACTTTGAGGCTCGGTATCTCAGTCTTTTGGTCCTCCAGCACCTCCATGATTCGGATGCCATAGCTTACTACACCCATCAGCGCTTTGACGCCGAAATCGTTCATCAGCTTAATTTGACGAGGGGTGTTGCCGGCACCTGCGGGGATTATGAACATATTGGACGTGCGTCCGCCATGGTAGAAACCGAAACCTCCATTGAACAGGCCGAACGACGGCGTGATCTGAATTGTGTCGCCGCTGACCAGCCCGGCCATATAATAACAGCGCGCCATACACTCGCCCCACTGGTCGAGATCGTGCTGATTGTAGGCCATGACGATAGGTGAACCGGTCGAGCCGGAACTCATGTGCATCTCGCGCAGCTCTGATCTGTCCACACAAAGCATACCGAGCGGATACTGGTCACGAAAGTCATTCTTCTCGAGCAACGGCAAGTTGCGTATGTCTTCCAGCATCTCGATATCTGCAGGTTTGATGCCGGCCGCATCCATCTTGGCCTTGTAAAATGGACTTCGGTCATATGCCGTTTTCACCGTTTCTTTTAGCTTTGTAAGCTGATGCGCCGTCAGTTCGTCACGCGACATCGTCTCTGCTTTTTCGTTCCAGTATCCGTTCATTGTGTATACCTCATACTTCCCTCCAGGAAAGATTCCTGGAGGGATAAATTGTCTGTAACTAAATATCTAGCGCCTATTTTATCAGCGTCCACTTTCCGTTTTTGACTTCGATCATCACGAGAGAAGAACTGTCCAGCCCGCAGTGATCCTTCTTTGACATGTTATATATGCCGCTAACTCCGACATATCCTTTTGTGTTTTCTATGGCCTTGCGCAACTTGACAGGATCGGTGCCGACTTTCTTCATGGCGTTCGCAATTATCTGGATCGCATCCCATGCATAGCCGGAATGGGTGCTGATCTCGCCGTATCCCCTCTTTTTGTATTCCTTGGCAAATGCAAGCTCAACCTTCTTCTGCGGGTCGGAGTTCGGAAGTTGGCTCGCCACCATCAGCTTGGTGGAGGGCATGACCGTCCCGTTTGCGGCTTTGCCTGCGAGCTTGAGATAGATAGGGTCGGGCTGGCCATGACACTGCACGACCAAAAACGGCACCTTGAGCTGCTTTGCGCTCTTTGCGACGACTGCGCCGCCGGGACCAATCGTCCATACGACCATCGCCTGCGGCTTCTTCGAGGCAATTTTACCGATCTGAACAGATGTGTCGGCATCATTGGGGTCAAACTGCTCCTGGGCAACAATCTTCATCTTGTAGCTTGGCGCAAGCTGCTTCAGAAGCTCTTCGCCTTCCTGGCCAAACTTGTCCGTGGCTGAGAGAATGCCAATCTTGTTGATTTTCTTGCTCTTTAGATATTGAAATATTCTTACTACAGCAGATGAACTCTTCTGCGGACTCTTGAAAACCCAAGGCCTCACAGGCGTGACCGGAGCCGCACCGCCGACACACGCAATTGTCGGAATCTTTGCAGCCTCAATCGTCGGTATGCACGCCATGATCTCACCCGTGGTGGTGGGACCACAAATAGCCGCGACTTTCTCCCTCTCGATCAGCTTCTTCAGTGCGACAACCGCCTGAGACGGCTCGGAACGAGTGTCCGCAACAACCAGCTTGAGCTTGGCGCCGTTTATGCCGCCCTTGCGATTGATATCGTCGATAACCATATTGGCTACCTGCTTGGTTGTTATGCCCACGTTCGCAGCCTTGCCCGAAAGAGCAAACAACCCGCCGATTTTGATCTCCTTTGCCGCATAGGCTACGCCCGCAGTCAGCAATGAGATCACAATTACTAATGCAACTACCTTCGCCAGATTCCTCATTTACATTCTCACCCTTTCATTGTAAGTTGGTCTTATACTCCCAGATATGCTTTTTGAATACGTTCGGAAGATTTCAGAGCATCCCCTGTGTCCTCCAGAATAATCCTGCCGTTTTCGATGACATAACCCCTGTCTGCGATATCAAGCGCCTTATGGATATTCTGCTCGGCAAGCAATATTGTCATCCCCTGCTCTTTGAGAGCCGCGATTTTATCGAACAACTCCGCAACCAGTACAGGAGCTAACCCAGTAGACGGTTCATCCAGCAATAAGATTCGCGGATTGCTCATCAAAGCCCTTCCCAGCGCAAGCATCTGCTGCTGGCCGCCGCTGAGTTCGCCTGCCCTGCCGGAAAGACGTTTCTTGAGGTCAGGAAAGAGATCGAAAACCATATCGAAGCGGTCTTTGACCTCGGAGCGTGATGCACGAGCCGCGTTTGCACCGACTTTGAGATTTTCATATATCGTCATCGACGCAAACAGCGCTCTGCCTTCGGGAACAAGAGCAAGCCCCATGCGCGCTATCTTCTCGGCGGGTCGACCAGCAATATTCGACCCGGCCAGCATCACGCGCCCCTCAGAGACCCTTACAAGCCCGGCGATGCTGCGCAAAAGAGTGCTTTTGCCCGCCCCGTTGCCGCCGACCAGGGCTACGACTTCATTGGCGCGCACGCTCAACGAGATCGACTTTATAACCGTCAACTTGCCATAGCCTGCGCATAGATTTACCGCCCTCAGCATTCGCTTGCCCCTAAATAGGCCTCGATGACCCTCGGATTGTTGCTGACCTCGGACGGCATGCCATCCGCGATTAGCGCTCCGCTGTCGAGCACTATTACACGCTCGGCCAACTTCATAACCAACTGCATATCATGCTCGACCAGCAGCACGGTAATCCCGCCGCTCACGATATGGCGAATCAACTTTGCAAGCTGCACGCTTTCCGTCCTGTTGAGACCGGCTGCAGGTTCATCCAAAAGCAGCAGCTTTGGGCGAAGTGCAAGTGCCCTCGCAATCTCCGCAAGCCTCTGCCTGCCGAAAGGTAGATCGCCCGCCCTCGTATTCATATCATCACCAAGACCCATGTCTTCCAGTATATAACTCGCCCGCTTCATACGCAGGCGCTCGTCCTCTCGATATCCGCCTGGCCATATGGAACAGCCGACAAAGGAACCCTCGTTCCATGCGCAAAGCACGTTCTCGAGCAGAGTCATCTCATGAAAGAGCCGGACATTTTGAAATGTGCGAGCTATGCCTCGTTTTGCAGCCTTGTGCGGCAGGGGTGGAAGCCTCTTGCCCATAAAGCTGATATGACCCCCATCGGCAGGCATCGCCGCAGCAATCAGGTTGAACAGAGTGGTCTTGCCTGCCCCGTTCGGACCGATGATTGCCGTCAGACTACCCTCGTCAATAGAAAAGCTCACGTCGTCCACAGCACGCACGCCGCCAAATGCTTTAGTTATGTTAGTCAATTCAAGCATAAGAAAAGTTGAGAGTGAAGAGCCAAGAGCAGGCTCTGTGCATTCTGCTCACTCTATCGTAAAGACATCCAAAGGTCAGCGCTTTGAATGATTGCCTCCTAACTACTCCACCATGCCCTTGTTTCTGCCGACCATATCCAGGTAATCATGCTCCCACACAAAATCGACCAGTGTAGAGAGCTTAGCCGTTGCAAGGCCGACTGCAGTATCTGCTGCTCCATAATACATCCAGACCTCATCTCCGTGCGTGAGCGCCCCGCATGTGAAAACCACGTTCGGCACCAGACCATACTGCTCATAATCGACCTCGGGACCAAAGCACCAGTCAGATGCTCTCGCAAGCACCTTTCGCGGATTCTCCAGATCGAGCAGCGCCAGTCCCAGTCTATATACAGGATGGCCTGCGGCCTCTTTTACGCCGTGATATATCATCAGCCAACCCTGATCGGTCTTTATGGGCGGCGCACCGACACCTATCCTCAGACCGTCCCACCAGGGACCGCCGCGCTCAGGGATCAGCACGCCCGGCTGACTCCAATAGACCATGTCATCAGGTGAACTGGCATACCATATGTGCTCCTGACCGCCGGTGACCGGCCTGTGGAGCATTATCCAATGGCCGTCGAACTGCTCGGGAAAAAGGCACGCGTCTTTGTTTGTCGGAGGAAGGACAGTGCCGAGCCTTTCCACACTCACGAAATCTTTTGTCCTTGCAAGAGCGACCGCCGGACCATATCTGGAATAGGCCGTGTAGGCTATAACCCACTCGTCCGGCGCGATCTGCGTGACTCGCGGGTCTTCACAGCCCCACTCTTCATATGGAAACTCAGCTTGGTCAGGACACAGCAGAGCTTTGTCGTCAAAGCGCCAAGAGTCTATGCCGTTTCTACTCCTTGCTACTCGAATCTCGGAGATACCGCGCCGCACCTCTATGCGAAGCAGCAGGAGAGTCTCCCCTTTATACTCGACTACACCTGGATTGAACACCGAATTCGCCTTTATGGGCACATCCGCAGGTGTTATCAGTGGTTTGTTTGTTACTCTCGTAAAGGGTCCATCAGACATCACCATCACCTCCAAAAGCAGCCATCACTGCCTCCTGACAGAGCCCGCAAGACGGGCAGCTGCCCTCTTAAGCCCCGGAATCATCCCCGAAGGCGATAAAATTAAAATCAGCCCAAGCATAACACCAAAAACCAAGTGCTCGATGCGCGATGTATCGGCAGCGCCCGCCGCAGTGCCTGTAAGATTGATAATCTCATGCAGCGCAGTCAAGATCACTCCGCCGGCCACGCTGCCCCAGATGCTGCCCATGCCGCCTATCACTACCATCATCATAAGCTGAACGTTCATCATCAGGCCGAACTCTTCAGGCAGGAGCATGCCGCCCGACTGTACAAACGCAAAGAGTATGCCCCCGATAGCTGCAAGCACGCATGAAGCCGTGAACACCTTGACCTTGAGAGTGAACGTGTTGATGCCGAGCGATGACGCGGCGGATTCGTCACCCTCTATGGCTCTGAGACTGCGGCCTTGAGGAGACTCAATAAGCTGGATCGCCCAGACAACGCACACTGTGACAACAGCCCATATGAAATAGAACTTGCCCAGGCTGTCCTTGACCAGACCAAAACATGTGATCTGCGGAAGACCCAGTATTCCATCGGCGCCGCCCGTGATTGGAAACTTTGATATCCCCTCCCCGATTATAATGCCTATCGCCAGGGTCGCCATAGCGAGATGGTTGCCTTTGAGTCGAAGGATTGAGCCGCCGATCAGAAATGATATCAATGCAGTCCCAATGATTCCCGCCAGAATCGCCGACCACATCGGCCAGTGCAGCGACCTGATGAGCACGGCGGGAATGTATCCCCCGAGAGCATAGAAACCGGCATGACCGAGCGATACCTGGCCGGTGTAGCCCATAAGCAAGGTCAGGCCGCATACGATAATTACATATATCCCGCAAAGCTGAGCAAGATCGAGCAAGTATGAATAATCACCCGGCAGGAGTTTGGGAAAAATAATTACCGCCATGACCAACCCAAGCGGCCCAGTATATATCTTCCAAAGCGGCTTGGGACGAGGATATTTGCCCATCATCTCGACAAAATCCCCCTGGGCTTGATGAGCAGCAGCACGACCACAATCGCCAGCGCAAGGATGTCTTTATAGCCCGAACTGAAATAGCATATGAACTGCTCCAGAACCCCGATTATCAATCCGCCGAGCACACAACCGACTGGATTGCCCAACCCGCCGAGGATTGCTGCGGAAAAGCCTTTGATGCCGATCATTGTGCCGCCATCGAACTGCATACTCAGGATCGGCGTTATCATCACTCCGCCAACTGCAGCAAGCGCCGCACTCAAGGCAAACGACATCGCAGAAACTGTGTCCACGCTGATGCCGCAGAGTTTTGCGCCCTCCCTGCTCTGTGCACACGCGCGCATGTTCATCCCCAGCCGCGTAAACCTGAAAAACACAACGAGCAAAAGCATACACGCGCCTGCAACCGGGATAACCAGCAGAGAATGCATATCCATTTGACCCGCGCCGATTTTGACCGAACCATGCATCAGTTTGGGAAGAGTGTAGGGATCGGTCCCCCATATAAATGATGAGGCTGACTTGAGTACGATCGAAAGAGCGATTGTCAGAATTATATATGTTACGGCAGAAGCACCCCTGGCGGGCCGTATACCGATCAAATATGATATAAGGGCAACTACTGCCGCAACAGTGATCCCCAACAGAATTGCCAGAGGCATGGCCAGCTTGAGAAATGCAAGACTCCAGGCGGTCGTCAGAGCACCGATCATCACAAACTCACCCTGGGCAAAGTTGATGATCCCGGTCGTCGAGTAGATGACGTTGAACCCAAGCGCCACGAGCGCGTAGATGCTGCCTATCACCACCCCGTTTGCAAAAAATAAGCCGATGTAATGTCCCATGTATTAACCGATACTTAAGCTGTTCAATAACACTGATAGCATAGCGCAATATGGAGAGGAGTGCAAGAAAGGAAGTAAAAATAAGAAAGGCCGGGATGCCCCGGCCTTTGTTGAATTGCTAAAATGACGGCGGAGAGGGCGGAGTCTCGCCCGGTACCGTGAATGTGCAAGACTTTGTAGATGTGTTCCCCGACGAGTCCGTCGCCGAAACAACTACTGTATAGGTTGCTGAAGAAGTGTTATCGTTCTCAGCAGCATCATAGCCGCTGTAGGCGTATGTGATGCCGGAACTAAGACTCATCGCCAGAGCCGAAGATGAATTTCCATCGGGATCCGTGACAACCGCCGATACCGACTGAACTGCCGTATCGTCTGTGACAACCGCTGTAATTGTGACATCGCCACCTGAAGAGCTGCTCGGAGAAGTCGCCGAAGCACTGGATATTGTGGGAGCAGTTTTGTCGCCGGAACTAGACCCGCCGCCACCTCCTCCACATCCTGCAATCAGTGCGATCGCTAATAACACAACAAACGCAGAAACAATCCGTCCTTTATCCAACATAACAATTAACCTCTAGTTTCGAGTCAAACCTTTCCTCATTACCTATGGAGCTGGAATTAACAGATAGCACTCCTGCAGCGCCTTCATCCAATACGCACGCCACGGAGCCATCACATCAGTTGCACCGGAAACCACATCAGGGTCACCCACCAGGTAATACTCGCCAGTGTAAGGATTATCATCACTCTGCTGCCAACCCCACACATAGCTTTTTACATAAAGACCCGCTGACTTTAATGCCATTGAAGCGCCTGCAGTTGTTTGAACCTTGATCTTGGCAGTGTCCCATGTAACTGTCTTCATAAAGGGCTGGCCGATGAGGTTCCATCCCTTGTAAAGATGGATGGAGACGGTCGATGTTTGATCCGGCACCTCACCGCAAGGATCTATTGGAGTCTGCTCAAACATAGCCCAGAAACCTCTTCCGGGCGTAGCGCTGGTCGGATCAAACCAGCTGTAGTGGTTTGTGTCTGAGCCATAACCGTAATATTTGTTGCTCTTTGTCCTATACATCATCCAATCCACATCGTAGAAATTCACTACGTTTTTCGGATCAGTATCGTCAGGTACAATTGGCAGCGAAACCATAACCAAACCCTGCCAAGCATCTTCGACAGGTGTGGACTCACAAGTGACCTGTATGGAATCGACTGCGCTTTGATCGGCGGCATCAAATGCCGTTACAGTGATGACATTCGTTTCACCCTCAACAACCTCAATGTCGCCTATTTCCCAATTTGTGGCACCCGATATAGACCCAGACTCACCAGTACCAGAGTTTGCCCATGTGATCGACGTCGTATCACTCGAAGCTGTTCCCGACAAGTTGATGCTTGCCCCGGTGCGGACAGTGCTGTCATCGGAAGTCGGACCGGTTATCGTAATTGTAGGCTCCGGATTGGTTACCGTAAGGACGGCCGTACTGGTAGCCTTAGTGGTAGATATACTTGTGCAGGTCGCCGTGCATGTTATGCTGATGTGCTTGTCACCATCCGTGGCATTTGCGGGCGCAGTATAGGTCGGATTTTGTACACTCGCGCTCGGGCTGAACGTGCCGCCCGCTCCCGAATCCGTCCACCTATACTTAAGCAGGTCGCCTCTGGAATCAACCGCGGTTGCAGAACAAGCAACGCTCTCACCAGGACCAACAGTCGATGGGGTTAGCGTCGGAACATGGCTGAACGTTACCGCATGCCCACCGGTCACTATCAACTGAGCCGAAGCACTGTTCGTTATAGATGAGTCATCTTTACATGCCGCAGAACAGGTGATTGTTACTACAACGTCACTACCACTCGTGTTGATTGGAGCAGTATATGTAGTGCTTGAAGCGCTTTGATCAGCAAATGACCCACCAGCGCCTCCGTCAGACCATGCGTAAACCACATCATGCCCCTGCGAATCGACTGCAGTTGTGCTAACAGTAGCAGTCGATCCAGACTCCACAGTCGAAGGATTCAAAGATGGCGTCGATACGATTATGGCGTGATCAGTAGCCGTATAGTAAACAGTTAATGTCTGCTGCACTTCACTCCCGGCAGCATTATGCGCAGTTATGATTATGATATTGCGACCCAAAGCAAGAGGCACACTGCCCACTGCCCAATTGCGAATGCCAGCGCATGTGCCGCTATCACCAGTGGTGGAGTTAGCCCAGGTGAGATTGAGAACAACCCCTGTTGTTATGCCGATAACAGGTATACTTGAACTATGCCAGAAGCCGTCGAAATCGTCATCCGGCGAAGTTATGGTAATTGTCGTATCCTCATCCGGAACATATTTCTGCACACGGTCATTGTTCATATCAACAACGTAAACGTTGCCGGCTGAGTCCTGCACGATCCCCGCAGGTTGAACAAACTGGCCGCCGCTGGTCCCATACTCTCCCCACTTGCCGATAAAGCTGCCGGCTAAATCAAATACCTGAACGCGATTGTTGAGATAATCGGAAACAAATACATCACCCGACAGACCGATTGCTATGCCAGTCGGATTCATAAACTGCCCGTCTCCAGTACCTCCAGAACCCCACGGCTGCTGGACCAAGCAATATGTAACGTTTATGTGCGAACCGAGATTAGTTACGCCCAGTTTTTTGCTGGAAAGCGTGGATGAGAGCAAACCTGAGGTCACTTCAGTAAACTCAACAACTCGATTGTTAAGCGTGTCAATTACATAAACATAGCGGGTTCCATTATTATCTACCACAGCAACATCACGCGGCCATGAGAAATTAGCCCCAGTGGTGGTTGATGCAGACAATTGGGCAAGATAGTTGCCGTTACAATCGAACTTCTGAATCCGATTGTTGCCACTGTCGGCTACATATACGTTATCATCGTCGTCAATGGCGATGCCGTGCGGGGATATTAATTGCCCTTCGCCTGTACCGTATGAACCCCATGTGGTTACAAATTCCCAGTCGGAATTGAATTTCTGTATGCGGTTGTTTCTGGTATCGCTGATATAGAAGTTGCCCGACGAATCGATGCCGATGCCGCGCGGCGTATCAAAAGGATCAGCACCTGTGCCCGTAAATGAATAGTCATATGATCCTTTTGAACTGTATTTCTGAATCCTGTCATTCAGACTGTCGGCCAGATATATCGATCCATCCAGACCTATGGCAACTCCTACCGGTTTACTCAGATTGCCGCCCCACCAGCGTTCCAGCACGTAGCCCCCAGCAGCATTCTCTGGGAATACTTCGACGCTAATCTGGGTCTGTGTGCTCCCATAAGCAACGGTGACTACACTAGACTCTGAACCGGCTGTAAACTCACCAGTCTGAGAATCGATCTCGCCGGTCGTCGCAGACCAAGTCAATAAGGTGCCATCGGCAATAGGCCTGACATCCCCGTTGATATCTATCGGGACGGCTGTGAACTCCTGCGTCATTCCCTGAAGCAGGCCTGCCTTGCTGGGATTTACATAGAACCCCTTCAAAGCAGGATAATGGGTGACGGTGAGAGTGTCGGTGGCGGTATGACCCGCAAGATCGGTGGCGGTAACGGTTATGACATTTGCATCCTTGCCATCTGCAAGCGTAAGCCCCGAAGCACTCCACGTCACGCTGTCCGTGCCAGACAGCGTGCACGAGCCACTGTCTCCCGTGCCTGAATTGGACCAAGTCACACTCGCAACATTGATATTGTCTGAAGCAGTTCCTCCGATATCAATTGTCGATGTCTCAGGCCAGTACTTATCATTGGATGTAGGAGACGTGATTGCAACACTCGGGCTTACCGAATCGTTTACTACGGCAATCGAATCAGTGGATGTGTTGCCGTCACTATCGGTCGCAGTAATCAAAATATTGTTGCTGGCATTAGGCTCTAGGCTGACACTGCGAGCACACCATGTCGCCCAATCACCACCGTCCTCACATAACTGCGCAGTGGTCCCCAGGGTCGTGTTTTGCCAGATTATGGACGAGACCGACCTGTTGTCCGAAGCTATGCCGCATATATCGATTGACGTCTCTGTTGAGTTGTAGATCGGCTCCATGGTGGGACTTGTTATCTGCACATCAGGTGGAACCGTTGCCGGTGACCCTGCATATGCCTTGATACAATTATTGATCCTATACTCAGACCAGAGATCCCAGAGATCATCCCATGTGTCGCCATCATAACTAATATAACTCTCACCAGGGTTGGAAGTGGCTGATGCGGTGTGATAGTATTCATACGCCATCTCGATGGGAATAGGAGATGTATAGCCGGGAGTGGTCAGTTTTATTACTACGGAAAATGTCTCGTTCTTCGTGAGGCTCAGAGGTGTGTTGAGCTGTACGGTCGTGTAGCCCGGATTTGCTATTGTGCCGGTCTGCTTAAGCGCATAACCACCGGAACTGATTGGACCTGAGGTTGGGTTCTTGTAAATATAAATCTCATACGGCGAGTTTGGCTCGGCAGTATACCAACCGACCGCTCTCAACGGCTGATTGTCGCATGCGGTAAATACGTTCGCAAACCATCCGGTTTCACTGCCGTAGCTGATATCAGTTACCCATCCAAGAGTATCATACTGATAGAGCGTTGCATAGTTGTCGGTCGACTCAGTCGTATAAACACAACCTGCAGCCCATGTCATCAGATTGACGTCATAATATGACATATAGAAGTAGCCGTTATCACCCCAGGAGGTGCCCCAACTGTTCTTAACTATAAATGCTCCATCACCAGGCGGCTCTATGCCGAAATTTGACTTTGAATAGCAGTCGTCCCAGCCCACTATACAAACGGCATGATTGGTGCCTGCCGAAATATTCATATAATATGCGTGAGTTGTGGAGTTGTAAAAATCATAATCGCTATAGGTATAAATATAGAATGAAACAGCCACGGCACCATAAGTCATTATCGCCTGCTTGATGCCGTCGTTGTCCAGCGAAAATTCACGGGGGGGTATCTGGATATAGCTTTGAACATGCTTTTGAACAGTCTGGCTGGTTGAATCACATGAGCTGTCATCATAGGGATCATCAGCCTCATTTACGGGACCGTCCCATCGGAGAAAATATGCAGCTGCTTTATCAAAATTGCCACCACTGCAGCAATCATAGTCTTCACCTTTGAAGCCGGACAGATTCTTCAGATTGTTTTCGGAAAAATCCCAGCTTTCCGCAGTTAACAGACATGACTCCATTGAACCTATCGCTGCAAATGCCCAACAACTGCCGCAGTCGCCTTGATCCTTAATGGAGCTGACCTTGCCATGATCACGAAGATCATACGAGGTGGGAAGAGTCCCCATCAGCCTGTTTCCGGTGAGAATTAGGTGCTTGCCTTTTAGGTAAGAAGTATCACGCGTGGACGGTAGATACCCAGTTTTATGTTCGCTTGCTCCTTGAAGCTGTGAAAACACACTGCTCTCTCCTGTTTTGTACTTTATAAAATCAGGATTTATGGACCCAAGCTTTGGCTGAACGTCCTTCGCAAAGCCCAAAGTCGACAGGCAAAACACTGCCGCTAACATCAATACTGGGGATAAATTTCTTAACAGTCGGCTTACCTTCATCTCTTTTCTCCACCTCTCGGATCGGCAAATCTTGGCCAAACCGATGCAAAACAACTTGTTATGAATAATTCGATACAAACTATAAACTTATTCCGCCATATTTATATGCTGCTATAGCTGATTGCATTGTATCCCTGCCACGAAGCTAAAGTCAATAGCCGAAAACCGAAAAACAACATATATGGCTCAGTCAATATTTCAAAATGCCCACAGTTACCCAACACACCATACAAGAACATACATACCTTTACAAAAAGATTGACACCTAAAGCCTGCAAAATGTTCCCTGGGTAACTACCGCGCCAACACACATTCATATCGGATGATATCCGAAGTTGGCTGGTTTGCAAAAATGCAGAAAATATGAAGAAAAACGGTTTAGTTCAGTGTCTCAAGGAAACCACTGACTTCACGGAACAGGTAATCATATGCTGCGTCCATCTTTGACTCAACTACGGTAATGTCATTGAACTGCGTCGGATGCTGCACGTCAAGCTCCACATATAGCTGGCTCAGGTCACTGAAAAACGGCTCGAACTTAAGCTCATGTACTCCATCCTGGTGCAGCACAATACGAATACCCGCACCCTGTCTTCCAGGACCGAGAAGATCGAGGTTGTCTTTGATCGAACTCAGCGCGCTGCCCTCCAACAATTCCGCCGCGTTGCGATCACCCTCAACCGGCAAAAAAGCAGTCAGCTTGATGCCAAATGTCATAAATTGAGGAATCTTGAGCCTCTCCTGAGCCATCCTGAACAGGTCTAGTGACTTTTCTTTGGATGACTGAAAATAGTCCACGTTATCGTTTACCTGCATGCGTGTCGTCTGGATGAAAAAATCTCCGCTCGGATTTGCCATGCGAGCACCATCGGGCAAGTGCTGAAGCGTCTGAAACGGATAGCGCTCGGTAATATCTGCATAGATGCGATTTACCTGCTGAGGCTGCAGCTGATAAGGAGGATACACAATTCCGGCGGTCATACGCCGACAAGTGAGAAGTTGTGTTTTCATAGCGCTCCATTGGAAGATTTGATCAGTTGATTTTACATCACACACAGGACATAGTCAACCTTGATGACTTGGTATTTTGTATTTTATTGCCGTCTATATAGCAGATAATTACCCGACCGGCTCACAACTTTTCCTCCTGGAGGAAGAGCTTTTAGCCCCTCTTTTTGAATCACAACAAACTTTATCCTGCCGCTGCTTACAGATTCATTTAGCTTTTTCGGATCATTTATACTCAGCACCGGCCTTTCAGCATAAAAACCCAGTGCGGGCTGGGGGTGTGCGAGCCGGTATGCAGCCACACCATCCCGAGGCGGTGATATCTTTCTGATATGACATGCAATCTCAACTACAGGTGTGCTCAGCTTTTTTGCCGCTGCTGGGAGTCCAATAAGCACCGCAGTCGCCATGAATATGACCATCCCCATACACAAAGCCGCAAATGCCGCTTTGCCCTTTCGTAAAGCAAGCATTGTCACCGATAGAGCCGATCCGCCTACAATAGCAATGCCCATTATAATAAGTGCAAGACTCAGACCAGGCATAGGATCGGGAAGAAATCTCAACCCGATATGGAACGCAGCCGCAAGCATAATCGACACAGCCATTACGATCCATGAATATTTATACAGACTGCCGAGTGTCTTAGCATTAGTAACCTCTGCCCACATAGCTCCTACAAGAATCGCTGCGGCAGGCAACATCGGAAAAATATACGAGGCCAGCTTAGAGCAAGATAGTGTGAATACTCCTATCACCACAACCATCCAGACTGCCATAAACAAAGACGCATCGACACGCATACGCCTCACCTTCACACTCCATGCAAGCGGCACGTATATGCTCCAAGGAAAGAACCCGGCCACAAATATCGGCAAGTAAAAATAGAACGGCTGGTTGTGGCTGAAGTCCTCACCCATTGCTCGCTGTAGGTTCTGGTGTATAAAGAATTCCCCGGCAAACACCCCGTGAGTGCGTATCTGGACAAGAATATACCACGGCAGGCATATCGCCAAAAAGATAAGCACGCCAAGCAATGGAATGGCATTCCTTAATGCACGTCTATCACGGCTCATGAGCAGGAAAACTCCGGCAGTTATGCAAATGATCACCATCCCGGCAGGTCCCTTTATCATTGCCGATATCCCCATGGCTGCCCAAAAGAGCACATATCCCCGCCTGTCCCACTTGCCGGAGTATGAGAGAATAAATGAACCGAGGGACAGCGTGATCGCTAGAGCGAACAATTGGTCCATTATTGCCATGCGAGCCAGAGCGGATGTCAAAATGGCGCTGGCAAGCATGAACCCGGCCATAATGCCTGCCCTTCGGCCATACAACTTGGATCCCAGATATACGACATATCCGGCAAGCAGCAGCGCAGCTATAGTAGATGGAAGCCTTGCGCCGAGTGAGTTGACTCCAAAAACTCGCATACTCGCAGCCTGCAGCCAATAGACAAGTGGCGGCTTGTCCAAAAACAGCACACCGTTACATGTGGGCACCACATAGTCTCCACTTACCAGCATCTCACGAGAGCATTCGGCATATAACCCTTCGTCCAGACCAATCAGTGGTGTGCTGCCCACTCGCCAAGCAAACAAAATGGCACAAAATAGCGCAAGCAGAATATATGGTGTGAATCGATTCATTATGACTATATCGTTTCAGAGTGTGCAGACGGGCTGTCAATTCGTGATTCCTCGTCCCACCTATGCGATCTTACAAGAGCCGCTGAACCAATGCCGATAAGCGTGCCGACAAACCCACCATAGGCGACATCGAGTGGGAAGTGTACACCAAGATATACCCTGGATATGGCAGTGATAAAAGCAAACGGTATCAATACCCAGCGCAACTTTGGCAAAAAAACCGATATGGCTACAATCACGGCAAAGGCCGTCGTGGTATGACCCGAGGGGAAACTGTGGGCAAATAGCGGCTCGCCAACCACTCGGACATCGAATAATGCAAGCAAAGGACGCGGTCGATCCCATATGTGTTTGGCAACCTGGACGGCAATGCCCGATAGAGCAAATGCTGTCAGACCGGCATAACCTGCCCGGCGGACACTCACGCGTTCACCGATCAATCCCCACATTATGCATGCCAGGCTCAAACCTGCCTGCACCACACCGACACCCAGCATCGTGGCGGCAAGCATCACCTTGTCCATAACCGGTGACGCCAGTTCAGTGTTTATATATCGAAATACAGCCGCATCCATGCCGCCAAGATTAATCATTACAACACCCTGGCTGATTATACCGGATTATGACCGCTTCGCCAAGTGCGGTCGAAGCATTTGTGGCGGCATTTGATTCGCCTGCGTAACGTGTACGGCAAATGCTTCGACCCACAACCAAACCCCCTATTGGGATAAAACCTCTCAAATCAGGCCACCTTTGCCCAACACCTAACGCGCACTATTCACGAGAAACGTGAATGATGCGCGGCCCGGACCCGAAATATGCTCGACGAGCATAATTCGGGCTAATACCCATCACTCGATACCCATGTTTTGAACCCTATGGCCGCCGGGTATATCGGTCACGATGGCAAGCAGACAATCATATGTGGATATTTTCCCCATTCGGCCTATTGATGGGCTGAGTGGTACGAATTGTGCAGCAAACTCATCCGATGGATCCGCGCCCCTTGTGGATCTGTCACCTTTGGAGGAGCGTGATAAAGATGGTTAAGTGCTTCTGGTGTGGAGCTGAAAATTCCAAGCACCAGGATGTGTGCTGTGTTTGTAAGAGAAAGCTGCAATGGACTGCTTTCTTTAAGGGTGTGCTGCATCCTTCAGTCGGATGTCTCATGGGAGCAAAAGCGTATTCCGGCGAACACAAGCCCGCGTCTGATCTCAGGCTGGCATCATAGCGTCGTATGTCTACTGGTGCGAATCGATGCCAGTTCAGCACCGAATATTACTATTACCGATGAGTAATATATCCAGAACAGCAGCAGAATTACGCCTCCAAGAGAGCCGTATATCTGATTGTAATCCGCAAAGTTGGCTACGTAATAGCTGAACGCATATTTAGCAATTTCCCACATAACACCGGCAAATACTCCGCCCGCAAGCGCCGAAGTCCAAGGCACTGTTGTATTTGGCAATATCTTGTAGAACAGTGTGAATGTGAAAATAGTAATCACAAGCGGCAGCAGATATGTGAGTGTGTCCCAAAACCAACCCAGGTGAAACTCTGGAATTAGATCACGGCTTCGGATCGCCGTAATTGCGGCGGTCATGCCGAATGATACACCGAGCAGCACAATCAACATCAATAACACAGCAACCGATATCAATCGCTTTGTCAGATAGCTCCGCCGCTGCTCGACATTCCAGACATGGTTCATCGCCGTTTCCAATGTGGCGATCAGAGAAATCCCTGACCACAAAAAAGTAAGCAGACCAAAGCCCGTTGCAGCGCCCCTGTCCTGGATTACCTGCTCGACCATCTTGCCGATGCCGGGTCCCACTGAACCCACACCCAAGAACTCCATAATCTTCTGTTCGGCCTGGGCGGTTGAACCCAGAAAAAACGCGAACACGGCTATGGCCAACAATACAAGCGGGATCAGTGAAAGAAACACATAAAAACTGACTGCCGCCGCCACAAGAGAGCCATTGTCGGCATTGTATCCAGCTAAGATCTCCTTTATGTGCCTATATGCCTTTATGAGCGGTTTCGGCAGTCTCACGCAGCAACCTTCTGAATTTAGTATTTAGTATTTGGAATTTTGGATTTGGGACTTTATATTTGATTTAGTTACGAGCGCCCGTGACCTTGACTATGGCTGTGCAGTGATTATCTCGATCGGGATAATACGCCTTGATGTTAAACTCAAGACCCTGGGTCGCCAAAGGTCCCTCAAGAGCAATCGGGCCGACTTTGAACTCACCATTCTTACCCACCGCTGCCATCTGCGAAGTCACCTCGCCGCTGAGCCTGAGCAGCCCAACCAGACCGTTTGAATATGTCACGTTTACAAGCACCTTGGCATCCGGCTCGGCTGTGCCTTTTATCAGAAGTGCGCGCTTTATATTCGCCCCATCGGGCGGGTTGGTGAGCACAATCTTTACCGGCTCAGGCTCGGGCGCAGGCGGCTCGACGGGCTGATTAGGCTGTTCGACAGCAACCGGCACTTGAGTCGCCGAGACGGGCTGCATAGCCGGAATGATCTGGGGCTGTTCATCCTTTGCAACTGCCGCCTTTGCAGGCATAGGCGGCAAAACAGGCAATACCGGCTCAACACTCACCAGCCTGCTCGCCTGCACCGGTGCAGCGCTCACATCGCCAACGATCAGTCTGGCTATGAGCGCAGATCCCTTTGCACTCTTGTCGGCGGGAATCTCCACGACTCCCCTATATGCGCCGGGCTTCATCTCGTCTAGAGTGACCGACTTTATCAAATCCTTTATCTCGACTGATGCTCTGCCGCCGGGTGTGCCGGACACATCGACAGTGAGCAGATCACCACTCCGCAGAGGCGTTGGCGCGGAAAACGTCACTGAGTTTATCTTTGGTTTTGGCTTATCGGAAATCTTTGCCGCAGCCGGCTTATCTTTTTGGACTGAAGCTTTGGCTGGTGATGGCGCACTTTGTGCCTTTACAGGCACTTTTTTAGCCGCAGGCGCGCTCTTGGCCGCATTCTTGTCCGGCATCGCAGCGAATACAGTCCATGCCTGGGAGCTTGTTGGACTGACGCGGCACTTGACAAGCATACCCCGCTTAACGTCTCCAAGTTTGCCGATGCTTCCATTTCCCAGAACAACCTGAGCTTCAGGTCTGATCTTTACGCTGCGGCCGTCTTCGAATATGACTTTGTTGTCCTTTACGCCAGCTGCAGTGCCGATCATAACTCCGAAAAGTCCCTTGACTGAGGTCGCTGAGCCGTTTTGATTTACCACAGCCACAATATGATCGCCTTTGGCAAGATCGCGCAGCCCAACGGCACGCATATCTTTGCCGACCTGGCCACGCATCACTTTTGCATCCTTGGCCAGTGTATATTTTCCGGTGTCGAGCACAAATGCACTTGAATCAGACGCTACGCTCAGCAGCGTACCGGTCACAGTCCGAGCACACTGAGCGCAGCTTGCGCCGATCAGAGTGATAATAATGCACATGATAATTGATGTGTATCTCATAATACCCTCCTCCAAACTTGAGGTCGCTTAATACTTCTACCAGATGTGCCAAATAACCTTGTTGATTTCTGAAGGAAGTGGATAGCGGAAAGTGGAAAGTGGAGGTGTTAGTCGGATGCCGAGTGTAGGAGGTTGGATGTTGGAAAAGAAGATTGTTCGACATTTTTTGTGGCTGGTGATTATTGCTGTTGCGCTGTGCGGGTGTGGCAGGCAAAAATCAAGCCCAGCAAAATCCGCCCCTCTGGGTTCGGCGAAAAACCCTATAAAGATGGCTCTGGTGCCGTCGCTGGACACAAAAAAACTCGTCCTCAGCGGTGAAAAACTGGCTGTGCTGCTTAAAAAAGAGACCGGCCTTAACTATAAAATCAGCGTGCCCACCAGCTATGCGGCAGTCATATCGGCGATGGGAGCAGGTAATGTCGATGTCGGCTGGCTTTCTCCACTGCCATATGTGATGGCGCACGATCAATATGGTGTGGAAGTGATTTTGACCACAGTCAGAAACAAGTCCACCAAGTATTTCAGCGCAATAATCGCGCGCACCGATACCGGCATCAACAAACTCTCGGACCTCAAAGGCAAGAAATTCGCCTACGGCGACCCTGTGTCTACCTCCGGCAGCATATATCCGAAGCACCTGATCCGCACCAGCGGCTATGACCCTGAGAAGTTCTTCTCCAATGTCATCTATGCGGGGGCACATGATAAAGTGGTGATGGCAGTCTATAACAAGCAGGTCGATGGCGGCGCAATATACGGCGGGGTGGTGAGTGATGCCCGAGAAAAGGTTGTCGACACCATCAAAGATGTGATGCAAAAGACTCACGTCATCGCCAGAAGCATTGAAATTCCAAATGACACGGTGAGCGTGCGCAAAGGTATGCCGCCCAGCCTCGTCAAGAAGATTCGCGATGGACTGATGAAGGCCGCATCATCAGACGAAGGTAGAATCGCAGTGATGAGTCTGTATGGGATTGACGGATTCGTCATTGCAAAGGACAGCGACTACGACTCCGTGCGCAAAGTGGCCAGGATAGAAAATATCGATCTCGAAAAGATAGACAAATAGGGCTTATTGAATTGTGATGCTGCCCGTAATATAGGTCTTGTCCGGGTCCTCGATATTGGAAATATAATAGTTTACTGTCCCGGAACCGGTAAACTTTCTGCTGAATGTGCCGCCATTGATAAGCACATCGCTTTGAAACAGTCCGTTGGGGTTCGGCACGCCATAGAGCGTAAATGTGCCGGAGAAGAACACATTGTTCCTCTTTTGGGCTGTGTATTTGCCCGCTGTGGGGAACTGCGAATAACCCTGAACCTCACCGTTTGCGAATGTCAGTGTTGCGATCACAGTGCCGGCATCGTTTAGTATGTCCATCGTGAAATCAGAGCCTGTTGCATTGCGCCACCTGACCGTATCGCCGAAGTTGCCCTCCAGTGTGCTCGGTTCAAAGGTGTTGTCGGCCTGTATCACAATCTCGGAGAGTATGACCGGGTTTGATACTTTGTCCAGTGTGCCGCTTATAACCTGGTGAGGGTCTGTATCGGTGTTTATCCACTGCACGCTGTCGCCGGACTTGATAGTCAGAGTCTTTGGAGACACTCTCTGAGTCTGTATCCTTACCACGAACGCATCTGAGCCTCCCCCACCACCACCGCCGCCGCAACCGCAAATATATAGGACGCATATTATGACGGTGAACAGCCTTGACATAACCAAGTCCCCCTAATACGCTGCACAAAACGCTGGATAATTCAACGATAAGAACGCTCAGAGAGGATACCCGCAGGCGGGTGACTTGAATCATTTTGTGGAAGCAGCAATTTTGCGAAGTTCGGATGTGGAGATATCACCCATGAGAATAAAACGAATGCCGTTATGCGCCCATGTCAAGACATTTGTGACCTTGCTCTTTACAGGCGATGGAGCGCACTCCTTATTTGCTCTGCGTTGGAACATAGAGATTATGCATGCTCCATTGGAAAACTGCAGATGAGCCGAGTTGTACCCATTTATCGACATGTTGGAAACACCCACCAGTTTGTAACCCTTGGGCAGATAAGTCGGCTTGACCACCTCAAAACGCTTCTCCGCAGGCTTGCAGGTTTGCCTGACCTTGCCGGTCACCTCGAATGTCGATGGAGATATGTCGGGAGGATTGATCTGGATACTCGTGAACTTGGATGAATTGATAATCATCCCCTGAGGGCTTTCGACCTGAGAGCGCATAATCAGATAGTATTCTTTGTCTATCCAAACCCTGCGCGCAGAATCAAACCTGCTGTGAGGAACCGCAAAAACGATGTATGTCGGACGCCCGGCAACTGTGTCCGTGCCGACAAACCTAAGATCGTAGTTGCGCAGGGTCTCTTCGTGAATGGCGTTCATTGGAACGGTAAACAGACCGGAGGATTCAACCCACTCATCATGCTTGGGGTAATACTTCCAGGATTTGGAACCGTCCTGAATCACTTTCATCCCAGCCAGAGCGCTTGGCGCAAAGTATTCCGTGAATGTCTGATCCGGCAGAAGATGGACAACCTTAAACTTGGCTAATGTCGGCTGCCCCGCAAAATGAAACGATGCAACCTTCATTCCCCGGTAGCTGATGTATCTGTCCGCCGTCTCAGTTTTTTGCAGCAGTTCATTGACGTTGGCGGCAAATACCAGCGCCGGAGTAAAAAATATCGGTATCAGGAATGATAACAGCTTCCTGTTTGTCATGGCGCGTTTGAGTCCCTCGAAAGGCTCGCATTCTCCATCTCAGCAGCTATAAACGTTACATGTGGATCTCCCAATATCTGCTGGCGCTGAGCGCGAGAATGAGCCGAAATACATTGAGCGTATTCGGGCATCGATGCCGGATCGACACTGGACCGGTCGTTCTTTATGCAGACCGGCAGCACTAAGAGCAAAATCAAAACCATCACAAACGCAAAAGCCGGAACAGCATATGCCGAACGTAGTATCCATGGCTGTCTGCCTTCTCGTGCGCCATGCCCCTCCATGATCCTGCTTTTGACACCTGCCCAGCAATCAATCGGAGTTTCTTCCGTTTTCAGTGACTTCAAAGAAGCCAGCATCCGCTCCATGGAAGCCAGCCGCTCTGCGCAATCGCTGCACTCCCTGATATGAGCTTCAAACTTAGTGCGTATATGCCCGGCAAGAGTGTTGTCTATATATTCAGATATTAAGACGGTGATTTTCTTGCAATTCATAACGTCTCACCCAATTGCTTGCCCAACAGGTATCTTAGCTCGGTGCGCGCTCTCGACACGCGTGATTTCACTGTTCCCACCGGCACGTTGAGAATTTGAGCGACTTCCTCCTGAGAAAGCCCTTCAATGTCATAGAGCACCAGAGCCATTTTCAATTTGTCCGAAAGCTTTGATATCGCATTCCTCAACATATGCACCTGTTCGGACCTGACTATAACTCTCTCCGGGTCGGTGGACATATCATGAGAGACCGGCTCGAAACCGACTTCGGTATATTTATCGTCATCCAGCGAATCAGCTGGCCTGGACTTGCGTTTTCGTATAAAGTCTATTGCCGCATTCACTGCGATTCGATACAGCCAGGTGTAGAAAGCGGAACCTGAGTTGAATGTCGTGAGCTTTGAGTATGCCTTTACGAACGTATCCTGTGTAATATCCACGGCATCCTCACGGTTTGCGACATAGTTCAACACGGCAGAGTATATCCGGTCCTGGTATCTATCCACCAGGATCGAAAAGGCGTCCATCTCGCCGCCGAGCACACGCTCCACAACTGCCTGATCCGTTAAGCCGCTCATCTCGCGTCCTGTTGCAATTCCTATTATGGGTCTGTTGGGCGCATATGTTATGCTCTCCATCTAAACCTCTGTTACATAGATACTATCAGACGCAAGAATATACGGCAAACTTCCTGACATGGGTTTCGACGAGAGAAAAAAAGAATCGTTCCATTCTGGAATTACCGGAATTTGCAGCAAAAGGATAAATCTTGCCGTTCACACCAGACTGCAAAATGTTAGTCGCAAGTATGAATATGGGGATAATTATAATGGCGTTCAGGCGAAAAACAACGCAGACGTCAGGGAGTGTCTAAAATGAGAACCTTGAGCATCACAGCGCTGATCCTGATGGTTATCGGCGCTATAAACTGGCTGCTTATAGGTGTGTTCAATTTCAACCTGATAACAGCTATATTCGGCTATTCCACAGCCGGAATAGTTGTTACACGCATACTCTATATACTGGTCGGTGTGGCTGGTCTGCATGGGATTTCCATGCTGACCAGACTGTCTGAGTCTCACGACGATGTATGCGTGCCTGGACACGCCAGGGCTGCAGGAATGCAATAGTCTAGATATGAATCACTTCCAATCGAGCGCAGATATTACGCTTGATTTTGAAATAGTCGAAAGTGGAAAGCAAAATCAGCTTTCCACTTTCAGTATTTGGGGTGCAAAAAAGCTGTTACTTTTCTGCCTGCACGTTGTCCAACCTAATAGAACGAAAAAAGCACGATGAGGTTGATGGCGATGGAGTGCATAAAGATAAGAGATAAGTTGGGGTTTTATCTGGACGGCACACTCGACGAGCACACCCTTGAGCAGATGGAAGCTCACCTTGCTCAGTGCGAGGAATGCAGGCGGGAACTGGCAGCAATGAAGACTCTGATCGATGCTGCCGGGGAAATAGAGACGGTTGAGCCGCCGCTGGGGCTGCGCGACAGAATTATACAGGCTGTGACAGATGAAAATCGGGCTGATCGAGCACAAGCAAAGGTCTCAAGCAAATTGGGCCTTATGGGCCGGCTGAGAAGTTGTGTGTCACCTGCGTGGATGCGCTGGGCAGCCGGGGCTGCAATTGCAGGCTGCGCGGCACTGGCTATCCTGATCGGAGCGCCGCATGAGCCCGCCCCAAAACATATTGCGCGACAGATGCCAAAACCTGCTCAGACTATCTCTGAAAAATCTCAACCTCAGACTAAATCGACTGTTGTCGCAGAGTCACAGTACAGTGAGCCTGCCCAAGTTCAATCGACAGAAAAACCTGCGCGTCGTTATACGAAAAAGAATGGTGCCAACAAACGCAGAGTCATTATCGCTGACCACCCTGCAAAATCACTGACTTCACATGCCGTACAAGCTCGATTGACCATACCGACAGGCAAAAAAGATACTGAAGACAAAGCCGACACGGACGCACAGGACACTGAAATTGCAGCGGCACAGACAGCATCTGCCGAAACATCCGCAAATGCCGAACCTGTCAATGAGCAGCCGATTGCTATAAAGGTTGCTGCCGCTCCAGTGTTCGATAATGAAAAAATTCAAGAGATGATGCAGCAGGCGAAGATGCAGGCGGAGATGAGAAAAAGTCGAAATTCGCGCGCGATGGTTAACATTGTGAGCACAAGGTTTTAGGGTTGGAGAAGGAATGAGAAGGATTGCATACATAATCCTGATAATGTTCTTGCTGACAGGGCTGACTGCAATCTCGATGAATGCGGAGGAAACCGCATCATCAGAGGGCATGTTGTCGAATATGGCCCTGCGCTTGAGTTCGTCCTCCACTCTATCAAGCATAATGTATATGTCTGAAAATTCGTTGACGTCGACTTCAAATTCCACCAATTCGCTGTCGAGCGCGCTGAAAAAGGATAACTATCTGATGCTTCAGAATGCCGACCTCGGATTGGGCAAACTCAAGCTAAAACTTGGATTTCAGGATATTGGCGAGGATTTCGATGGTTCTGATTCCCTGCGCAGTTCAAATGCAATAGCCAATGATGCGCTCAATCAGATACAAAAAGAAAAGGGCATCAAGAGAATGAACTTCAGCGGAGAGATGCCGACATCCGGCCTGAGTTTCTTGTTCAACCAGATTGACGATGCCAATGATTACATCAGAAACTGGATGCTCGGCTACAAGGTCGGCGGTCTCGGCTTCACATACACTTCGAGTGATGTCGGCAATGATTTCGACCGGTTCACCGATCTCAAAGAATCCAACAGAGCACAGCTCGCCAATCAAATCGGAACCAAGCGCACTCAATATGCCGTGCAATACGGCGCAGGACCAACCAATTCAGCCTTAAGCAGTCTGTGCATGTCTCAGATTGACAGCGAAAACGGCGTGCTTACACAAAACTCCGGAGACATTAACGTCGGCAGCGTCAAAGTGCATGCATATGTTCGCGATGCGGATCCCACGTTCGACCAGTTCAAAGCCATGAACAACGATGACCGCACCCAATTGGCACTCAATGCACGCAGACAGTTCGATCCGAGCGTGCAATCATCAAGCGTGACAGGCACCGATAAGTCGAAAGTCACCAGTGAAACCGGTCTGGACCGCGCCAATTATTCCGTCGAGGTTGCCACGGGTCAAGTAAGCACATGGCTGTCATATCTCGGCCTGAATTCGACGAATGGTGATTTGAGTCGAGGTGCAGTTACGATGAAAGGCAAAAACTTCGGTCTGTATTTTAACCATCATGACATCGACAGCAAGTTTACAAAGCTCAGCAGTCTACAGCCGGTGGAAGTAAGCAACTTCGGCAACGAATACGGTATGTCCCGCTCCGGCGCAGGCGGCACTTTCAAACTGGGGTTTGGTGAACTTGCGCTCAACACAGTTAATATCAAAGACAATGATGGCGCATCCATATCCAAGCAGAGTCTCGGTTTCAAAAACACTGCCCTTAAAGTAAATATCAATCATCAAAATATAGACCCGGACTTCGACAGGATTTCCGACCTTTCCACCATAGATAAGGCCGATATGGTCGATGATGACAGCGGTTATAGGTGGTCCGATTACTCAGTCAACTTCCAAGCGACAAAAGTTCTCAACATAGACTCATATGTATATGATTCTGTGAACCATACTACCGGTGACAGTCGGAACCAGAACAGACTTTCTTTGAAGTATGCTGCCGACGGCAATTCCACGTATATGATGGACGTAATAAACGTTGATTATGGTAATGGAGATTTCGTCAACACACAATCATTGGGAATGAGCAAGAAAGTAACCGGCAACCTGGCTGTGGTGACCAAAATTGCACGCATCACCAGAGACTCGGATGACACTACTACTGCAGGCACGCTTGGGTTTGACTGGTCAGTCGGGAAGAAACTGACTGTCTCGGCAAATATCTCTAATGCGAACAGCGGTATCAATGATTTGCAGAAAAATAGAAAAGTGGCCTTGAACGGCCTGATCGCGAAACAGTTTTTGTTCTTTAAGAACATCACTGTCGGCACGGGAATGAACACTACCAGCCTTAAGGGCAGCCAGACAGCATGCGACAATGCATTCAAGATGCAGACCGGCGTGATTGGCAATGGAACATTTATGATCGACAATTCGGACAAGATAAACCGCAATACGGGACTGTATAACAACTCCCGAATAATCAAATATGAGTCCGATGCAGACAAAAAGAAACCTCTGCATGTCAAGATGCTCAGGCAGAATGTGGTCACATCCACAACCACATCTGTGGACAAACGCAGCTACAGCGCCGAATTGCTTCTGAGCAAAAGCTCAAGCTTTACGTATAAAGATCAACTCGCGGATACCAACTCTGCAGGAACTATTTCGACTATCGCAGAAAACGCATACCAAATCAATCATAAGCTCAGCGAAAAGCTCAACATAACCGCCGATTATACAACACAGATCAATGCCACGACCAATAAGTGGGCACACATAATGGGCATGGGCTTTGCGGGCAAGCTGAGCAACAACACCGATGTAGAAGTGTATTACGGCATATGCCATATAGCGGATGCCGATGGTGCAAACTCGGGCGTATATAAGATCAAATACAATCGTAAGCTGGATGATAACCACTATATATCGTTCTCCACCCAGAGGAAGTCGGACTGCGATGCCACAATAGATGTCGACGAAGGCCGGACCATAGCAAGGCTTGATTTCAAGACCATCTTCCATTAAATTTGCGCCACAGAGGAAGAATGACTCCGGTAGTATAACTCTATTCTATTATTTCATTTGCCGATAGATTGGAGTTGGAATTGGAGATAGTATGTCCTGCTTGGTTTCCCGGTGTCGAGCGGCTGGCCGATGCCATACCTCTGCTGGCAGATCAGGGAGTGACTGCGGTGGAGATCGGTGTGCAATTCTCGGATTACTTCGATCACCATGATGGCACGCAATTGCAGGCTTTGCTCTCCGAACTGTCGCGTTCGGGAGTCAGGGTTCACTCCGTGCATTCCCCATTTGGACCGTCATTTGATATATCGAGCCCGAATGATGATATTCACGACCGTGGTGTGGACGGACTGATTGAGACCATAGAGCTTGCAAACCTTTTGGATGCAAAAAAAGTGATTGCTCATGCAAGCGATGCGCTCTCACATGGCAAGAGCCGTCATTTTGACAGAGCGCGTGGTGTGCTCAAAGAAGTCGCTGCCATTGCAAGCGAGTCTGATATAGTGATTGCAATCGAGAATTTGCCTCCAGGTTATCTTTGCCATACACCGGATGAACTTAATGCACTGCTGGATGACATCGATCCCAACTCCGTCGCAATATGCTTCGACAGTGGACATGCAAACCTGTCTGGACATTTTGAAGAATTTGCAAAAGCGCTGCTGCCCAATGCAGTGGCAACTCATCTGCATGACAATGATGGAACAGGCGACCAGCATAGATTTCCCGGCGAAGGCAATATAAACTGGCATCAGCTCGCTGCAATATACCGTCAGTCGGGCAGCGAGGCTAGCATTATGCTGGAATGCAAGCCTCCTGAAAATATGGCATGGAGCGAGGCTTTTCAGCAGTTTAGGTCACAATGGGAAGAATAAAGATACGTATACGCATCCGGGCACGATAAGATATCGCACACTCTGACGAAAAGCTATATCGTGAGCACCTGATGTTTGGCTAGAATTTCTATAATCCGAGCCATACCGTCTACAACCCCGACTGCCATTTCATCTTCAAGACCGAAATATTCTATACACGTCCGGCATGATACTATCTCGACGCCACGATCTTGAAGAGTCTTGAGATATTCGAGCGTGTCCGAGTTACCTGCCGCATTCTTAACGCCGCTGTTCCACAACACTATATATTTCGGCAGATCTTCGCGGTCTCCCAGAATCCTGAGAAAATTGCCCAATAGAATATGGCCGAGCTTCTCATCCGGCGATCCCATCGATTGCGAACCAATCAGTACCACATCATTCATATGTTGCATCCCTCAAGTGAGCTGTGATATGCAAATACTTTAACTGGCTGCCTGCAAAACTCCTGCAAAAAAGTTGTGTGAATGCCTGATAAATCATGGCACAACTATAGTGGCACAAACAACCATCTTTTCCTCCTTCCCTCCGGGCTTCGCAGTCTTACTGACGGAGCCTTTTTTTTCACTATTGACAGCCGGACTTTTTTTTGGCATGATATTTCCTGGAACCGGTTCCACAACAATAATAAACGTGGTGAAGTAGTTGGACAAACATATAGGTCCAAGCATCGAGGACGTCGCCAGGCATGCAGGAGTTGGAAAAGGTACTGTTTCACGAGTCCTCAACAATATGCCGGGAGTGTCCAATGCAACTGCAGCCAAAGTGCGGCAGGCTATGAATGAACTCGGTTACAGCCCTAATGTGCAGGCAAGGCGGCTGGCAAGAAATGTCTCTGATCTGATCTGCTTTGTCCTTTCTAATCGTGATTTTCTGCATGAATTTCATTCGATGGTGCTCAAAGGCGTTGAAGACTACTGCTCAAGTGCAGACAGAGACCTGGTCTTCGTGTTGTGGCGGTATGAACTGGAACCGCTTCCAGATGTGGTCGTGCCGCCGAGAATCGTGGCCGGGCGCGGCAGTGTAGACGGAGTGGTGCTGGCCGGCGAAAATCATATCGATTGTGTGAAGATGATAGCCGGGCTTGGAGTGCCATGCGTATCTATGGGCAATAATCTGGTCGGATGCAAGTCTATGTCCGAAGTGGACTCGGTCTGGTATGACGAGGCTACAGGCACTCGCGAGGCCATTAGGTATCTCGCGGAGATGGGTCATAGACACATTCGGTTTCTGGCCAGTATGTCTCTGCCATGGTTTGCTCGAAATTACAGAGCATTCAGCGACGCAATGCTTGACCTCGGCCTTGCACCGATGGCGACATGCGTCAATGACACTATCGATTATGCGGAGATTGCTGAACGAGGAGTCGCGGAGATATTAAGCTCAGATACCCCAACAACGGCGATCTTTGCCGGTAATGACACAATCGCCGCCGGTGTGATTCAGTCACTTAAAAGGCGAGGCATAATAGTTCCACGTGATATGAGTGTCATTGGGTTCGATGATGCACCAAGATGTATGGAGATCGACCCTAACATTACGACTGTTCAGGTTCCGAAGGAAAAACTCGGCGCTGAATGCGCCAGGTTCCTGATTCAGAAAATATCGAGCAACGAACCGGTTACAGGCGCTCGAGTTATACCGACAAAGCTTGTAATCAGACATTCCTGCTCGCTGGCGAAGATGTAGGGCAAATCCTCCCCCCTCTGGGATTTGCGCTATTGGGCGGAGCACACTAACCCGGATTATGCGCTTACCGCATAATCCGGGTCTCTGAGAGCATTATTCACGTTTCTCGTGAATAATGCGGACTAATACTCCGCCCATCTCTCCTCTAGCGCATGTTTATCCCTTTCGCTCTTCTCACCGACTATGAATCCATTTCTCAACATAGTCGCGACAACGATTGTGTCAGCGGACATCTCGCTGCAACGACGTATGGATCGCTCCGCCTCATGATCGTTAATCCGAAGCCTGGACTCTGATGCACTCAGGTCGATGCTTTCGGACAAAAACTCCGCTCTATACATTGCGTACTGTGTCTTTTCGACAAAGCCGTGCACGTTGCCGATCTCTTTAGTCACTAATGCCGCATAATCCGGCCATTTCGCCAGTGCGCTATATAATAGAGGCGAAGTGCAGGCGCTATAACTTTTGTTTGGAAGATCAATTTTGCTCAGACATAGTGGTACATCCATATTGGAAGAGGAGTCGATATGCGCATCAACAGGCATATTGGCTGAGTATTGTCGTGCGATCCATCGCTGTGCAAGAGCCGCAAGAATTGCGAAAATCGGTTCAAAAGTATAAAAGACTTCCACTACATATTTGATCTGCCTGGCCTGCTCGCGGCTGTATTTGTTTGCTAGATAGGATAAGTTATTCGGGCAGGGCAAAAGGCTCATCTCTATGCTTTTGCAAAGTTGGGCTGCAGCGCAATGAATGTGGTTGGTGTCAAGCGAGTAGTGGATCGACCGCAAAAATGACTCGAGGCAGCCTTTACGTGATGCCAGTATATGAAGAATATCACCCGCGAAAGCGCTGCCGACCCTGCGCAAGATTATATCGAGGATCGCAAAATTTGCGTCAACACGGCCAATTTGCCAAGGCATATGCATCTTATCGGTTTCCCGCCATTTGCCGCCAACCTGACCTCGGCAGTCGAATTATTGGCCCGTGTAGCACTCTTTTACCTGCCGTGCGTGCTTTCCAAACAAATAATTCATTTCGCCCGGATTATGCGCTTACCGCATAATCCGAGTCTCTGAGAGCATTATTCACGTTCCTCGTGAATAATGCGGGCTAGATCGCTTGTTTGATTGCACCCACCTTCTCATGAGCCTTCCGCCCCGCTTTCGTGGCTGCACTTCTCACCCTTGTGCGAGTCGAATGTGCAGCTTCCTTTATTATATTTCGAGCTTTAGCTCCTTCTACAGGCGCAAACATAAGCGCGCATGCGCCACCTATCACCATCCCGGTCAGAATTCCGGTTATAAAGTCCCTTTTCATGTCACTACCCCCCTATTTGTCTTGCGAGTGATATACCGCAATGAGAGGCAAACATAACGTCGATTGGCCTGACAAGTTACCGGGGATAATCAACACACTATGACGGCAAGAATGAAGATTGCAGTGGCAATATATACGACGATGTTCATCATATGCGCCAACCCAGTATTCGCGCTCACAAAGATTATCGTAACCCCGACAGCAAGGACTCTTGGTAAAAACCGCTACTCGTTGGAAATCACACGACGAGGTCAACTACTGAATGCGCAGGCATTAAACGAGGAAGCAGGGGCGAAATTCGGCGTTGGTGATAGGGTACAGTTGGAAGTAAAAACACCAATCGTCAAAAGCGCCAGCGGCACTGTGTTTTTCATTAAATATACCTTTGCATCCGCTGACGATAAGCTGCTGGCCACAGCTGTTGGTATCGATAACATCGGAAGGCGTAATCAGGCAGTGCCATACATTGCAGTGTCGCGGTTGTTCGAGCCGGTCGACTGCACACTTGGGATTGCAAAAGACACAAATGCACAGGTTAAGTATTTTGTCGGGTTTGACTATAGGGTCGGCGATAAGCTGCATATACTGACCGACCGAGACCAGGGGCAAAGAACAATCGACAGCGCAGGCTTTCAATACGATGTATCAAAGATATGGCACGTCAAAAGCGCACTGGAAGCAACTCGGGAAAACGGGACCAACGTTTATATAAAGATCACGTATAACGGCAGATATTAAGCCTCGCGAATCTCGTATCGCACGTGGGTGTAGCTGCCCTCGCGAACCCATACATAGTCGTCTACTGCCGAGCAGCGCTCTTTTCTTTTGTAACTCTCAGGCGGTTCGGCTTCTTGTGTGAGAAGCCAGTCCAGATAGGGGTCGTGTTCTTCACCAGATCTCCAGATCACATTCCCCCAGCCATATGTCTTTCTCGCTCTGCGCTCAGGAGTCTCCGGACTCAGATCCAGCTCTTCTATAATAGGATCGTCAAACCCGCCGATGGGCAGCGCGATGATATAACCATTGGGGGCGTCTATATCGATCTGGAAATGACCAGGCTCACTATGCCATTCCACATCTACGTGACCCTTTGCGGTCTCGATGTGGCCCTTTGCCCACTGTAAGTCCCCCACCCTCGGATGGATCACCACTACGTCTGACTCAGGCATGGACGGCCTCACCCCGAGAATCTCGGCAGGCAGAAAATACGTCGGCGCAGCCGACCATGCATGACAGAGACTGTCGGGGCAAATTTTACCCGTCGGCCAGCTCGGGTCGAATGTTTCCCACCATGTGCTCGCACCCCGCTCAAGCATGCCTCCCCAACATAACCTTATGCGCGCCAGAGCCTTGCTTGCCATTCCCAGCTTGGCCATGGCCAGCAGGACATAGAAATCAAAATAAGGTCCTGAGCTTTGGATCACCGGCTCGCCCTGCGTAAGCACCTTTGCAATATGCTTGCACTTACGATTATCTGCAAGGCCGAATATCACAGCCAGGGTATTTGTCTGGACGCTGAGAGTTTTACTCTTTACTCCATTCACATTGCAATCGACATATGCGCCCAGCTCATCGCTCCAGAAGTGTTCATTGAACTTTTCTCGCACATGCTCGGCTCTCCTGTGCCAGAGCACCGAGTCGTCATTCCTGCCGACTGCTGCCGCCAGCTTGGATGCGTCACGCAGAGCCTGGTAGTAAAACGCATTGTACGCAGCCACCTCGCCATGCTTATCCAAGGGCTCATGGTCGATAAAGAGCCACCACTCATGGTTTGGCACATCCGGGTTCGGCTCCCATGTGAGCAGGCCGTGCTCGCTCTCCTGAGTCCGCAGCCAATTTTCCATAAGCAGTCGCAGATTCTCGTATAGTCGGTTCACCAGCTCGGCATCGCCCGTATACAGATAGTAATCATGCAATATGAGCACCCAGACAAGGTTATAGTCCGGCAATATATGATTTGTGCTCGACGGCCACAAGGCATTGAACAGGCCATTTTCACGCTGGCACTGCACATATTGCCACAGCGCTTTGGCAACCAGTTTGCTGTCGTTGAAGCAGTAGTAGTTCATCAGGGCTTCCACGCGCACATCTCCGGGATACTGGCCGTGCTCGCGCAGTGGGCAGTCCTCGTAATGGTCCTGCATACAGATGCCGAGGGTGTATACGCCGGTCTGCCATATACGATTGAGCAGATCGTCCGAGCACTCGAATGACGACACCTGCTCGACGGGATAGCCTACCTGTTTGATCGACACACAGTCCAGACGCACCGGTCGATCCAAATCTCTGAACGATAGCTGCATATACCTGAAAGCTCGTCGCCCGAAGGTCTCCCAATCCTGCCTGCCGCCGTGCAGGATGAGCCTGTCGGCCTGCAGAATGTCCTGCCTGGTAGGGTTCACCCGGCCATTATCATCCAATGCCTCGCTATAACCTATGTCTATGATCCCTCTGCCGCCGTCGGTGACACATATAGTAGGGAAACCTACAACCTCTCTGCCGAAATCCAGGACTATATACGCATTCTTTGTCGGCGCAATCTCGGAGACACCATTGTCTCTGGTGAGCAGATTGCTCTGATGGATCACTGGACCTTTCTCCGGGTTGGTCTGTTCGCTGTACATGCGCGCCGCGATGTCTATTATAGGGTCGTCATTGGGAGTAAAAGTGCCGCTCTCGATCACCCTGTCGGGAAACCTCTCTTGCTCTTTGAGAGCGGGTATCTGCCTGGGGACCATCTCCAGCCACGGCTCGACACCAACTTCGCCTATAACCTCCGGCTCCTGCCAGGCGGAATCGTCAAAGCCGACCACATTCCAGCCGACCGGCTTTTTGCGGGAGTCGTATATCTCCTGGAAGCCAATTGTCCAAAACATCTGCGCGGAATCATGGTCCCACTCGGGTGCGGGCATGACGCGCCATGTTTCGTCGGTTGCAATGATGGTCTTGCCGCCGCCGTTTGTGATCTCCATCTGAGCGAGCAATCCGCCTGGAGCCTGCGGCCTGCTGTGTGTGCCTACGCCGTAGTTATAGCAGAGCACACCTATGACATTGCCGCCTGGGCGGATATAGCCTCTGATGTCGTAGGAGTCATAATACTGAAATGAGGGGTGGCAGGGGCTGGGTCCACGGCCTACATAATGGCCGTTGACGTATAGCTTATATTCAGTGGAGCACGACACGCATACAGTCGCATTCGATACGGATGCCGCATCAAACTCTTTGCGCGCATACATATAAAAATTGGGCGTACTCGAGTGCGCTCTCGCCCAGATCCATTTTGCATTCCAATCCATACGTGCTGATACTCCAAAAGCCGTCTGCTATGCAACGATAGCATATTAGCGGGAGTTGGGCAAGGTTTTTGATACACAGGGATTTGGAAAGACTTGGAAATAGACAAGGCCGTTTTTGAATTCGTTGCAATAGCTTCCAACACCGATGGCCTATATGTTATAATGCCAGCGACCAGCACGGCTGGAGGAGCATAATGATATCAACATTAGGCAATGTAGTTATTAGGTGCAAGTGGATCGTCTGCCTGATCCTGATCCTGTTCCTGACGGCCTCTCTCGCAGCAGAACCGGATCGAGAAACGCTTTATCAGATAGCAACCATAGACTCGCTCCTTTCGGGCTTGTATGACGGTTGGATCAGCATCGGCCGGTTGACAAAACACGGCGACTTCGGGCTCGGCACATTCGACGGACTCGATGGAGAGATGGTGGTTGTGGACGGTATCGTCTACCAGATCACCTCGGATGGCACATCACGCAAGCCAGACGCTGCTGTGACCACGCCTTTTGCAGCGGTGACGTTCTTCGATAAGGACAAGGTCGCCACGATCCAGGACGAGATGACACTTTCGAGGCTGCAAGAGTTCCTGAACGACATGCTGCCCTCGAAGAACCTGTTCTACGCAATTAGAATCGACGGCACATTCACACGCGTCAGGACGAGGAGCGTTCCCAGGCAGAATAAGCCATACCAGCCCCTCGCAGACGTAACAGTAAAGCAGCCTGTGTTTGAACTCTCTGATGTCGAAGGAAGCATTGTAGCTCTCAGGTGTCCTTACTTCGTGAAGGGCGCGAACGTCCCCGGTTACCATATGCACTTCATTACCTCGGATCGCTCTCAGGGCGGCCACCTGCTGGATTGCAGCATCAAGTGCGGGAAGGTATTGCTTGACATCACCCCGCAGTTCGAGCTTTCTTTGCCGAAAGATGAGAGTTTTTATCGTGCAGACTTCGAGCCAGCTAGCAGTGAAACTCTTGAAAAGGTTGAACAAGGCAAGCAGTAGAGATGTATGGTCGTTTATTTTGATGATCCTCGGACCATCATCATAAACTCATATCCAATAACTCACAACGGTGGATAAAGTGAGAAGCGTCATATTTGCTCTACACACAGTAATTACTTTGGCATTTACATTTCTGCCGGTTCTCTTTTCCTGGTGGATAAATGTGCTCATATATGTTGTGTGGGGCATTCATATAATGATATTCGGGCGCTGCGCTCTTACGATAATCGAGTATGGTAAAGACAGCGAGACCACATTCGGCGAGGAACTCTTAAAAAAGCTCCATATCAATATGAAGAAAGAACACTACTACTACTTCTCAAAATACATCCAGGCTCCTCTTTGTATCGTGCTTTCACTCATCTGGCAGAAAGTGTTGGGATTTGCGCCTCTGATATATTAGGCGAGTCACCGTCAATCCGACGATATGAATAAGTCGGCTATGTCATATTCCTCAAAATGTCCCAATATGCTCCGCGCGCACCGTCTGATATTGCACGGACCAATACGTTGTTGTCGTTATAGTTATAGTTGCTCTCGACCTCTTCGTTGCTGGGCAGGAAAAACCGTTTGTCACCATCGACGAGTTCATGTAGATACTTAACAATCCCCTCGCCCAGGTCGGGTGAGATATAGAACACAGGCTTCAAGAAGTATGGGTTCTCACTCCTGGCTCCGTGAAGATATGGGTTAGTGGCCATATCGCCCATCTTGCGGACATACTCGGCCATAGCGGTCCCCTCATACACGCGCACTCCCATCGCGACTCCGACGCAATCGACGTCTATGCTTCGGACAAAGTCGATTGTCTGCCTCACCGTTTCACGGGTCTCGGTGGGACCGCCTACAAGCAGGTCATACATAAACGGGATGTCGTGCTCATGGCAATGCTTGGCTGTGATCGCAAGGTCATCGGGTGAGAAATGCCTGCCCAGGATGCCGAGGATTGAGGCATTGGCGCTGTCCGCGCCGAAATCGACACCCGCGCAGCCCGATCTCTTGAAAAGATCCGCCATCTCCGCGTCAAATGGGGTCACCGAGCAATAGGCATACCAGCGAATCTTATCGCCGAGCCCCGTATCTATGATCTCACGGCAGACTGCTTTAGCATGATCGGCGGGGATGTTGAACTCGCAGTCGCAGGTGTGAAAGTGATCGATACCCTGATCATAAAGTGCCTTTATTTCATCTACAACGAGCTTCGGCGAACGCACTCTGACGCGCCGTCCCTTGGCCAGAGGATCCGCGCAATATATGCAGGCCATGTTGCAACCGCGCTTGGTCTCGATCCCCGCCTGGCCGCCTTCTTTGAAATAGCGGACATTATTGACGAGAGAGCGACGCCTTGGAGGCAGACTGTCGAGATTGCTCTCAACCATTGGATTGCGCTTGATCGAGTCTTTTTCGCGATAAAGAATGTTTGGCACAGCTTCGATTGGCCGCTTTGAACCCAGCACCTGGAGCAGATGCACAAATCCGGTCTCACCTTCACCCGTGACGGCATAATCAGCGCCGCAGAAATCCATCACTCGCTCCGGAACCACTGAAAAACCTACACCACCCAGCACTATAGGCGCATCGGATTTGCTGCGCAGATGCTCTATCATCTCCTTGATCTCAGGAAGAAAGAATGCACCGCCGCTGAAATAGCAGTCGTCCGTGTTGCGGACTGTAACACCTATCACTTCCGGGTCGAATTCTCGAACAGATGCGCTTATGTCAGAGGCCACATCGTCCGAAAATGACAGGTCCAACAGCCGGAGGTCGTGACCGGCATCAATCAAACCATCAGAAAGATAATCCAGACCGATCGGGGCAACCGCGGGCTTCATGCGGTTTGTATTGACAAGCAGCACCCTCACCGTTTTATCTCGCCGAGCGCCAGACCCAGTTTATATGCGCTGTCAAGGACATCAGTTTTTTTCAGCGCCGCGCCCTTAGGTCCCAGGCCGTCAGCTACGATGCTGCCCACAAGCTTCACACCCAGATAGTCAAAACTAAGATCGAACATTCTGAGCATCAGCTCAGCCGCAGAAGGTCCCTCTTCTTCATATGCTGTCACCAATACAACTGACTTGCCCTCTATGAGGGGTTTGCCTTGTGCGTGATTGAAGACTACGAAACGGTCTATGAAAGCTTTCATGATGGCGGTAGGAGCATACCAGTATACAGGTGTGGCAAACAATAGGACATCGGAATCGGAGATGATGTCGTAGAGCGATGTCATATCATCGTCAATAGCGCACTTTCTGCCGTTTTTCCAGCACATGCTGCAGCCTACGCAGCCCCTGATGTTGAGCTTGCGCAGCGCTATGGTCTTAGTATCTAGACCCGCGTCACGAGCACCATCTATTACCCTCAATGCGATGATGTCGGTATTGCCGTCTGCGCGAGGACTGCCAAGAAATGTCGTCAGTTTCATTTGCCTACCACTCCTACGATTTGTTTTATGTCGCTTACATTGGTCGACATCAGATATTCCTGAATGCCTTCTATAATCTCCACCGCGGCCATGGGATTCACGAAATTTCCGGTGCCGACTGCAACCGCATCAGCCCCTGCAAGCATAAACTCGACCGCATCCGTTGCATTCATAATCCCGCCCATACCTATGATCGGGACATCTACAGCCTGCGCAACCTGCCAGACCATTCGCAGAGCAATGGGCTTGATTGCCGGGCCGGAAAGCCCGCCTGTGATATTGGCGAGCCTGAATTTTTTTTGCCATGGGTCGATTGCAACCCCGAGAAGAGTATTTATCAGGGACAACGCGTCACTGCCAGCTTCGACAGCCGTTTTTGCGATTGACACAACGTCTGTCACATTTGGCGAGAGCTTGGTTATCAGGGTGAGGTCCGTTACTGATCGCACGGCGCTGACGACTTCTGCTATGCCCTCGGGGCTGTTTCCAAAAGCAAGGCAGCCTTTTTTTACATTGGGACAGGAGACGTTAAGCTCCAGGCCGTGGACGCCTTCGGTCTTGCCGAGAACCTCCGATACACGGGCGTATTCATCCACGCTCTGGCCGACCACATTCACAATCACCGGCACGTCGAACTGCCTCAAAAACGGCAGCTTCTCGTTTACAAAGGCGTCGAGGCCATCATTTTGCAAACCTATAGCGTTGAGCATGCCCGAGGATGTCTCGACTGTGCGGGGATAATCATTACCCGGCCAAGGCTCAAGTGATGTTCCCTTAACTGTGATCGCACCCAGCCTGCCCAGGTCATAGAAATCTGCCATCTCCTGGCCGGACCCGAAAGTGCCCGAGGCTACCGTGACCGGATTTTTCATCTTGATCTTGCCGATATTCACACTGAGGTCAGGTGTAGTTAGTCCCATATTATGTCCTCCGCATTGAACACCGGACCGTCCTTGCATACTCTCTCACGATGCCAATCAGTGCCGGATGTGTCCCCCGGCACTGCACCTTTGATCTTTTGCACGCAGCCCATACATACTCCCAAACCGCAGGCCATATTGTTTTCAAGTGACACCTGGCAGCTCGACACACCCGCCTCGTGAGCAATTCTTGCGACTTCACGCATCATGGCATTGGGTCCACAGGAATATATTCTAGTCGGAGAGTGGAGAGTGGAGAGTGAAGAGTCCAGATGGCGCTTCAGCAGTTCTGTTACGAGACCATGATGACCGTAAGTCCCGTCATCCGTCGAGACTTCTACTTCGACTCCATGCGAGATGAACTCAGCCTCACAGAGCACCGCATCTTTACTCCGGCTTCCTACAAGCACCTTGACATTTTTACATCCCCATAAGGCGCAGAGCCTGTCGCTCAGAAAGTGCAGCGGAGCCGCGCCGCAGCCTCCCGCAACCAATATATGCTGCGCATCGGGCGAATTGCCCAGATCGAACCCGCGCCCCAATGGCCCCACCACGCTTATATTCTCACCCGAGGTGATCTTTGTCATCATAGCAGTACCCTTGCCTACCAGCACATAGAGCAGTGAGAAAAGACCCTCGCTCGGGTAGACGGCATGCACCGAAAACGGACGCCTGAGCAGTGGATCCGTAGTGGTGGCGGACACCTGCACATTCACAAACTGCCCCGGCTGAGCCTGGCATGCTATTTCAGGACAGCGCAGCAGCGAACGTATTACTCCTGGTGATACCTCGCTCTGTGCTATCACTTCGCAATTATATATACCTTTCATTGAACCCCCGTGCATATTATTCGCCGAGACCAATCAATGGTTCTTCATCGCTTTCGGTAGTCATTTCAGACCAGTTCTTGCCCGACTTAACGTCCACCCTCAGTGGGACATGCAAATCCATAGCTTGCTCCATGCCCTCACGAACCAGATTGCACGCTGTTTCAAGCTCGTCCGGCGGAACCTCAAGCAAAAGCTCATCGTGGACCTGCAAAAGCATCTTACTCGACAACCCGGTCTCTTTCAAAGCATCGTGCACTTTTATCATGGCAGTCTTCATGATATCAGCGGCTGTGCCCTGAATTGGCATATTGACCGCTGCGCGCTCGGCGAACTGTCTTATGTTTCTGTTGGAATTGTTGATATCCTGCATATACCTGCGGCGGCCTATGAGGGTGGTCACATATCCATTTTCGCGGGCGATGGCTATCGTCTCGTCGGTAAATGTCCGCACACCGGGGAACCTGGCAAAATAGGTTTCGATGAAGTCATGAGCCTCTTTAACGGATACACCAAGCGCTTTTGAGAGAGTGAAGTCGGCCATGCCGTAGATGACAGCAAAGTTCACCGTCTTTGCGCGTCTGCGCATCTCGGGGCTGACATCGGACGGCTCCACGCTAAAGAGAGTGCAGGCTGTGGCAGTATGGATATCCTCATTGTTCTCGAATGCCTTGACCAGACCTGTGTCACCCGTGACATGAGCCAATATCCTGAGTTCGATCTGAGAGTAATCGGCTGAAACAAGTAAATTATCTCCGGCAGCGACAAATGCTTTCCTGATCTGCCTGCCCAGTTCCGTTCTGACCGGGATGTTTTGAAGATTAGGGTCACTCGATGATAAGCGCCCAGTTGCTGTGACTGCCTGGTTCAAAGATGTGTGAATCCGGCCTGTTCTCGGGTTTATGAGCTTGGGAAGCGAATCGGCATAGGTCGATTTGATCTTGGTCAGTTCGCGATATCGCAGAATATCGGCGACTATCGGGTTCTCCGCTGCAAGCTCTTCAAGAGCGGATGCGCTGGTCGAGTAACCTGTCTTGGTCTTTTTGGAAGCCTGCAGGCCGAGCTTTTCAAACAGGATAGTTTGAAGCTGTTTGGGAGAGCCGATGTTGAACTCTTCACCCGCCTGGTCATAAACCCTTTGAGCCACATCGCGTATATCGACGTCAAGCGTGACCGAAAGCGCGCCCAACTGTTCCACATCCACCGCGACACCGTTAAGCTCCATTTCGGCAAGAATAGGAGCCAGCGGCAGTTCGACATTGGTATACAGGTCCATCAGACCGTCATTTTCCAAGCGAGACTCGATAGGCTGGCGGACTCGATATATGGCCTCGGCCTCACCACAGACCAGAGTGGCATCATCAATCTGCCCATCCTGCTTTGAGGTCACACCCGGCAGTTCAAGAGAAAGCTGCTCGAAGGCGACATCTCCTATCTCAAACGAACCTCTGGACGAATCGATCAGATATGCGCCAAGCATGGAATCGAATGTCGCTCCCCTGAGTGAGACACCTCGCAGGGCAAGAGCTGCATGATTGAGCTTTGAGTCATGGCAATATTTTTCTATCTTATCCGACTCCAGAACTTCCTTAAATGCGCTAAGATCAGCCTGGAACGGACCATCAAATCCCAACTCAAGCGAGCCTGTCGATTTCTTGGCGGGATCGATTACCTGGACATACGCTGTCTTGCCTATACCCATGCAGAAACTGATTCCAATGATCTCTGCATCAATCGACTTGCCGTTTGCCGTATGGCATTGCATGGCGAAACCACCATCTGCTTTTAGCGAGTCGATGAGTTTATTGAGTTCATCTGCAGACTCGATGCGGCGGCATGCCCCCAGAGCAATTCTCTCCTCCGGTGCGGCTTTGCCTTCGGCCATGCCCACTTCAGGCAGCCGCTTGAGCATTGTTTTGAACTCGAGCTTTACGAACAGATCACGCAGGGCGTTATAATCCGGTTCGCGCCTGGCGTAATCATCCAGGTCCAGCTTTTCAGGCAGGTCGGTGACAATAGTAGCAAGGTGCTTGGAGAGATGTGCCATTTCTTCATTTGCCTGCAGCGCCTTCTTGGCTTTGCCCTCAGGCAGGTCATTGATATGATCGAGCAGATTTTCGAGTGTGCCATATTCCTGAAGCAGACTAACCGCAGTCTTATCGCCGATACCTGGCACGCCGGGAATATTGTCTGACGGGTCACCCTTAAGCGCCTTATAGTCGATCATCTGATCGGGAGTGAGTCCGAAGCGCTCTTTTACGGCATCCGGGTCGTATTCGACAGTATCGGTAACGCCCTTTACAGTGGTCATCACCTTTACATGGTCGTTGACAAGCTGAAGGGCATCCAGGTCGCCCGTGACAATGGTGGTCTCCCAACCACGAGCAGTAGCTTCTTTAGCCATAGAGCCGATGATGTCGTCCGCCTCGTAGCCCGGCATCTCGATCACCGGCACGTTGAATGCCCGGATAAGCTCACGCGCCACCGGAGACTGCTCTATCAGCGCATCCGGCACTGCTTTGCGGTGTGCTTTATACTCTTCATATTCTTTATGCCTGAAGGTCGGCACGGGTGTGTCGAAAGCAACGGCTATATAGTCAGGCTTTTCATCAAAGAGCCTGAGGAGCATCATGGTCAAGGCATAGACTGCATTTGTCGGCTGGCCACTGGCAGTCGACAGATACCGCATGGCAAAAAATGCGCGATACAGCAGGCTGTTGCCGTCTATTACTACAAGTCTCTTCTTATCTGTCATTATCACCTCGGAGACGGTGTGGTTTCCTGATTTCTCAAGAGCAGTTCCAATGCCCTTCGCATGGCTGCGCTGTCCAGCTCTGCCGAGGCTCTGGACGACTCTCCGCCGAGAATGCTCTGCAATAAGCCCTTGCGGCCATATTCGACAACTTTGGGTGTGCCTGTTATACCCCCGGCTTTTGCCGCAGCGGCTACTGTCTCATGCAGTCCACCTATCTCGTCGACTAGTTTAACTTTAAGAGCCTGATCGCCTGTGAAAATGCGTCCATCAGCTATCTTTTTGACCTGGTCGAACGGCAATTTACGGCCCTTGGAGACTGCATTAACAAAGTTAACGTATGTCGTGTTTATAATCCCCTGGAGCAGAGCCCGCTCCTCGGAAGTGATGGCTCTATTCGGTGAGCCAATGTCCTTGAATTTACCCGACTTGATGACCTCGGGACGATAGCCTATCTTCTTATACAGCTCGCTCATGTCCGCAGTAGAAAAGATGACGCCGATGCTTCCTGTAATCGAGCTTGCATCCGAGTATATCCTGGTGCAGGGCGAAGCTATATAGTATCCGCCGGATGCGGCCAGATCACCCATAGAAACATACACCACCTTGCCCGATTTACGCACACGGTTGATCTCGTTATAGACCTCTTCAGAGCCTGCGGGGCTGCCGCCGGGGCTGTTGATCCTGATTACGATGGCCTTTGCGCCGCTGTTTTTTCGCGCATTCTCGAGCTGCTCGACTATATCTTCCGAGCCGGAGACACTTCCACCAAAAGGACTACTGCTGCTAGTGCCTGCAGTTATCACTCCATTGACCCGTATCAGCGCAACGTGCGGTCCGCGCTCCATTGCCGCGCCGCTCCCGCCTCCGACTATGGCACCGATGATACCAATAGTGAATATGAACAACACGAACAGCACAACAAGCACGATTACTATAGGGACCCAGTTTCTGGATCTGGGTTGATATGGAACATACTGCCATACGCCAGGTGGCGGAACCTGGTATCCGCCCGGCGGAACCCCTGGTCCGGGTGCATATTGCCTCTGCGAAGATTGACTGTATTGCTGCTGCTCCTGCCGGGGCTGCTCAGGCTCCTGTGGTCTGTCTTGCATATCGTCGTTCATGGCTATCCCCTTGTTGACAGTTAGAGATGGAAAAAGTATAATTTCATATCGCGCCGGAGTGGCGGAATGGCAGACGCAGTGGTCTCAAAAACCACCGAGGGCAACCTCATATCGGTTCGACTCCGATCTCCGGCACCACCATTCGCCGCAGCTAGTATACCCCCAACGGCAGTATTCAGGCAAGCGATTCCAGCCGACGGTTTGGAGCAATGCTCAAAATTGAAAACCTGACAAAGATATATCCGAACGGGACCAGGGCACTAAACTCAGTATCGCTGGAAGTGCCCACGGGTCAGTTTGTCGCGATAATAGGACTGTCAGGCTCGGGTAAGAGCACACTGCTCCGCTGTATCAACCGCCTCATCGAACCCACATCCGGCAAAATTTTCCTTGACGATATCGAAATCACAGCCGCAAAGGACCTCAGAGAAGTTCGCAGACGGATCGGGATGATATTCCAGCATTTCAACCTCGTGAAGCGCTCAAACGTATTGACAAATGTCCTTGCAGGCAGGCTGGGATATACAAACCCCATAACAAGCCTGGCACATGTATTCGGCAGCCAGGATATAGTGGACGCAAGAGACAATCTGGCCAGGGTCGGACTGCTGGATAAAGAATCTGAACGTGCGGACTCGCTTTCGGGCGGTCAGCAGCAGCGTGTCGGTATTGCACGTGCCCTTATGCAAAAACCTGAGCTTATTCTGGCTGATGAACCCGTAGCCTCTCTCGACCCGGCAACTGCGCACACAGTGCTTGACCACCTGGAACAAATGAACAAGCGCGACGGTATGACTGTGCTGTGCAATTTGCACTTTTTGAGCCTTGCAAGGAGATACGCCAACCGGGTGGTCGCACTCAAAGCCGGAGAAATCGTCTTTGACGGGCTGCCGAGCGAAATTGACCAGACCAGGTTCAAACAGATTTATGGCGAGGACGCCGAGCAGGTGGAGATATCCTGATGAACAAGCAGACAAAGTCGGTCCGGGGCAGGAATACCCCGGACAATCAAGTCAGGCCACCAAAGAGTCCGATACTGGCTGCGGTGCTATCGGCTGTAATACCCGGACTGGGTCAGATATACGCAGGCAAGCCGACAAGAGGCATCTCGCTTTTGATCGGGCTTGTGGCACAGGCTGCACTCTTTTATGGTGTGGGCATGCCGTATCTCGCCGGTTGGATAGCGCTGATCTGGCTGTGGAACATATGGGATGCAAGATGTCTGGCAAAAGGTGTCTTGGCATCGGCTGCCGGACCTGTCATTCTCATACTACTGCTCAACTTCATAGCTGCATGGAAAGTAACCGATATACACGTCCCATCACTGCAATCGGAACAGAGAAGCGTGATAGGCCATATAGTCTCAGGACTGGGTAACCCGGACTTTGTCTCACGCAAAACCAAACAATTTAGCGCAACGGCCAAATATGTAGTTGCCGGACCGGGCGCACCAAAGGTGATTCAACAGCCCAAGACAAAACCTGGTGAGCCGGAAATTTCAGTTAGTCCAGACAAGGTCAGGAATGGTGAGTCGGTTACTGTCGTGGGAAAAAACTTTGCACCCAACTTGAAAGGTTCTCTGATTCTGCTTGGGGCTGATGAGATGAGCGTCGGATCGTTTCACACCGGCAACAAAGGTCAGTTCGCAAAGGCTTTTCCAAACCCGCGCTATATACCCGGCGACTATTTCGTGCAGGCGAGAATGGATGTGCCGATGGGCGGATGGAGTTTGAGCAGCACACTCAAGGACGCCGCACCCAGGATGTTCGAGACCATATACCTTGCATTTATCGGCACTGCGCTCTCACTGATCTTTGCGCTGCCTTTGAGCTTTCTGGGCGCACGTAATCTGATGTCGGGGAATGCATTTCTCAAAGCCATTTACGGCATTGTGAGGGGACTTTTCAGCGTGCTGCGATCTGTGGAGGTGCTGATAATAGCCGTGATTGCTGTGGCAGCTGTGGGGATCGGACCCTTTGCAGGCGTGTTGGCTCTGGCAATCCATGGGATAGGTGCGTTGGGAAAGCTATATTCGGAGGCAATCGAAAGTATAGAGCATGGTCCCATAGAGGCTATCAAATCGACTGGCGCAAGCGACATTCAGGTGACGGCCTACGCAGTTGTGCCGCAGGTTGTGCCGCAGTTTATTGCGTTCACACTGTATCGCTGGGACATAAACGTGCGCATGGCTACCGTTATCGGCCTTGTCGGAGGCGGCGGCATAGGTTATCAACTGATCCAGTATATGAACCTGCTGCAATGGCGGCAGGCCGCGACAGCAATATGGCTGATCGCGGGAGTGGTCATGCTGATGGATTATGCGAGCGCCGTGATCAGGGAAAAGATAGTCTGATGCCGGACTTCCAGGCTCAGTTATAGCACCGTTATTTCAGCGGTCACACAACTTGAACCGGTGCTGTTGCTCTCGATTATATAGTAGCTTTGCACGCCCGACTCAAACAAATATGTTGAAAATTTCTTTCCCCCTGTTAAATACATACTCTCGAATTTTCCATCCGGTGTTGGGACACCATATAGCACCAGTGAACATGATGTAGTTGAGTCTGCAACGCGGTATTTATATTTTCCGGCTCTGGAAAAGCCGCTATACGAACCGGTCATCAACGGCTCGATCGCCATACTCTTGATCACCTTATTGGAAGCATTGAGAATTTCAACAACGATGCTGTTTTCCGTATCCATGTTGCGCCAGACGATCGTGTCACCAAAGTCCGCATCAAGACTGTCCGGCGAAAATGTGCCGCCGACAAGACAGGATATATCGCGCGTTGTAGGATGCCTGACTGGCTCAAGAGTGCCGCTTACAATTTTGATGGTGCTTGAAGTATTATTGACCCAAACGACTTTGTTTCCCTGAGAAACTGAAGTGTCTGCCGGCGATGATCTTGTTGATGCGACATCAATCTCTGAGTTTCTGATTGAAGAACCGGAACCACCGCCACAACCAACCATACCCAGTATGCAAACAAACGCAGCCATTACATTATAAAGTCTGACCACCCCCAGAAACCTCTCTCCCTATAAAAATTGCCCGGAACTGATGCTTAGTATTACATCATCTCAACTGTTTTTCCTCGCCGAGCGCGCTCCGCAGCAAAGACAATGAGATGGCTCTCAAGCGACACATCCGGTCCCGATGTGATCAGAGACGGATCATTATTGCGCACGGCTGACAAAAAGCTCTTCATCAGACCAAAGTCGCCGCCGCCATGACCCGTGGTGATCTGACCGTCGCCCATATTCAGCTCGACCATGGTCTTCTTTTCGGTCAGGAAATCTGCATGCTCGATGCCCTGATCAACGCACCGAAGTGTGCCCTGATCGCCCATAACGTATGTCTCTCGACCACCGGAGAGGTTAAAAGCTGTCATTGTAAAGCCGGCAGTCTCGCTGCCGCCGAACTCCATGTTTACCACCTGGTGATCGACGACATCGTTATCGCATGCAAATACGCATCGGCCGTATGGTCCATCCTTAAGAGCAATTTTCACTGCATCGGGCGTGCCGCCGCGTGTCACCACATTCACCGGCCATCTGTCAAAATGGGTGATATCTTTTATGTAAATCTTGTATGCAGAATATGGGCAATTCGGTTCGATTTTGCAATCGACGCAGCGATCAGATGCGCCCTCGGGCTGATTGGCACGAGTGAAATATGATAGACTGCCGAATGATGATACGGCCGTGCATTTGCTCGGTATGAAATAGTTGAGCAGATCAATATCATGGCATGACTTGGCAAGGAGCATAAATGATGACAGGTTTTCATTGCGCCAGTTGCCGCGCACATATGAGTGAGCCTGATGCCAATAGCCGACCGGCTCGAGCAGTTGGATATTGTGCACTTTCCCGATAATGCCGCTGTCGATCATCTCTTTGAGTTTGCGGTTGAACGGAGTGTATCTTAAGACATGGCAGACTGCCAGCATAACTCCGCTCTTGATAACAGCATCATAGATGTTTTTGCAGTCCTCGGCTGTGGGAGCCATGGGCTTTTCGAGCATTAAATGATATCCCATGCCCGCCAGAGCCACGGCAGGGTCGCGATGATCGGCATCCTGTGTGCAGATGATGGCGGCCTCAGCGAGTTTCGGCTTATCCAAAATATCTCGCCAGTCGCGAAAACACATGCTTTCAGGAACGTTATAGGTGTCGGCAAAGTCGTTGCGAACATCATCGCGTGCCTCACATACCGCAACGATTTCTCCCTCGTCTGGAAACGATTTTACATACTTGGCATAGGCGCTGCCGCGACTTCCTGCGCCAACAACTATGAATGGTACTCTTTTCATGATGCTTCCCTATAAAATTGCTTGATATATAGATACAGTTTAATCTTATTGTTTGGCTTTTTCAATGGCAGACATAAACAAAAAGGAGGAACTGCAACCACAGCCGGGCAAAGAGATTATTGCTGACAATACTAGACTTGATTGGAGTAAACATTCAGATGGACTCACTGGATAAACTCATAAAACCGGACGCTCTAAAGCGCCCCGCACCGTTTTGGAGCTGGAACGATAAACTCGACGAAGCCGAACTCAGGCGACAGATCCGCGAAATGGCTGATAAAGGCTGGGGAAGCTATTTTATGCACTCGCGGGTCGGGCTTGTGACCGGGTATCTATCTGACGAATGGTTCGACTTGGTAAACGCCTGCGCTGACGAGGCAGAAAAAACCGGCACATACGCATGGCTCTATGATGAGGATAAGTGGCCTTCAGGATTCGCAGGTGGAGAAGTACCTGAAAAGGATAAAGCATATCGGTCGCGCGCGTTGGTGTTTGTCAGAAAAGGAACCGCCACAGATAACGATGAAGTGCTATGCTCGATAACATACAGGGGCACAGAATACGATATTTGCAAACGGATAGCGCCGTTGGGGGACCTATGGTTTAACGGCGCAAGCTATGTGGACCTGATGAGCCCGGATGCCGTCAGAGAGTTCATAAACTGTACGCACGAGAGATATAAGCAGCACTGCAGCGCTCACTTCGGCAAGGCAATCCCCGGAATCTTCACGGACGAACCATGCTATCTGGCTCAACACAGATATGATGTGCCGGTGGTGCCATGGTCTGACTTTTTGCCCGACTTCTTTATGCAACTCAAAGGATATGACCTGACGCAGAAACTCCCGCAGCTCTTTGTAGATATAGACGACTACAAAAAAGTGCGGTTCGATTTCTATGACGCCGCAACAGAACTCTTCAAACGGTCTTTCACAAAGCAGTACTATGACTGGTGTGGCGAAAACAACCTGCTTATGACCGGTCATTTCATGGCGGAAGACGGGCTGGTATACCAGACGCAGTGGTCTGGTGACGTTATGAGCCATTATGAGTTCATGCACTGGCCGGGAGTCGACAAACTCTGCCGCGTTGTCCCGTCAGATCAGTTGGTGACCATAAAGCAGGTGGCATCAGCCGCAGACCAACTCGGCAAAGAACGGTCATTTTGCGAAGTCTTCGGGTGCGTGGGCGGACAGGTCAGCTTCTTCCATCGTAAATGGATCGGTGACTGGCAGGCGGCTCTGGGTATCAGTTTTGTCAACCATCACCTCTCACTCTACTCGATGCGAGGCGAGCGTAAGCGTGATTACCCGGCAAACCTGTTCTATCAGCAGCCGTGGTGGACTGATGAGAAAGAATTCGCCGATTATGAGGCTAGGGTTTGCGCGGCAGTCTCCGAAGGCGATAGACTGGTAGATGTGCTTCTGGTCCAGCCTCTGACAAGTGTATGGAGTGAATACACTCCGCTGCACAAATCGGCATCCGAGTCGCCTGAGCGCATATATGACGAAGCGTTTACTGATATTTCTTCAAAGCTCATGGCGCAAAAGATTGACTTCCACTTTGGAAATGAAAACCTGATGGCAAACCATGCATCAGTCGAAGTCAAGACCTTTAAGATAGGCAAGCATTCATACAGCTGTGTAGTTGTGCCGCCTGCAAGCAACATAAAATCTCATACGCTGGAACTGCTCAAGCAGTATGCAGCAAACGGTGGAAAGCTAATCTTCACTGGCGCGCTGCCGACTATGGTCGACGGTGTCGAAACGGCTGTGGATATAGCAGGCTGCACGATTGTGTCCGATGTGAATGAGGCTGTTAATGAGGTTTCCGGGATATTCCCGGCTAGGATTAAAGTGACAGATAAATACACAGGAGACAATGCGCCTGAAGTATTCATACACTCGCGAAAGGTGGGCGGATCGATACGCCATCTGATCGTGAACACAAGTGAGCAGCGGCCTGTTCGCTCGACGATAAGTATTTCCGGCAATCAGCCCATGGCAGTCTTCGATCTCTTTGATGGATCGCTCTACAAACTGGAAACGAAAGCCGGCATCATTGACATCAACTTCGCTCCCGCGGGAAGTATATTGATAATCTGCGGCGAGGAGGCAAAACAGGCTTTTCAGAGCGTTCCGGTTGTGCTCGGGTCGGGCATATGCTTCACAGACTTTACGCAGAGCCTGCCGAAGGCCGTGATCGACAAGTTCGACTGCCGCGTTTTGGAAGACAACATATTACTGCTCAATGATATGACGCTGGAACTCGGCGGTAAGGCGGTCTATGAAGGACCTGTATGTGGAGCATGGCATAAACATTTCTACAAGGCAGAAGATGGCACTAAGTTCAAGGCAACATACAAGTTCTTCTCGGAGTGCACGGTCGAAAACACCTTCGCTGCAATCGAAGTAGCTGAAAACCTCGACTCGATCACATTCAACGGCCAGTCGGTAAAAGCTCTAAAAGAGCATGGTGAGCTTGGCGCATTTGATCCGGCAAAGAGTTGGAAAGACATCAACTTCACGAAAGTCCCTCTGCCTGTCATAAAGAAGGGTGAGAACACTCTCGTAATCGAAGGCAAGAAGGTAAATAACATTACTGAGCCTGGTCTGCACAGAAGAATACCCGATTGGCGCGAGCATGAGGCGACAGAGGCTGAAGAGGTCTACTTGGCCGGCAAATTCTCGCTTGCACCCGTATCGGATGGGCAATACGTCATTACGGAGTTCAAAGAGCCTGTAGGCAAAAACCTGACCGATGAAGGTTTCCCATTCTACTGCGGGCGAGCGCTGCTTTCATCTGAGTTCGACATGCCTGAAAAATCTGCCGGTAGACTATACCTGAAGCTCAACCGAGCCAACCTGGCGTCTGCTGTGGTCAAGGTCAACGGCAAAGTGTGCGGCACACTAAGATGGATGCCGTATACTATCGATATTACCGATATGGTGAAACCCGGCAAAAACAAACTAGAACTTGACATTGCTACCACTCTGGTCAACTGCTTTGGCCCCAACCGAAGGACCGGAATTAAGCAGGAAACCGGTATTGGTCCGGGAAACTTTGTCGATATGTCCAAATTCAAGCATGGGTATGAACTCTTCGAGTTTGGCCTTGACGGTGTGTCGATATTCGGTGTTGAATAGCCATTGCTCACAAAGCAAAAAAATGGTAGGATTCATTGGCACACCGAAAAGGAGAACCTTATATGATAGCAACTGAAATAGATTACTTTGTAAAAGACATCGGCCTGGCTGACTGGGGCCATAAAGAGATATCAATAGCCGAAAAAGAGATGCCCGGCCTGATGGCGACGAGGGAAAAATATGGTCCCGCAAAGCCTCTGGCGGGTGCGCGAATAATGGGATCGCTGCATATGACGATCCAGACGGCTGTGCTGATCCAGACACTGGTCGAGCTTGGAGCTGATGTCCGCTGGGCAAGCTGTAACATATTCTCCACACAAGATCATGCCGCTGCAGCAGTCGCTGCTTCAGGCACTCCTGTTTTCGCGCTTAAGGGCGAATCACTTGAGGAGTATTGGGAGTTTACAAAAAGGGCGATGACCTGGCCGGATGGCGGCGGCCCCACACTGATCGTAGATGACGGCGGTGACGCTACCCTGCTTGTCCATCGCGGCTACAATGCAGAAAACGATCATTCAATTGTTGACCAGCCTACCGACAACAAAGAATTGGCTATAGTAAACAGCGTGGTGAAAAAATCTCTGGCTGAAAACCCGAACTTCTTCCATAAGATTGTCGAGAATATCCGTGGTGTCTCCGAAGAGACTACGACGGGTGTTCACCGCCTATATCAGATGCTCGAAAAGGGCGAACTGCTCTTCCCGGCAATCAACGTCAACGATTCGGTCACAAAGAGCAAATTCGATAACATCTACGGCTGCCGCGAGTCCCTGGTTGACGGGATAAAGCGAGCGACCGATGTCATGATCTCAGGCAAGACAGCCCTTATCTGCGGCTATGGCGATGTCGGTAAAGGCTCAGCGGAGTCTCTTGCAGGCCAAAAAGCAAAAATCTTGGTTACTGAAATCGACCCGATATGTGCGCTGCAGGCCTGTATGGCGGGCTATACAGTGACCACTGTCGAGGATGCGCTGCCATGCGCAGACATATACGTCACCTGCACCGGTAACTGCGACGTTATCACTGCAGAGCATATGTCTAAGATGAAAGACCAAGCTATTGTCTGCAACATCGGCCATTTCGATAATGAGATTCAGGTAGATGCTTTGAAGGCTTGGCCTGGAATAAAACATACAAATATCAAGCCGCAGGTGGATGCGTTCACATTCCCCGACGGCCATACGATATACCTGCTGGCCGAGGGTCGTCTCATCAACCTCGGCTGCGCGACGGGGCATCCGAGCTTCGTGATGTCCAACAGTTTCACCAACCAGACCCTTGCCCAGATCGATCTGTGGACCAACGATCACAAGGTCGGCGTATACCTGCTGGACAAAAAGCTGGATGAAGAAGTGGCCAGGCTCCACCTCGGCAAGCTCGGAGCCAAGCTCACACAGCTCAATCAAAAACAGGCCGACTATATAGGCGTGCCTAAAGATGGTCCGTTCAAAGCGGAGCATTACAGATACTAGTTCATTGAAGCGATAAAACAGGCTCGGATGAATATATGCCGAGCCTGTTTTTGTTGCAATTACAACACTATATTGTCAATTGTATTGACATAACGTAATAAGCCGGATATACTTCAACCAGCCTGGCGGGTAACAAATAAGACGAATGTGAGGGATGGAAAGATGAAGTATGTAATAGTGTTGACGGTGCTGTTTACGTTTGTCTCTTGCGGGGCAGTATGTGCCGATTCGCTCAGCCTGAACATTGACGATCTGATCGTCAGCGAAGTCATGATCGGAGCTATTTATAGAAACGTGCTTGCAGTTGGTGATGGGATGGGCTTAAGCGGAACCACGGTCTTCGATTTCCCTCTAGCCTCCATGACCACTTCCAGTTTTGACTACACATATTCGTCCGGCTCTCTGCCCGGATACACCTGGAACACAACTGGTGAACGTGATGGCGAAGACGAGAATTACTGGTTCGTTAATCCGATTGGGGCTTATCAGGAACCTGAAGTAGACCCGGATATTCCCTGGATAAGTATAGAGGAAATCGAAAACGGACCCACCATAATCCTGCATTGTACAAACCTCCTGGACGGGCAGGACGGCTGGACAGTCACGTGGTCATCGAATGGATCCTTCGCCAGCAGCAGCCACACCTCGGGAGCAACAGATATGGTCAGAATTCTCGAAGACGATGAGGGGCTTTATTACGATATTGAGATCAATAGTGACAAAGTGTACGGCAACGTCGTGATCGAAATGAATGGAACCATGCATACAGGCACTGGTCAGGTTACTTACACCTCTGTCCCCGAGCCGTCCGGCATACTTGCCGTATGCGCCGGGTTTGTTTCGATAGCAACGTTTTATAGAAAACGAAAAGCAGGGTAAACGAGCAGACTTGGCTAAGTGGTAATTAACATATTGTAACTGAAATAGAGGGTGCAGTGGATAGCAGTTTTCTTGACCGATATGTGTCACCATCGACTTTTTCGTCCTATGAGGACTTTAAGGCTAATTTCAAAATAGACGTTCCTGACAACTTTAACTTCGGGTTCGATATTGTTGATGATTATGCCAGGCTCCAGCCTGAAAAAAAAGCGCTTGTATGGTGTAATGACAAAGGCGACGAGCGGATATTTACATTCGCCGATATAAATAAACTCAGCAACAAGGTTGCAAATTACCTTACATCCCTTGGCATTGTGAAGGGGGATAAGGTAATGCTGATCCTTGGCCGACGATATGAATATTGGCTGTGTGTTGTTGCTCTGCATAAAGTTGGCGCTGTCGCGATCCCGGCAAGTCATCTGCTTACAGGCCGCGACATAATCTTCCGCAACAACTCAGCCGATGTAAAGATGATAATCGCCTCTGATGAGTCGCACGTGTTGGAAGCTGTGGATGAATCCGTTGAGCATTCCCCAACCCTCAAGCACCGGGTGATAATTCATGGTCAGAGACAGGGTTGGCAGAACTTGCACACTATGATTGAAACTGCCTCAGACAAATTCGACAGACCCACAGGTGACGCAGCGACAACCAACGACGACACTCTCATTCTATATTTCACATCCGGTACCACAGGCCATCCGAAAATGGTCCGGCACAATCATACCTATCCACTCGGGCATATCCTGACCGCTAAATATTGGCAAAACGTGCAGGACAATGGTCTTCATCTCACTGTCGCCGACACCGGTTGGGCAAAGGCAGCCTGGGGAAAGATATACGGGCAGTGGGTAGCAGGCAGCGCTGTGTTCGTATATGACTATGATAATAAATTTGATGCTAAATGTTTGCTGGACTCGATTGAAAAACATCGTGTGACCACATTCTGCGGTCCTGCTACTATATATAGAATGATTGTTAGGGAGGACTGCTCAAAATATGATCTGAGCAGTCTGCAATATTGCGTTGTGGCGGGAGAGCCGCTCTACCCTGAAGTCTTTAACAAAGTGCGCGATTGCCTTGGGCTTAAGATCATGGAGGGGTTCGGTCAGACTGAAACCACGGTTGCAATCGCCAACTATCCATGGATGGAGCCTAAGCCCGGTTCGATGGGTAAGCCTTCGCCGGGTTATGAGGTCGATATGCTGGACGATGATGGGCGTCCATGCGCCGCAGGTGAAGAGGGACAAATCGTCTTTCGCACAGACAAATCCACTCCGGTCGGTATGTTCTGCAACTATTTCAGAGACCCCGAGCTTACCAATGCAGCTTGGAGAGACGGCATCTATTATACGGGTGATATTGCATGGAAAGACAGTGACGGCTACTATTGGTATGTCGGGCGTGCCGACGACACCATTAAGAGTTCAGGCTATAAGATCGGCCCGTTTGAGGTCGAAAGCGCTCTACAGGAACATCCTGCCGTCCACGAATGTGCAATCACAGGCATACCCGACCAGATACGCGGTCAGATAGTGAAAGCAACAATTGTGTTGAACCCGGGATATACAGGCTGCGATGAATTGGCAAAAGAACTGCAGGATCATGTCAAGTCGATCACTGCACCATATAAATATCCGCGCGTGATCGAGTTCACCGATGCCCTGCCAAAGACGACAAGCGGCAAGATATGTAGACACAAGATCAAACATGCAGATATACAAAAACTTGCTGCTGCAGTTGAGGCTTGACTTGAGCAAGCATTCTTGATCGTAATTATATTTCAACAAGCTATAAGGTGAGACAACACTATGAAGGTTATCCACTTAGTTGTGAATGTTTGCACATGCGGCATGCTGCTCACTGGAATTGCAATTGGTGAACCTACTCCCCAGCCGGTGAAAGATGCACAAGCAGAGTGTTTGTTTAAGAAAACAATCTCCATGCAATTACAGGTTGATTATATGCTCAGCTTACCTCATGACTATAACAAGGATGCGAAAATACGCTGGCCGTTGGTGCTTTTTCTTCATGGCGCAGGAGAACGAGGCGACGACGTCAAGAGAGTTAAACTGCTCGGCCCACCAAGAATGGTGGCGGAAGGTAGAGAGTTTCCATTTATACTTGTCTCACCCCAGTGCCCCGAGGATTCTTGGTGGGACAGCCAAACAGATATGCTTTCTGCTTTACTTGATGAAATTGAGGCCAATTACAGAGTCGACAAAGACCGAATATATGTTACAGGTTTGAGCATGGGTGGTTTCGGAACTTGGGCTCTGGCTGTAAAAGAACCCAAGAGGTTTGCTGCAATAGCCCCGATTTGCGGGGGAGGAAATCCCAAAAAAGCAGATCTCATCGTAAGCTTACCGATGTGGGTTTTCCATGGCGATAAGGACGATGTGGTAAAGATCGAAAACTCCCAGAAAATGGTAGATGCCGTTAAGGCTGCCGGTGGAGAGCCGAAGTTCACCATTTATCCCGGCGTGGGGCATGACGCTTGGACATCAACTTACAATAATGATGAGTTTTGGACATGGCTGTTGGCACAGCGGCGAAATAGAGAACGTTAAATATCCTGTATCTTTGGATTCAGATCGTCAAGCTACTCATGATTGCCGTTTCGCCTGATGGGATCGACGATGACACCATCGAAGACAGCCGCACTGGACTTCACGGAGCACTTGTCGCCGACCACACACCGCTCCAGCATTGTTTTTCGCATCACTGTGGCACCGTGCCAGAGCACGCTCTGTTTGACCACTGAGCCCTCTTCCAGCACGCAGTCGTCACCTAAGATCGAATACTCAAGCAGCTTTGCGCCTTTTTCGATTCTGCAGTTGTTGCCGATCAGGACCGGATAGCCGATCTCGGCAGATGGATCGATCTGGACATTCTCACCCATCCACACGTACTTCTTCACTTCGGAGCATGGCAGCTTGACATCCACTCTGCCACTCAGTGCATCACGATGAGCTTCCTGATACTGTCTGAGATTGCCTACATCTTTCCAATAGCTGCGTGTGAGATAGCCATAAAACCTGCTCTTTTGCTGGAGCAGCAGCGGGAAAAGATTGTTTCCGAAGCCATATGGGGTCGCCTTGGGGATAAGTTCCAGAACATGCCTGTCAAAAATATAGACACCCGTATTCGCCGAATTGCTGAAGATGACCTCACCCTTTGGCTTTTCAAGGAATCTGGTGATGCGTCCGCGGTCATTAAGCAGAGCTATACCATACTCAGACGGGTCGTCCACAAGCGAGAGTGCAATGGTGGCCATGGCTTTCTTCTCTTCATGGAAGCGTACCAGCCGCCTGATGTCTATGTCGGCAAGGTCGTCGCCACCGACCACCACAAAAGTCTCTTCATCAAAAAAACTCTCGCAGCGCTTTACGCTTCCCGCATCTCCCCATAGCTGATCTTCGGGAGAATAGTGAATTTTTATGCCCCACTTCTTGCCGCTGCCGAAATATTCCTGAATCTGATCACCCAAATAATGGAGATTGACCATTATCTCCTTGAAACCGTTTTTTGCAAGCAGCTCGACAATATGCTCCATAACCGGTTTGTTCACTATCGGAACCATCGGTTTGGGCATATTCCTGGTGAGAGGATCGAGGCGGGAACCTACACCGGCAGCAAGAATCATGGCTTTCATGGGCGGACGCCCTCCAAAATATAGTTATCTGAACCGCTGAAACGCAGAAAAACAAAGATTATACTTATAGTCTAGTATTCGGCGCTTCAGCGGTTTTAATTACGGCTCGGTATATCAGCTCAGTTCCTTAGCTGCATCACTTATCGCCTGCATCACCTGCTGGCGTTCATCGGCAGTCAGCTCTGGAGAAACTGGTATGCTGAGACACTCTTTTGCGATCTTTTCAGTCTCAGGAAAGTCACCCGGCTTATAGCCTAGATTGGCGTATGCTCGCTCCAGATGAAGCGGATGCGGGTAGAATACCTTGGATTCAACTCCATGCTCAGCCAGTTTCGCTGTAAACTCATCACGCCTTGGCACACAAACAGTGAACTGATGATATACATGACAATTGTCGGGCTTTGCAACGGGCAACTTTATCGAAAGATCGGCAAGATGGTCTATATAATACTGCGCGTTTGCTCTCCTTGCCTCATTCCACTCATTGATTTTCTTGAGCTTTACTCGCAAGACAGCTGCCTGGATGGCATCAAGGCGGCTGCAGAAGCCAACATATTGATATGAATATGTGGCATCCTGACCATGTATACGAAGCGACTTGGCCTTCTCGGCCACGTCGACATCGTTAGTGAGCACCATTCCACCGTCTCCACATCCGCCGAGATTCTTTGTCGGGTAAAAACTCAACGTGGCAGCATCGCCATAAGCGCCGATCCCTCTGTCGCGATACTTCGCACCAATAGCCTGTGCGCCATCATATATGACCTTAAGCCCATATTTTTTTGCGATATCAGTGATGCCGCGTATGTCAGCACACTGGCCGTATAGATGGACCGGCAAAATCGCCTTTGTTTTTGGCGTAATCTTCTCTTCTATCTTTTTGGGGTCGAGATTATAGTCTGTCGGATCGATATCTGCATAAACAGGCTTTGCACCTACTATCATAATTGCTTCGGTCGTCGCGACAAATGTGAACGGAGTGGTGATGACTTCATCGCCGGGACCTATGTCATTTGCCGCGAGCGCTATTACCAGCGCATCCGTTCCTGAATTGACGGCAATTCCATATTTGGCCTCACACATATCTGAAACCTCTTCTTCGAGAGACGACACATTCGGTCCGCCTATGAACCAGCCGGATTCAAGCACTTCGCCCACGGCTGTTGCCAGCTCATCTTTAAGTGCAAAGTTTTGTGCTTTTGTATTAACAACTGGTATGGTCAATTTGATGTCTCCTTGTTGCAGGCTGTTACACTTCGGGCTGCTCTTCCCCAGCGATATCCGCCTCGATCCGATTCGCGAACTCGGTGGCGGTGGGATCAACCTGATTTAAGAACGCCAAATAAACACTAATGAAGTCAGCCAGATAAATGCCATACAGCAGCTTTTCGATATTCGTGCTGCCCTTCATTTCGAGGTTGATTGCAGTAAACCCATCAAGCACCTTTTCCGCAGCACTCATTTGGTCGGCAATCTCGCTCTTGTCTTGTGCATCGGTTAAGAAAACGAACCCGACTTTATCACGTCCACTGCCGGCGTGCTCCCAGCCTGATATGGCTCCGTCAATTACATCAGGGAAATTGCTGCGACAGGCTGCGGACTTTGCATTTGAATTGATCTGCATTTTGAGCCGTTCAGCTACAACCGAACGATAACCTGTGGCTCCAAAAATGACTGACAACTTACCAGAAAGAGTTATGGCTGCCCGTTTCGCGACATTTCGCTCCTGTTGCACCTCGCTTCTGAGGCTCTCTCTTGCGTTTTTAATCAGCCTGATGCCATAAGAGAGTTTCTCGACCTGGCCTGTAAGCAGTTCCATCTTCTCCAAAACGGCAATAACCGGTATGAACAGGTAGCCTATTGCAGACCGCACAGGTTGGCCTAAAGGAAGCTTAACCACCTTTACGCCGTCTTTGGCGGCGGCTTCGTTGAGTTTTCCTCCACCGGTGACACATATAACGGTTGCGCCTCTTAATCTGGCATCACGATAATTGCTGAGTGCAGCAGAACTCTTGCCTGTGTAATCTATAATAAATACAAGAGAGTTCTCTCCGATGTAACTGGGAAGGCGACCGCCATGATCGCTGAAAATGGGGGTTGAAATATCTTCACAAACAGCTTCGACAATTATATCAGCCGCTGTTGCACAACTGCCTGTTCCTGTGACAAAAATCACGTTCGGAGTGAAGGCCAGTGGTTCGATAGGCAGACTGCGTCCGATGCCGAGCGCTGTCTCGCATTGCTCGGGCAGTTCCCTGACGAGCCTGAGCATGTCCCTTTTGTCCACCGCCTGCATCTCTTCTAGATCATCCAAGATCGGTGTCGGCTGCTCTGTACTCATTTTTACTACTCCTAATACTTCTTTGTTCAGCCAAACGCTATAACCGGCTCAGTGGGTGTTTTCCCACTGAGCCGCAATCATACAAAGAACTGAACTTGCGAAACTTCCTATTCCGCTGTGAAAGGCAGCAACGCAATTTCTCGTGCCCTCTTAATGGCATGTGTAAGAGCCCGCTGATGCGATGCGCACGTCCCTGTCGTTCTGCGTGGCAAAATCTTGCCGCGTTCGGAAACAAACCTGCGAAGTCGGTTGGCACTCTTGTAATCTATATAGTCAACCTTATCCACGCAAAACGTGCATACCTTCCTGCGTACTCTTTTATATTTAGAGGGTTGGCCGCCTCTTTTAGGTGCTGGCATATCGCCACCTCCATCTATTCTTCAGCAAATGGATCATAATCCATATCCGATTCAATGCCTCCAGCGGGTACCTCCGGTGGAGCTTCATAATCCGACATCGGCGCTGCCGCAGATTGCTGACCTTCTTTCGGCCTGTCAAGCCCCTGAATGTTGTTTACGACAACTTCAGTGGCATATCTTTTCTGTCCGTCCTGTGCGACCCAACTTCGTGACTGCAATGAACCCTCTATTGCAACAAGTCTACCCTTATGAAGGTAATTTGCCGCAAACTCGGCTCTCTGCCGCCATGCCACCAAATTGAAGAAATCGGACACTTTCTCGCCAGTCTCAGACTTGAAACGTCTGTCGACAGCGATTCTCATCTGACATACCGCAACTCCACTGGGAGTATACTTTAACTCAGGGTCCGCAACCAGCCGACCTATCAGTAATACGACATTCATATTAGCCTCCTCGGATTCAAGCAGTGCCTGGGCACTACTGCCCACTTTCGGCGCTTATACTACTCCTCTTTCGGCTCTTCTTGCTCGGATTCCTCCGTGGCGGCAGATTCTTCAACATCAGAAGAAACTTCTTCCTCGGGCGCCTCTTGAACCTTAGTCTCTTCAACTTCTTCGACAGCAGAAACTTGCTCAGTCTCTACTTCAGCCGAAGTCTCAGATGCCTCCTCCGTCGTGGTCTCTTCAACCGCCTTTGCAGAAGTCTGTGCGCGCTCGACATATGAAGTATCGATCCGCTCAGGTTCAACTCGCAGAATAATGTGCCGTATTATATCGTCAGAAATTCGGAACACACGATCCAGTTCCTTTTCAACAGACGGCTCACCGGAAAAATACATCAGTATGTATGTGCCTTCACGGCGTCCTTTGATCTCGTAGGCCAGCCGCCGCTTGTCCCATTTCGCATGTGCCTGAATCTGCCCACCCTCGTCTGTCACAAGTGCGGTGTATTTATCGATGATGGGGCTGATCTGCTCGTCGGTAAGTGTAGAATCGACGATATACATTGCTTCGTAGTTACGTATCGTGGTATTCACCTCCCCTCGGTCTTGTATCGGTCCCGATCACCAGTCGGGACGGAGAGTACAACCGGAACGCATGTGGCATCCCGGAATCCTCACTCAGTTGTGGTCGAATATGATCGACGCGTTATTATAACACATTGAAAAAAGCATTACAAGAGCTCTTGACTGGTATAAAGGATGATGTTATTATGCAATCGATTGCGGTCAATCGATTGATATGCAGAGAGGTGCAATGGGCGTCACAATTTACGATATTGCCGGGCAGTTGGGAATTTCTGCCGCAACTGTATCACGTGTGTTGAATAGTCGCAATGATTCGCTGATTTCCGAGGCGACACGCGCACGTGTAATCAGCGCAGCCAAGCAAATGGGCTATAAACCAAACACGATGGCCCGCGCACTGGTCACAGGCAAGACTTACAATATTGCATTGTTTGCCGAAGATATGCAGGAGCGCACTGGTCCGCACTTCGCCCGGATGCTGGAGGCGATGGAACCAAAAGCACGAGAGCTTGGCTACCGGATGGTGGTGTGCGGAGAACTTGAAAGTGTATTGAGTTCCGGCATGGTGGATGGTGTGGTCTTGCTTGCATCGTCACATCCAAAGCTCACCTCCAAGTTCGATCACATCGCGCGTATATTCGTCTACTCCTCACCGGATATCGTTACCAACAGCGTCTGCTGGAACGATCTGGAAGGCACATGCATGGCTCTGGATTATCTGTGCAGCCTGGGACACCGGAGCATTGTGGGGATTTTGGGTGACATCAGGCCGGAGATGGAGGAGCATAGTCCAAAGGTGGTCGGTTTCCGCAGGGCTATGGAAAAAAGCGGCCTGCATTGGCGTGAGCTCATCGGAACCAGAAGCACAGATCAGTTTGAAAACGGCTATCTGCTCACCAAAGAACTGCTTGCTGACCCAGGCGATGTGACGGCGCTATTTGCTCGAAACGACTTTATTGCGCTCGGAGCAATGAAAGCTATTATGGAAACAGGCATGTCTATCCCCGATGACATATCCATTGTCGGCTACAACGATACAATCCTGGCTCGCTGCGTATACCCCGGCCTGACATCGGTGCATACACCTATCGCTGAGGCGGGCGTTATTGCAGTGGAACATCTGATCAGATCGATGGAGGGAAACCAAGAGGAATTTGCGGGCGCGATACTCCCGATATCGCTTGCTGTACGCGATTCGTGCGCTCCACCAAAGAAGTAGAGGTTATAGTTGTGAAAACACTTAAAGTAGGACTCATAGGCTGCGGGAATTTCGCCAAAGTAATGCACATTCCCAATATCAAAAAGAACCCCAAGTATGAGCTATACGCAGCCATGGACATAGATGAATCGGCTGCCAGAGAAGTTGCACAGGATACTGGCGCCAAATACTGGACCTGCGACTTCGACAGGGTCCTGGCGGATAAAGAGATCGACGTGGTGTTTATAACGACACGCCATAATCTGCACGCTCAGCAGACTATCAAAGCAGCCAATGCAGGAAAGCACATATTGTGCGAAAAACCGATGGGCATGAATGCTGAAGAGTGCAAAGCCATTACCGAGGCAGTGAGGAAAAACAACGTCAAATACACCGTGGGTTATAATCGCGGTATGGCTCCACTCATTACACAGGCTCGTGATCTGCTCAAAGACCTGCCCGCAAAGAAGATGATCTACCACCGCATCCAGTGTGCTATCCCCCTGGATCATTGGATGAACGATCCGAACGTTGGCGGTGGGCGGTTTGTCGGTGAGGGGTGCCATATATTCGATCTGCTCTGCGAGCTTGTCCAGTCGCCGCCTGTCAGCATATATGCATCCGGCAGCACTTTTCTCGATCCTAACATAGTCAAGATTCCAGACAGTGCCATAGTCACGATCACATTTGCGGATGGATCGGTGGGCACCACCCTCATCGCCAGTGCAGGATGTGATCAGTTCCCAAAAGAGTCCACCGAGATTTACTGTGAGCATCGGGCTATTCAGATCAGCGATTTCACCCGGATGGACTATTATGGATGGGGCGACAAACCTGCCAGCATAAAACTTGACGCTGTAGACAAGGGGCAGGCAATCGAAATCGACCAACTCGCAGACGCAATCCTCAATGACACCCCCAGCCCTAACAGCCTTGTCAAGGCTGCGCGCGCGGCGGTTATCAGCTATAAGGTAGACGAGTCCATATCAAAAGGCTCTCCTATGGCCATATCTGAGACGGATTACAATTTCTGAACATACAAGGAGAAGCAAATGCTCAAAATAGGTGCGGTCAATATAGACACCTCCCATCCAGTTGGGTTCGCCGATTATATGCTCAAAGGCAGCCGAGGCCGATATGCGGCAGTATATAATGACAGCTTTCGAGATGACGAACAGGTGGATGCGTTCATCGAAAAGTTCGGGCTGGATAAGCGCTGCAGCAGCCTGGAAGAACTGGCGGACTGCGTGGATATCGGCTTTATCCACAGTTGCAACTGGGACAACCATCTCAAGCAGGCAATGCCGTTTGTTGAAAGAGGCAAACCTGTCTTTATCGATAAGCCAATTGTCGGCTCTATGGCTGACTGCAAACGTCTTGAAGAACTGGCCGCAAGTGGCGCTGTCATACTAGGCAGTTCGTCAGTGCGTTATTGCGAGGAAGTCATGCAGTTTCTTGCAGTCCCAGAGCAGGAATGCGGCAAAATAGTCAGTGTCTTCGGCACCGCGGGTGTAGACGAGTTCAACTATGGCGTCCACATAGTGGAAGCCATTGGAGGGCTTGTCGGCGCCGGAGCAGAATCTTGCAAGTTTACCGGACGAGCAGTTATAGACGATGAGACATGCGAGACATACTTTGTGCAGTTTGCAAGTGGAGTGACTGCCGTATACAATACATCCTGGGCCACATATCAGCCATTCGAGCTGGTCATAATGACCACCAAGACCACTTATCAGTTTCGCGTCGACACAGGCAAGCTGTATGGCAGCCTGTTGGACAGGATATTCGACTATATGGAAACCGGGTGCAAAATGGCAAGCATGCAGGATTTGACCGAGTCGGTCAAGATAATGCTTGCAGGGCGCGTATCTCGCGAAAATGACGGCAAGGAGACTGCTCTTACTGATATTCCGAATGATTACGCCGGCTATGACGGTGCGCTGTTTGCGAAGAGCTACGCAGCCGCCGCACGAGACATACGCCGTATGTGGGGAGCGTAATAACATACATATGATTGAGATCAAGAAGATAAACAGCAACTTTGAGAGAGAGCCGCTCATATCCGCATTCGGATTTAAGGGCGGTTACTTGAGTGAGCTTTGGCAGAGCGCGGTTATGATGGAGAGCGCAAGCGGCTGCCGCGGGACCGGCCTCGGCACGCAGAGCACCCTTTGGTCTGACGCCGGTATCTTTGCGAACAACTCCGAGTCTGCAGGCAACAGCCTTATGTATCTGATAACTGCGCACGCACTCAAGCTGGCCGAGGGAATGAGCTTCGATACACCTCTCGATCTTCTCGATAAGCTGCTGCCGGCCACCTACGATTACGGCAAGAAAATAACGTGCAGTGATTCGCTGCGACTGACATTTGCATTGAACGCTCTGGTCGCTGTGGACAATGCTGCATGGCAGCTCTACTGCATCGAAAACAAGATCGCCGAGTTCGACGAGATGACCCCTCTGGATATCAAACCAGCGATGTCATACCGGCATCAAAGGCTTGCCAATATCCCGCTTATGACCTATGGTGTCCCGCTTGATAAAATTGTCGAGGCAGTCGATGACGGCTGCTGTCTGCTCAAGATAAAGATAGGCTCGGACCCTGCGGGTGACGGCGACCTCGACAAAATGCTTCAATGGGATAAAGACAGGCTTTCGGCAATACACGATGCCCTTAAAGATCGTCACACTCCATATACAGAGAGCGGCAGTGTGCAGTATTATCTCGATGCCAATGGCCGCTATGACACGAAAGACCGACTGATGCGTCTTATTGACCATGCACAAAAGATAGGCGCTCTTGAGAGAATTGCCCTCCTGGAAGAGCCTTTTGCTGAAGAGAAAGAGATCAATGTCACCGACATTCCCGTCCGGCTGGCGGCTGATGAAAGCGCACACTCGGACACTGATGCCACAGAGCGTATAGAGATGGGCTACAAAGCAATCGCTCTTAAACCTATAGCCAAAACAATGAGCATGAGCCTCAAGATTGCAAAAGTCACATATGAACGCAACATACCATGTTTTTGCGCGGACCTGACAGTCAACCCCATCCTGGTCGAGTGGAATAAGAACGTCGCTGCAAGGCTCGCTCCGCTGCCGGGGATGAAGATCGGTGTGCTGGAGTCGAACGGCAAGCAGAACTACCTGAACTGGGACCAGATGAGACAATACCACCCATGCTTTGGAGCATCGTGGACGGATCCGGTAAGCAGTATCTTTAACCTTGATGAAGACTTCTATGCAAAGAGCGGCGGCATACTGCTCCCCAGCAGCCATTACGCCGGGATGGTGAATTGAGGATTACATGAGCGCTATCGACAAGACCCTGGTATCAAACCCGACATTTACCCGAAATGCAGACGGATGGAGATTTGTGACACCAAGACCTGAGCTTGCTCCCGGTCACAGCATAAAATCGGGCAGGCTCATACTTTCAGCGGCGGGTGACAAGCACTCATTCGGCTGCTGGCAGGGTGAGGCTGCATTGGAGGTCGGCAAGTGGTACAAGGCAAGTGTTCGCGTGCGAATGAGAGATATTGTTAACCCAGAACTATCAATTTTTGCCCAGGCAGCGCAGCATTTTTTGCTCCCATCCGAACCGTGGGCGGATGAAACGCTGCTCGAACAGACATTTCAACACTCAAACGAGTCGGACGGCAATAAGTTCGAGCTGTATCTGCAGGCTGCAGACAAAGGTGAGGTCGAGTGGTTTGACCCGCGTATCGAAGAGATAGAAAGACCTCAGCAAAGAATTGCCCGCGTAGCGACTGTGCGCTTCGGCGATAGCGCATTGCCTCTCACTCTCGCTGACCAGCGCGAAAGAATGTCTGAAAAGCTCGATATGGCCGGAGCAATAAAGGCTGATATTGTTTGTCTGCCGGAGTTTTGCTTAAAAGTCGGTGTTCCAAAGAGCACTTACGGAAGCTATATGGATATCGCGGAAGAACCGCCATCGGGCAACTGCTGCAAGCTGTTTGCAGCCAAAGCCGGGCAATATGGAATGTATGTGATTGCAGGTATAGTCGAACGGCAGGGCGATTATTTGTTCAACACAGCCGTGATATTCGGCAGGCACGGCGAACTGGTCGGCAAATATGCAAAGACCCACCTTACATTCGGCGAGCTTCGAGACGGTATATCATGCGGCTGCGATTACCCAGTCTTTGACCTGGACTTCGGGCGCATTGCGATCCATATATGCTACGACCAGTGGTTCCCGGAGGTCGCCCGCTATTATGCCCATGCAGGCGCGGAAATATTGTTTCTGCCTGTGGCCGGGGGTAAACCGATCACATGGCGCACGCGGGCCTTGGATAATGGTATCTATTTCGTCTCCTCATCGATCACACCGCCGAGTATGATAATAGATTCTTCCGGTTCGATCACGGCTCAAACGCATGATGACGGCATTGTCTGGGCCGACCTTGACCTCGGATATCGCAAAGTGAACTGGTATATCGACCCTACTCTCACATACGGCATGCCGTGCGCGATCAGGCAGATGCGTAATGTGACGGACAACGGCCTCCTCGATTTTACTTATCAGAGTATGCGCTCGCAATATAATGCCTGATCTCCTTCGTGCAGGTGTTTTGTCGGCAAGTGCGCCGGGTACATAGAAAATAACCGTTTTGCTGTTTACCATGGATGTGCCGGTGTTTGACGAGAGGTAATACGAAATGATCTCGGCAAATGGGCATGGCAATGACGAAATAGAGATAAAGGTTCCGTGCAAGCCTGAATATGTTCGGACAATACGCAGGATGATCGCGGATTTTGCCGCCTCATATGAGATACCCAAGATGGCGATTGAGGAGATTGAAGTTGCGGCATCGGAGGCAGTGACCAATATAGTGCGTCACGCTTACACAAACTCAAAACGTATTCCACGTGTCAAGGTAAAGTGCGCACATCGCAGATATGGTTTGCTCGTTGAAGTGATGGATAGGGGACGCGGTTTCCACGCTCCTGCCGACGGTGTCATACCCGAGGTCGATATTGATTTCGACCGCGAAGGCGGCTACGGCATTCTCCTCATTAAGTGTCTTATGGACACAGTAAACTATATCTCCAAGCCCGATGAGGGAACAAAGATCAAGATGACCAAAGCCGTGCACGGTATTCCGGCCGTCAATACGCCAAGATAAGACTGCTTGCTGCGTTTTGTGATATGGCATCTATAGGGTATTCAGTGTTCGTTGGTGCAATAATGCCTTCCAGGCAGCAAAAGGACGACTTGCATGAAGCGACGTTGGATACTCTGGCTGTTGGTCTTCATCTTTGTGGGTGTTGTAATAGCCCGTTTTGATGAAGTCCGCCACCTGGCAATCACTCTTTCCCATGGACACTGGGGCTGGGTAGTTGCCGCTGCGTTCGGGCAACTGCTCTTCTACGTACTTTATGCTGCCATATACAAAGTCTCATTTTCCGCCGTCGGCGTTCACTCACGTATATTCGATCTGCTGCCGGTGGTGTTTGTCTCAATATTCATCAACGTCGCAATCCCTACTGGAGGCACAAGTGGATTGGCACTCTTTATCGATGATGCTGCCCGCCGAGGGCAATCCTCGGCCCGCACTGCAGCAGGGCTTATTCTCATGCTTGCAGCGGACTTTTCGGCATTTGCAGTTTTGCTCGGCTTGGGACTTGCAAATCTCGCCACACTGCGCGACCTGAAAGACTACGAGCTTGCCGCATCCAGCATACTTTTGGGAATTATTGCTGCTTTGTCATTTGCTCTCTTTCTCGGCCTTTGGCGGCCATGGCTGCTCCTGCACATGCTGAAAATGGTTCAAAAGGCTGTTAATGCAATAGGCCACCAGTTCAGGAAAACGAATTTGCTGCGGGAGCATTGGGCTGCGGATAACGCAATGGATTTTGCTGCAGCGTCGGCCGCAATCGCTGCACATCCTATAAAGTTGACTAAGGCTTTTGGAGTTTCCCTAGTGGCTCACCTGGTTAATTTTGGCAGTCTGTATGCTTTGTTCCTGGCTTTTTACCATCCAATACATCCGGGTTCACTGCTCTCGGGTTATGCTATCGGCAACCTCTTCTGGATAGTCTCGATAACTCCGCAGGGTGTCGGAATTGTGGAGGGCGTTATGACCTTGGTATTCGTGACGTTGGGAGTGCCTGTCGGACTTGCTGCGATAATTGTGATTGCATATCGAGGACTGGGTTTCTGGCTGCCCATGCTCACTGGATTTTGCTTGCTGCATCGTGTAAGGTCATTCAAAGATTTTGAACATATCCAGATAGATAAACATGCATAATACACGATTCATTCTTGTTTTGTGCAGGAATAATAATAGTGAGTTGGCATTCGTGCTTTCGAGGAGGCATGAAATGAAATACGCAAAGTTAACGCTTATAAGCGTGATGCTTATTTTTGCTGCATCAGTCGTATGGGCACAATGCCCCACATGTGTGCAGCCCCAGGCGGTGCAGTGCCCTACGTGCGTGCAGCCGCAAGTAAAATGTATTCAGTGCTGCCCAAGCCCACAGCCTTGTCCTAAGGTATGCGGGTGTCCTTGCCCAAGCGCGGTTCCAGCCGCAATGGGGGCGGGACCGGCAGCTGATCTGCAATGTCTTGAATGCCCAAACTTTGACCCTGCTTATGCACAGAAAATGTTTGGACAATATACTACCATAGCTGCAGTCACCGCATACGGTGCGCAGCATGCGAACAACAGTAACTTGCGGGCCATCTCCCGTGAGATCAATGGCTATATGAACAGTGCGGCCTCAAAGCTGCAGGGCTATTACTACGGACTGACGTGCTCCCGGCTCTCGGTTGACTGCGGAGCCGGACAAGACATAATAGCGCAATTTCCGTGCGAATGCTTCGATGGAGTATACGCAACCACACTATCGCAGTTGCTCAGTCAGGCCAGAGCGGCTGACACACTGGGTTCAACCAGAGCCGTTACGCCCGGCATGAGACAACAAGCCCAGTTCCTGACTTCAAAGGAAGGAAACTGGATATTCCGCTTGAACAGATGGGTCGGCGATAACCAATAGCCCATTTGTTTTATACATCAGGGTCAGGATTCTTGCAGTCCTGACCCTGAGACTATCTTGCCAGAAGCAATAGTCAGTTTGACTTCGAGGTCTTTATCAAGCATCACCAGATCGGCGTCACGACCGACTGCTATCTCACCCTTATTATAATTCAGCAGACGGGCGGGAGACGTCGAACAAAGCCTGGATGCCGTGGCCATATCTTTTGAGAATATCCGTATTGCATTCCTGAACGAATCAATAGGCGTCAAGGCACTGCCGGAGAGAGTCATGTTCTTGTCTATCAGGCGGACCCCGTTATTCGGACCGTCGACACGCGCACGACCCCAGCCTCCCGGCAATTCATAATCGCCCGGCTCCAGACCGGCTCCGTAGTTGCTGTCGGTCACAAACACAATGCTCTCTATCGACTTGCACCGAATGGCTTTTTCAACCAGCAGCGGATGGACGTGAGTGCCGTCACCAATGATTTCGCAGGCAACCCTGTCTTCCACAAGCAGATAGTCCGCAAGGCCGGCCGGATATACGCCCGGATCAGTCATTTCGGGCACATTGAACGTATCGAAAAGATGTGTGACAAGTCTGGCACCGGCATCAATAGCGGTTCGCGCCTGGTCAATTGATGCACTTGTATGAGCCAGGCTGCAAATGACGCCTCTGCTCGACAGATACTCTATCTCTTTGGCAGCTCCAGGCAGTTCGGGTGAAATATCCCATATCTTGATGTGGCCGCCGCCCGCTTCCAGGAGCATATCGGTTATCTGCCTGCTGATTGGCGCAAGGTCACCGGTGCCGCCGCCGCCGCACTGCGCCAGATACGGTGACTCCAGACGAAACCCGCCCACATTAGGGACAGCCATAAGTTCATCCGTTTCTGCACGTATGCTGAGCATTCGCCGGCATGTCTCATCGGGTGAGCCAAAGAATGTAGGCAAAAAGGTTGTGGCTCCATGCTGAGCCTCCAGCTTGGCATATTCAAAAATGGACCCCGCCTTTGCAGACTGCCATCCCATACCATGGGTATGAATATCAATTATCCCGGGGAGGACATATGCTCCTTTTGCATCAATACTGGTGCCGGAAGCGTCACATTGACCTATGCCGGTGATTTTGCCGTCTTCTATCAGTAGATTGGTTGTCTCCAGCCTGTCGTCTGCAAGCAGAGCGTTTGCATTTTTGATAATCATTCTTTTCCCTTTGATCTGAATTCGAGATAGCACCGTGCTTCATCACAATGAGATGTATCATAGAACTGCTCATATCCTAGCGGCTCAAGAACGCGCTTATAGAGCACCTGACAATGACCGCAGTAGTTTTCGTAAGGTTTTATATGCTTGAACTTGAGGAGCCTGCCTTTGGATGGGCAGTAGCGCATATCTATCGAGAAAACGCCTTTCTCTTCGTCAAGTGTCATGGTGAAATCAGCAGCCTCTTCATTCAGAGTGTGCGACCAATACAGCCAGCACCCCTTGATCCCATACTCGGTGACCAAATCTTTCAGGTTGCCGAGGAAGTTATCCGACAGATAGTTCCAAAAATCGTTGACCGCCTGCTCGCCGCCTTTTTCGTGCAGGAACTTGAACAGTTCGCTGTATGCAGGGATAAATTCGGTGCAAGATATCACAGCAGCCTCCTTGTAAACTTCTGCACACTTGCCCCAGTCTGTTCGTCATATTCAAGCAGTTCTGCGGCAAAAGGTGTATCTTCACAGATGGCTTCATTTACAGTCCTGATGGTTTCCACAAACAGCCGCGCCACATGATAGCCGTGTGAGCGCATATGAGTAATTGCCGGGCATGCTTTGACCCTCACAGTCATCTCATCTTCGGAGAATTTGATATCGACCTCGCCGCCCTCGATTTTGTATGTCCGCTCTATATGTTCCTTGAGAGCCGCAAGCCCGCGCCTGCAAATCTCTGTTTTGAGAGGCGCATAAAATGAGTCGGCAAACTGACGAAGATATTCTTTGACGGCTGCTTCGCCGTATTGCCGGTCAAGGTATTCTATGCCGTTGCTGAGCGCGCCGTGGAAGTCCTTGTGCAGATACTCATTGTCGGCGGCCTTGCGCGTCATAGTTTCTTTTGACATGACAGCCTCCAACTACATCAGCCGGTCGCGATATGAGTCGATGCAAGCCCTGATGACGGCCTTTTGCTCCTCAGGCAGGTCCTGCTGGCTCTCGATCCTGGACTTTATGGACGATATGATCCCCATATATTGAAGCGCATATTTCTGGCCTATATTCCACCAGGCCACATCCTCGCCGTACACCTTGTGGAAAATATCGACCAGTGTGAACTGCGCCTTTATCGCCCCATCAAAATCTTTGGCATCGACCAGGCGAGCGATCTCTTTCATGAGCTTAGTAGCAGTGGATGCAAAACCCGCCACTGCGCCGTCGCAGCCCGCAATCAGAGCTTCGTCAATCCCCCACTCCTCGCCTTCAAACAGGTCAAAGTCCATGCTCTGCTTGAGGAACAGCAGCTCTTTGCGGGTTCGGATCGAGCCGGACGAGTTCTTCAGGCCGACGACATTGGGATGCGCAAGGATATCTTTGAACTGTGCAGTGGTGATCGTGACACCGTTGAAACCCGGGATATAGTAGAGGTACATAGGGCGGTCTGCTTTATCGGCTATCTTGTGGACATAGCTTACAGGCTCGGATGGTCCAGCCCAGTTCCCGGGAGGCACCAGCACCCAGTGAGAATGAGAGAGACTGCTCAGATCTTCCATATTTCTGAATATATTTGCGAGCCCGGTATCAGCTATGCCCAGGAGCACTTTTGCCTTGCTGCCTATGGTATCACATGCGCATTTGGCCAGAGCATTCTTCTCTTCGGGCGTCAACAGTGCCCATTCACCCATGCTTCCAAGAATGAAGAAACCGTCACAGCCGTTGGCCAGGTTAAATTCATACAACCTGCTAGCGGAATCCAGGTCTATGCGGCCATCATCATAGAATGGAGTAATTGCTGCGGAGATAATCTGTTTCATTGATAATCCTTAATAATCTTGCTTTGAGCGAGCTTTGTATTTGGAACAACTATAATAATAGCATATACTATAGCATATTAGCCAAGCAGACTGGTCTGAAATTATTAGCCATATTCGCTATAATAGTGCTATGAAAACTGCACAGATGCTGGCTCTTGCCATCTTGTTGGGATCGATCCCATTCAATCGAATCGTGCCCGCAAAAGCTATGCGGGGTATGCTCGTTCCTACTTTGAATGTAATAAAGGGATTTATCCCGGTATACTTAGCTGTGAGAAGTCCGGATTCCTATGTCTTGATCGCACTGGTGGGAGCACTGGCAATGCTCAGTCATTCATTTCCATACTGGCTGATGTTCAAGTATAATGGCAACGCGGTGGGGGTATCCCTGGGTGTGCTCATCGGCTTGAACATACCGGCAGGGGTTTTTGTTCTGGCTATATACGGAGTATCACTTTTAGCCTTCAACAGGCTCTCGCTTGCCGCAATTATCTCGGGAATCAGTGCCCCTGTCATGCTTAAAGTTTTGGGAGCGCCGACTGCTTACATCTGGTTCGGCATTGCGGGATGCGCCTATATGATAACCTCTCATGCCAACAGCATTACACACCTGATGGACGGCACAGAGCCATGGTTTAGAACACGCGGCTAATTACTCTACTTTGACTGCTTCGCCGTTTGCTCTTGCCTCGTTTGCCCATTGCTTATGCCCAAGCGCATCACAAGCTTCAGCAAGATCAAAATAACTCCCGCGTAGTTGTTCCAGAAGATCGAGTTCATCCTGCTTGCTCATCAGCCCTGCATAAATAGCGACATCGATCATTTGCTTGTGTGATCTCCAGCGCTCCAGCCTGTCTATTGCCTGAGTATACTCATTTGAAGCAAGAGAATACTTCTTTTCGGCCTGATATTTCCGCCCGAAATATATATGGGCGCGGGCGAATGTAGTATCGACAAACTCGGGAGTGCCTTTGAGTATCTCATACTCGCTGTCTTCCATCTTCAGCAGTTGCAGAAGAGTCTTTTCACGCATCTTGACATCGCCGAGCATGCGGTATGCCTCGGAGAGTTGATAGAGCGTGTTCGTGGACTTGGGACTGCATCTAAGCGATTTCTTGAAATATTCGACTGCGGCTTTGGGGTTGTCATCGGCAGCCATTATCATTCCGCCGATGTAGTAAGTGGTGCTATCGGTGGGGGCAAGCAATGCGGCTCTATCAATCTGCCTTTTTGCAGCAGCCGGATCACCCTCCATTGCCAGGAACTTAGCCATTTCACGGTGATAAACAGGGTTCAGCGGCGATATGAGGCTGGCTGTTTTGTAATTGCTGAAAACTGTATGAAACGACTGAGACTCATCAAATTGGTCCGGCGCAAAATAACCCGCAAGACCGAACGAACCACTCAGCAAGGCCATAACTACGCATACAGCACATATCACGCCTTTTGCCCATCGTTTGGGAGAATCAATTGTCCGAACAGCTCCCGACTGCGCTGCCAACACACCCATCAGAGCCCAGAACGGCAGAGCAATACCAATTATATACCAGTCGGAATCAGCCAGGTTTCTCACAACAGAACCGGCCAGTGCGCCGTAAATCGCACAATTCATCATCCTCCACCCACTGAACGGCACAAAATCGGACCAAGAAGTTTTTTGGGCATGCGCAGAATCTTTTAGTGCGGAATCCACATGCTCGGTCTGATGAATTATAATCCCCCTGATCGATTGATGGGCGGCGGCAAGAATTACCAGCACAAAAGCGATCATCGCAATTACACCGCTTTCGGATGCAAGCTGCAAGTAGGACTGGTGCGCGGCTTTTGTCGTCCCGGCGATTGTGTAGCGTGGATATGCGGTCGCATAGACTCCGGGACCGACCCCAAGCAGAGGGTGGTCCTTGATCATTTTGATGGTTGCTTGCCATGTGCTGACGCGGAATGTGGTCGAGTGCACCTGTGATCCACCCGTCTCAGCCGCAGTAATACGCGATTTTACCGGAGAGGAAAACACAATCAAAAGTGGTACCAAGAATACGGCTAACACGAATAGTCTGGTAAACTTGGAGCGCCTGAGAGACCTGGTGCCGATTGCAAGCAGAAAGAATATAAGCAAGCCACCTACCGCTGAGACTATTCCGAACTTGGTTCCAGTGAGCATAAGCGCTATCGTTTCGATAATAAACGCCAAGCCTATGAAAACCGCCAATATGGGGCGTTTTATGACCAGATATACACCAAGAGTAAGGGGAAGCACAATGACTATAAACCCAGCGAAATACCCGGGATTTATAAATGAGCCGAACAGCCGCATGTGCTCTCCCTGGCTCATTAAGGCAGACCAGAAATGCGCTCCTCCGCCCGTTGATATCGCATAATGTCTGATACCAACGGCACATATGCCGAGAGCCGTAACAACCACACTGACAACCAGAGCCGCAGCTTTCTTGCTGTCAACGGCAAGTGAAGATGCGAGCATATAGGCACCTAAACAAGTCAGTATCAGCAAGATCTGTCGCAGACTGGGGTATATTGCTTCAGTGAAAAAAGTGGAAATAAGGACAAGCGCAATGAAGACGATCATCGGAATCAAGCCGGGAACACGCACCCAACTTGTTCGATTGCGCATGGATGTCAGGATATATGCGATAATCGCACTAAAGACCAAAATCTCGACAATCGCATAATCGAATTCACCAAATCCGCCGCCGATGACAGGAGCAAGAATCAGTGCGGCCAATAGCAATGCAGCGCTTAACATATGTGCCGTCCTTTGCATATTGTAGCTACTTTACTAGAATAAGGCTCAATACATTTTATGTCAAGAATACGTATAAGGCAATCGTGATGAATGGCTGAACTCAGCGAATTTTCCTATGTTGCAGCAACTTCAACAGAAAACCTATTGACAAGCGCATGCTATGGCTATAATATACATGTGTGATTTGTATGATTCTACACACATTACATAAAGGAGTGATTTTGTGTTAAAAGAAGTCCATTCAGTTGAAGATATCTTTTATGGCACCGCAACTGTCGGAGATCGCGGCCAGATTGTAATTCCATCAGAAGCACGAAAGGAACTTGATATCAACCCCGGCGACAAATTGTTGGTTGTAAGACATCTGGCGGCCTATGCACTAGGCATATGCAAGATTGGCGCGATGAGCAAGGTAATCGAGTCGATGCTGGAGGATGTAAAGCAGCTTGAGTCAAAAGCAGCCTCTGAACATGAAACACTTTGAATGACTCGAACGTCTGTGATGTGATATATAACATCAGGAGGAAAGGGATTTGAAGAAAATCATTGCGGCAATAGCCGTTCTGGCACTCTGTGCATCGGGTGTATTTGCCCAGGGGCAGGCCAAAACACAGGCTCCCTCTCAAAAACCCGGTGGAATACTGGAAGCGCCCAGCCCATCAGAGCTGTCTTGCCCGATAACGATGAACAAGGCGCTGGAACTGGCTTTTCGATATAACCCGAGCATTAAAATTGCCGTGGACCAGATGCAAAAATCCCAGGGCACAGTGGACGAGGCGAGAGCTTCGTTTAATCCACAGTTCAGCGCCCAGGGTGTGTATGCGAGGCAAAATGAGATAGAATCGAATTTTGGCGGCCAGTCATTCCTGCTGCAGAGGGCGGATACTCTGGACGGAACTCTTAACGCAGTTCTTCCGCTTGATATCAATAAGAAGCTGGGCTACACCAGAGACATCGCAAAATATCAGTTCGATATCCAGTATCTGAGCTTACTTACGACATCCGAAGACCTTATTCTAAGCGTCAAAACGGCATATTATGACCTACTGCGCGCATGTGGTCAGCAAGATGTAGCACAGGCTGCAGTGGATGTGGCTCAGACACGATTGAACAATACCCAGGCGATGTTTGAAGCAGGCACTGTGGCCAAGTTTGATGTCACAACAGCCCAAACCGATCTCGCAAACCTCAACCAGCAGCTCATACAGGCAAAAAACAGGGTGCTGGTTGCGCAGGCAGCATTGAACCGTGTTATGGGTGTGGATGTGAATATTCCAACGCAAATTGTCAAGCAAACTCCGACAATTCAAGGAGTGCCGGTCGATGTGCCGGCAGCCATCCAAACAGCTTATCAAAAACGACCTGAAGTGCAAGCACAGGAGAAAGTGGTTAAGCTCAACGAAAAAGGCGTCAAGTTGCAGCGCTCATCCTATTATCCAACGCTCACTCTTGCAGCACTATATGGATACACATTTGCCACCACCGGCCTGAATACAGCCAATTCCAATTATCAGGGAACACTTACATTGAATATCCCTATTTGGAACGGAGGTATAACCAGGGCGCGGGTTGAGCAGGCTCAGGCTGATGTCGAAAATTCAAAAGATACTCTGAATCAGATTCAACTCGGCGTATCGCTCGATGTGCGCACTGCTGCTCTCAGCTTGGAAGAGGCCGCAAAGCGGGTTGCAACCACTCAACAAAATGTCGATCTCGCCGATGAGGCTTTGAGGTTGGCCAATGTGCGTTATAACGCAGGTATTGCGCTTCTGGTCGAAGTAACCAATGCAGAAAGTCAGCTTACTCAGGCAAACTTTAATAATGTCAATGCTATGTATGATTATGCCACTGCGCAAGCGCAGCTGCAAAGAGCCACTTCTTGCATACCTGAACTGGCTAATCTTGCTCTGCTTAATCCTGTTAAAACCAAACCATAAGTCTCTTATCTTGAAACTCTAATATCTAGTCCAGGGGGTCTGGTAGTGAAAAAGATAGTAATCGTAATAATAGTTGTTTTGTTGATATTTGGAGGATTGGGTCTGGCAATGAAGATGCGCGCGCCTAAGACTCCACCACCCACAACTCAGGAGATATGGAACAAAGAAGGCGTTCCGGTAAGTACCGACCAAACTCGCATAGGCAATATGCAGCAGAGCGTGGAGGTCACCGGAGATATAAACGCTCTTAATCAGGTTGTGCTCTCTGCAAAGATTTCGGGCAGAGTGGCATCCGTATATGCCAGAGAGGGCGACCCTGTGACTCCAGGCATGATAATTGCTAAACTGGACCAGGATGACGCGATAAGCAATTTGCAGGCTGCTCAGGCTTCACTGGAATCGGCTATCTCACGTCTATCTCAGGCAAAAACCAATGCGCGGGTGACAAAAATTCAGACCGACGCAGCTATTGAGCAGGCGCAGGCTTCACTCGACGCGGCAAAAGCCAGATTGGCAGTCGCCAAGACCCCGCAGCGCTCTCAGGAGAGGATGGTCGCGGAAAACCAGGTGGCCTCCGCTAAGGCAAACCTTGACAACAAAAAAGCCGACTTTGGCCGCTACAAGCAGCTTCTCGATAAAGGCGCAATATCTCAGGCAGAGTATGATGTGGCTGAGACATCCTATAAAGTCGCTCAGGCAAACTATAAATCTGCTGTCGAGCAACTCTCTCTGATCAAGGAGGGAGGCCGCACAGAGGATGTTCAGGCGGCTCAGTCCAATGTAAACGTCGCTCGAGAACAGCTTCGCTCGGCAAAGGCAAATGCCTCTCAAAACCTTCTGAGACAGGAGGATATTAAATCCGCTCAGGCAGCAGTGCAACAGGCTAAGGCATCTGTGGCTCTGGCAAAGCAGCAGTTGTCATATACGTATGTCAAGTCACCCATTGCAGGTCAGCTTGCCTCCCGAACCACTGAGCCGGGTCAGGTAGTAAGCGCCGGACAAGCTTTGGCAAGCGTAGTCGACCTTTCGTCCCTCTACTTTAAGGGAGATATCTCTGAGAAACAATTCGACAGTGTGCGTAAGGGTCAGAAGGTTGATGTGTCGATTGACGCACTTGCCGGGAAAGTCATTGCAGGAACATTAATCGATGTCTATCCGTCGGGTTCTACGCTCAGCAGGAACTTCCCTGTGCGCATTCGTATAGACGAGGGGAAAAATGCGCGCCCGGGAATGTTTGCGCGCGGCCAGATCATAACTGGAATGTCGCGGAATGTGCTCCTGATCCCAAAGGATGCAGTCGATGAAAGAAAAGGCACACGGTCGGTATTTACTGTTGAGTCGGACAGAAAGGTTAAGCGGCATATTGTCAATGTCATTCACGAGGACTCGACCATGGCGCAAATTCAGACGCCGACCGATATTAAGGCCGGAGATATAGTGGTTACTTCAGGTCGCCAAAACCTGCAGGATGGCTCAAAGGTCAGGATCGAAGATCGTGACTAAGTAAATTACGGCCTTGAACTTGTATTAGCCCGAATTATTCGCTTACCGCATAATCCGGGTCTCTGTGAGCATTATTGCGGGCTAGAGATATGTGTTCTGAATACGAAATTCAGACCGAGACGTGCAATTTACATTGCGTAAATTGCTTAGCTATATGATGAGTATTTAGCGTTTGGGCGATGCTCGACGCAATGTGTATAGAGTGTATGGAGAAATATTAAATTATGTGGCTTACCAATGTATCCATACGGCGGCCTATATTTATAACTATGTTCGTGTTGGCATTGATCGTGCTGGGAATTCAGTCTCGGTCGCGCATGCCGCAAGAATATAACCCGAAGGTCGACATTCCGTATATTACAATAACTACAATCTACACTGGCGCAGGTCCAAATGAGATCGAAACTCTCGTCACCGAGCCTGTGGAAAAAGCAGTTACATCAACCGGTAACCTTAAGAATGTCACTTCGACGTCTCAGGACGGTGTCTCAACCGTCATAATGGAATTCGAGATGGGTACGGACCTCGAGGCTGCAGCAGCAGATGTAAGAGACAAAGTCTCAGCGATCAGAAGCAACCTGCCGGACGACGCCGATGATCCAAAAGTCGTCAAACTGGACATCTCTTCAAGCCCTGTCATGATTATTGGACTTGAAGGCAATCTCCCATCAAAAGAGATGCGTATTTTAGCCGATGATGTCATTGCAGACAAGCTGGCCAAGGTGGGCGGCGTAGCGTCTGTCAACGTTTTTGGTGGCGATGAACGCGAAATCTCAGTGGCAGTAAATAAAGACCGTCTGGACGCATACGGCATCGGCATAGGTAAAATTGTCGAAGCACTCAAGGCCTCCAACCTCAACGTACCTGCCGGGTCAATCAAGGAAGGACCAAGAGACTACTCAGTCAGAACGGTCGGTGAATACAAGAGCGCCAAGGAGATTGAGAATACGCGAATCTATGTGGCGGCTTCAGGCTCAAACCCGGCGATGACTATCCGAGTGGGAGATATCGCAGAAGTTAAAGATACTGTCGCCGAAGCAGAGAGAGTGATTAGACTTAACGGCAAGCCTACAGTCATCTTTGCAATCCAGAAACAGTCTGATGCGAACACGGTCGATGTTGCCGACGGCATAAAGAAAGAACTTGCAGAGCTTCAGCCGCAATTGCCTTCGGGGGTTCATCCGGTCATAGCTATAGACCAGTCAACATTCGTTAAAGACGCTCTTCACGATGTAAATAAGAGCCTTATGGAAGGCATTTTGCTGGTTGTTGTAATAGTCTTCCTGTTCTTGCACACGGCAAGGGCGACATTCATTGTGGCTATTGCAATCCCGACTTCCATCTTTGCGACATATATTCCTGTCAGCGCGTTCGGGTTCACTCAGAACCAGATGGTCATGCTGGCACTCTCGCTGGTGGTAGGTATTTTGGTCGACGACTCCATCGTTATTTTGGAAAACATAGAACGTCACCTGCGCATGCGAGAGAAACCCAAAGATGCGGCACTCAACGGCCGTGCTGAGATTGGCGGAGCGGCCGTCGCCATTACAATGGTCGATATAGTCGTCTTCCTGCCAATTGCATTTATGGGCGGCATCGTAGGTCAGTTCTTCAGACAGTTTGGTGTCACGGTCGCGGTTGCAACGGCATTCTCGCTGTTTATGTCCTTTACTCTAACACCTATGCTTGCTTCAAGATGGATGAAGAGCGAGATGGACAAGGAACGCGATGAAGAGGATATACTCCGTCGTGTGGAGCTTGGCAGTGCATCTTTCAAGGACAAGCTCGATGTTATGGCCGGTAAGCTCTTTAACATCCTTGAAGGATTTCTGAAGGGTTTGGACCGCAAATATCTGGGCATTCTTGAATGGGCTTTACACAACAGGTTTTTGACCATTGTTATAGGTTTTGTGTCTCTTTTGGTGGTATTTTCGATGGTTATGCCGCTGCCCAAAGCCTGGGCAGGAACTGCAGCCATGAAGACAATGGCGCCAAGGGTTATCATTGCCCTGATTGCCCTGGGACTGGCAGCATTCGCAGCGGGTATAGACCGCAAAAGCAAGGGTATTGCACTCGGTTTTGGTATAGTTATGGCAGTTATTGCTCTGACGATATACCTGCCGTTTGGCTTCGGTTTCTTCCCGAACGTCGACCAAGGTCAGTTCAGCGTCACCGTAAGGACCGCCCCAGGCACTTCGCTTGTGGCTACAGATAGAGTGATTCGGCAAGTGGAAAAAATACTGGCCGATATGCCGGAGATGAAAACTGTTCATTATAAGGTGTCGGATGCTCGCTGGTATAAGCCGACTACATGGTTTAGCCACCACACAGAGACTCAGAAGGGTTTCTACTTTGCTGCATCGGGAACCAGTGGCTCCGGCGCAACGGGAAGCAGCGACACCGGTCCTCAATATGGATTTGTTATGGGCAAGGTGGTAGACAAGAACCATCGCAGTCGCTCCATAGGGGCTATAGTCGAATATATCAATAAAAAAGCAGCGGACATACCCGGCGCCGAGCTTATAAGTGCTTCTATTTCAACAGGCGTATCCGGTCCGACAAACAACATCCAGAAAGAAGTTCAGGGTCAGTATATGGACGACATATTCAAAGAGGCCAACCGTGTGGCGGCAGTTATGGAAAAAGTGCCCGGCGCGGTTGACGTCGATGTGTCATATAAACCCATTATGCCTGAGCGCCGGATCATTGTCGACAAACTCAAGGCATCAAAACTGGGGTTGAGCGTGTCAGAAATAGCTACTGCAGCGAGAACAGCCATAGATGGCAACGATGATGTCAAACTGCGAGATTCAGGCACTGAATACCCTATCCGCGTACACTACGTTCAATCGGAAAGAAACAAGACATCCGATGTAGACAACCTGATTGTTGCCACAAAAGATGGAGCACCCATCTATTTGCGTGATGTCGCCGACGTCAAATATGACCACGCGCCGACAAAGATCACACGCAAAAACAGACAGAGGGTAATATACGTAACCGCAAACATTGCACAGGGCTCCGAAATGGGCAATGTCAACCAGGCTATCGATATGGCTCTAAAAAAGGCGCCACTGGTTCCCGGCACATCAATAGGCACCGGTGGTTCCACTAAGATGATGACTGAGAGCTTTGGATATATGATCTCAGCACTCTTGCTGGCTATAGTGCTGGTATATATGTTGATGGGAGCGCTCTTTGAGTCATTCTTGACGCCGTTTGTAATTATGTTCAGTCTCCCGCAGGCTATGATCGGAGCGCTTCTGGCTCTGCTGCTCACTGGTAAATCTATGAGCATCGTATCAATGATCGGTATCATAATGTTGATGGGCTTGGTCACCAAAAACGCTATTCTGCTCGTTGACTATACAAACACTGTACGCAGCCGCGGAAAAAACAGACACGAAGCACTTCTGGAAGCAGGTCCGACCAGGCTCAGACCTATCCTGATGACCACCCTTGCCATGATCGGCGGTATGACACCGACGGCTCTGGCTTTGAGTCAAGGTTCGGAGACACGTTCTCCAATGGCAATTGCGGTTATTGGAGGATTAATCGTCTCCACACTACTTACACTGATCGTCATACCAGTTGTCTACACAGTGGTTGATGACTCATGGCAGGGGCTGCTTAAGATAATCGCTCCAAAGTCTCATAAGAAAGAACATGCAGCAGATACCGGCGAACTCGATCTTGAGCCTGTCGGGGTCGGCAGCGACGAGCAGTAAATTAGTATGGTCCATGGTTGCTGGAGTCTCATTTCTCAAAGTGTAATAAGGGTTTTGAGATTTCAGCAACTCCAGGACTGCTGTATTCCAGGCTGTCTAGCAGACCAAGCGATCCGGCTCGTTTGAGCGCCTGTACACGGTTCGAGACATGCAGCTTGGTATACAGGTTTGCCATATGAAATTCTACAGTCCTTCTGCTGCAAAAGAGCATGTCGGCAATCTGTCGGGCAGACATACCTTCGCCGGCCAGATACAAAATCTCTGATTCGCGCTTTGTTAGATATGGCATAACTACCTCACTCCTGTCTCATCATATTGCACCGACCGTATGTCTTGATGAGATTATACCCATAGTTGAGTCCGTTACACATACGTTTGAAGTTTTTTTGTCTGGAGGCGAGGTTGCACTAATACTGCACATCGTGATATAAAATAGGTAGTATAAGCTGTTCAAATCGAGCGCTTGGGTAAACCCGGCGCGCTTTTTTGCGCCTTGCCAAGGTGGTTAATATGCAAAATGTCGCAACAAATAAGAAAATTCTTTCTGGAAATGAAGCAATAGCTCACGGAGCATATGCGGGCGGAGTCGGAGTTGCATCGGCCTATCCCGGCACTCCCAGCACTGAAATTCTTGAGAACGTGAGCAAGTTCGAAGAAATTTACTGTGAATGGGCAGTCAACGAAAAAGTCGGGATGGAAGTTGTGATAGGCGCATCCTTTGCCGGTGCCAGGTCACTGACTGCAATGAAACATGTAGGTCTAAATGTGGCGATGGACCCGCTTATGACATTTGCCTACCTCGGGGCCAACGGCGGCATGGTTGTAGTCACTGCCGATGACCCGGGTATGCACTCTTCGCAAAACGAGCAGGATAATCGCAACATCGCAAAGTTCGCGAAGATACCAATGTTGGAGCCGTCAGACAGCCAGGACTGCTATGATATGGTCCAGGCTGCCCTTGACATATCGGAGCAGTTCAAGACACCCGTTTTGATACGCTCGACAACCCGTGTTTCTCACTCGTCCGGTGTGGTAGACCTCGGCGCTTTCGATAGAAAGCCGCATGGCGGTCTTAAGTATGAAAAGGACATCTCGCGGACTATGCCGGTGCCTCTCTTTGCGCGAAAGATGAGAGTTGCGCTTGAAGAGAAGCTCAATGCTCTTGCCGAGTATTCCGAGAAGAGTAAATTCCAGAGACTCGAACGCGGCGATAATAAGATAGGCATCATTACCTCCGGGATAGGATATCAGTATGTACGTGATGCGTTTCCTGATGCATCAATTCTGAAGCTCGGTATGACATTCCCGATCCCAAAGCCGCTCATTGGCGATTTTGCCGCATCGGTTGAGAAACTATATGTCGTGGAAGAGGGCGACCCATATCTGGAGGAACAAATCCTTGCGATGGGAATCAAGGTCGAGCAGCCGAAGGTCAGCCTCAGGATCGGTGAACTGAACCCCGACAGGCTTAAGGCTCTTGCTGCGGAAGCATATGGAAAACAGCCGATAAAACCTGCCGAAGCCATCGGTGATCTTCCTGCGCGTCCGCCGGTGCTCTGCCCCGGATGTTCTCACAGAGGCGTGTTCTATGCTCTAAATAAACTAAAAGCACTCGTGACGGGTGATATAGGCTGCTACAGCCTCGGCGCTTTTGCTCCGCTTTCGGCGATGGACACAACCGTGTGCATGGGCGCGAGCGTGGGCAATGCTCATGGACTGCAAAAAGCCCGCCAGCAAGGTAGAATCGCTGCAGTGCTTGGAGACAGCACATTCTTCCATTCCGGCATCACCGGCCTGCTCAATGTGGTCTATAATCGCGGCACCAGCACGGTTGTGGTGCTCGACAACCGCACTACGGCTATGACCGGTCACCAGGACAATCCAGGCACCGGACGCACTCTTATGGGCGATGAAACGACCGAGACCAGCATTGAGGCTGTCGCAAGGGGTATCGGGGTCAAGCGTGTAAAAACAATCGACCCATACGATCTTGAAGAAACCTATAATGTGCTCAAAGAGGAACTCGACGCAGATGAATCATCTGTCATTATCAGCAAGCGTCCATGTATTCTCGGCGCAAAGATAAAGACAGTCAGGCAGTTTAGTGTTGACCCGCAGGCATGCAAAGCGTGCGGGGCCTGCTTGAAATTGGGATGTCCGGCAATAGAACTTGCCGATCCTGAAAATATTGAATCGAAACGCAAGGCTCGAATAAATCCGGTATTGTGTGTAGGCTGCGGATTATGTGCGCAGGTTTGTAAGTTTGATGCAATAAAGGAGGTCACACTCTAATGGGAGACATCCTGAACATATCCCTTGTCGGCGTAGGCGGACAGGGAACACTGCTGGCGAGCAATATTCTTTGCCAGGTCGCGCTGCTTACCGGCAAAGATGTCAAGAAAAATGAGGTTCATGGCATGGCACAGCGAGGTGGGAGCGTCGTCAGCCAGGTGAGAGTAGGCACAAGTGTTCACTCACCAATGATCGCTGTCGGCGAGACCGATATTCTGCTCTCATTTGAAAAAGTGGAAGCGCTGCGCTTTGCTCACTATCTTTCGCCTGACGGCATAGCGCTGGTCAACGATCAGGAGATACGACCGGTGACCGTCTCAAGCGGACAGTCTCAATGGCCGGATGACCTGGACGGCAAGCTCAAATCCACTTTTTCAAAGTTGGAGCTAATTCCGGCTCTGGATATTGCGCGCAGTCTGGGTAATATCCGCGCTGTAAACGTCGTAATGATCGGGGCTTTGGCCAATCACACCGATATCTCGGATGATATCTGGCGAGAGTCTATCAGGCAGCTCGTGAAGCCGAAATTCCTGGATTTGAACCTGAATGCATATGACGCAGGTCGAAGTGCAATCTCTTGCAAATAGATACCTGTCAGTGTCAAGGGAAATTTCAGCCGTCGACTATAACGCTCGACGGCTGTTTGATTTCATCCCAGAAGTGGGCCGACCTGACAAGTCGGGTGGGATCTTGGGATGCATGTCCTCGGTAGCCCCGGATGCTCTCCAGCACGCCTGAAACGTCGGGCCAATTCAATCAGACGGCCTTACAGCAGCCAACCGCTTTATTCCCCGCATTCGTCTATATGACGCCTCAAGAATGAAAAGAAATCGGCAAAAAGTTTGCAGCAGGTGAGTCAGTTTCTCAATTGTTTGAAAGATTGTTAGTCATGACAAAACCAGGGTAAAACAACGCTGATTAACAAAAACATCCGGGATTTTACCTGGGAAGATAAAATCGGTGAGGCTTATGGATACAAGGGTTGAGCGATTACTAGACTACCATTCTACTTCCTCCACAGCACTTAACTCCGCTGTTGGTAAGGCGATCGACTACCTGATTGGCACCCAGCACAAGGATGGATGCTGGGTAGGCGAACTTGAAGGCGACACTATCCTGGAGTCCGAATACATAATACTTATGCGATTTCTCGGGCGCGGTGACGAAGTCAAGCTCAAAAAGGCGGCAGCATATATTTGCGAAAAACAGATGGAGTGCGGCGGGTGGTCTCTTTTTCCCGGCGGACCAGTGGACATATCTTCTTCGGTCAAAGCATACTTTGCACTCAAACTGACCGGCGCCACAGGTGAAGAAGAATATATGCTCAAGGCTCGTGAAGCAATTGAGAATGCAGGCGGCGTGTATGCAACCAACAGCTACACTCGTTTCTATCTTGCAATGATGGGCCAGATACCCTGGAATGACGTCCCTGCCGTCCCTGCAGAGCTGATGCTTTTGCCGAACCGGTTCTACTTCAACATATATGAAATCTCATCCTGGTCGAGAACATTCGTGGTGCCGCTGACCATAATCTGGGCACGCAAACTCACTGCCCACATCGACCACTCGCGCGGAATGCATGAACTGATAAAGCCTGAGCACAAAAAACGCAAACTGCAGAAGGGCGGTCTCTTCACATGGAGACGCTTCTTCTACACCGTTGACAGCGCTATAAAAATTGCAGAAAAGATAGGCTTTCTGCCATGGCGAGAAAAAGGCGTAAGACTGGCAGAGCAATGGATGCTCGATCATCTGGACCACAGCGCTGGGCTTGGAGCCATATATCCCCCTATTGTCTATTCGCTCATATCTTTGCGGGCGTTGGGATATGAAGACTCGCACCCCCAGGTCGAGCGCGCAATGGAAGAACTGCGCAGGCTTGAGATCGAGGAAGACAATACACTGCGGCTGCAGCCATGCTCGTCACCTGTATGGGACAGCGCCATAGCTATCAATGCGCTTGTCGACGCAGGAGTTGAACCGGATCATCCGGCAATCAAGAGAGCAGCCGAATGGATATTATCAAAAGAGGTGAAGCTGAAGGGAGACTGGCAGGTCAAGCGTCCTGATCTGGTACCGGGCGGATGGTATTTTGAGTTTGCCAATGAGTATTATCCCGATATAGACGACACAGCCATGGTGCTTATAGCATTGAAAAAACTTGGTGACATCGACGGTATGGATGGCGCAATCCGTCGTGGTCTATCTTGGCTGCTGGGCATGCAAGGCAAAGACGGCGGATGGGCTTCTTTTGATGTGGACAATAACAAGAGAGTCTTCAACAGCATTCCTTTTGCTGACCACAACGCCATGCTTGACCCATCCACCAGCGATATCACTGCTCGTATCATTGAGATGCTTTCCTTTTACGGCTTTGATAAAGACAGCCCAATAGTAAGCAGAGCCATCGACTTTCTTCGCCATGAGCAGGAGTCGGACGGCTCATGGTACGGCCGCTGGGGCGTAAATTATATTTACGGCACCTGGCAGGCAATAAGAGGGCTTACCAGAACAGGTATAGATCCTCACGACTATATGATCAGCCGGGCAGCCGACTGGCTCGAAAGCGTCCAGCATGAAGACGGCGGCTGGGGCGAGACATGTTTCTCATACTATGACCCATCATTCAAGAATCAGGGAGAAAGCACGGCTTCACAGACCGCGTGGGCTTTGATGGGTCTGATATGCGCCGGCAGAACCGACAAGGAAGCAGTGCAAAGAGGTGTTGACTATCTGATCCGAACACAGAACGAGCAGGGCACCTGGGACGAAAAGCCTTTCACCGGTGCGGGGTTTCCAAAGGTGTTCTATTTGCGATATCACCTCTATCGGCACTCATTCCCGCTGATGGCTTTGGGTATGTACAAGTCTGCGAAATGATTTTTTCTCACTAAATTACGAAAGAGTAAAAACACGAGATTTAGATGATTCTCTTTTCGGATCTCGTGCTTTCGTGGTTAATACCTTGTTCTTGGAGATTGAAGCTTATGAGATTTCCAATCGGGCTGTCGACTTCACTGGCAGCATATATTATTCGCAAGCGCCTGATGCGCGAAAAGTTCATACCCCTCGTTTTGATGCTTGAACCGCTGTTTGCATGCAATCTGACATGCTCGACTTGTGGGCGAATCCGTGAGTATAAGGGGCTTGCATCAGAGATGATGAGCCTGGATGAATGTCTGGGGTCGGCAGACGAATGCCCGGCGCCAATAGTATCCATATGCGGCGGTGAACCGCTTATATATCCGCGAATAGTCGATCTTGTAGGGTCATTGATGGATATGGGCAAATATATCTACCTGTGCACAAATGGAGTGCGGCTGGCTTCGGTAATCGGCAGCCTGCGTCCATCACGGCGGCTGCAGATAAATGTGCACATTGATGGTCCACCCGATGTGCATGACCATATCGTCGAGAAAGAAGGCGCATTTGAAGAGGCATTTAAGGGAATATTAGAAGCGTCACACAGGGGTTTTCAGGTCACTGTAAACACTACAGTTTGCAGGCAGACCGATATGAGCCAGATAAACTTGCTGATGGACAAACTCGCTCGCGCCGGGGTCAGCACATTTATGCTCTCTCCGGCATATTCCTATGATTCGGTGGAATCTCAAGAACAATTTATGGACCGCAGTGCCGTTCATGAGAAATTCAAAGATATCGACTATCTGGCCTCTCGCCACCGCCTTGCTGACTCCCCGATTTACTTGGAATATCTGAAAGGCCACCGCGAGCTTGAGTGCACTGCCTGGGGCAACCCAACCCGCAATATTGCTGGATGGCGTTCACCGTGTTATCTTGTTGCAGATCAGCACTTCTCGCACTATAAGGACCTTATCGAAAAAACCGACTGGGACTCATATGGAGTCGGCAGGGACCCGCGCTGCAAGAATTGCATGGTTCACTGTGGTTTCGAGCCTACCGCAGCCCTTATGATCAACAGACAGCCGGGAGATTTGTGGAAAATGGCCAAATGGAGCCTTGGATTTAATATTTAGTATTTGGGATTGAGTATTTGGCTGGGAGCGTATGAAAAGAGTATTTGTGACAGGTGGGACAGGATTTATAGGCGCGCATGTGATCAGAAAACTGATCGAGCGCGGCAATCGCGTTATCGCACTTGTCAGGCCATATGGCAACCCGACACTGCTCAAGGGTCTTGACGTAGAAAAGTATGTGGGTGACATCACAGACTTCGATTCAGTCTATGCGGCGACGGCCGGAGCAGACGAAGTATATCATATTGCAGCAGACTATCGGTTGTGGGCGCCGGACCCACGTGAGATTTATTACAACAACCTCGGCGGCACGCTCAATGTATTGGAAGCGGCGCTACGCAGAGGAGTGGGCAGAGTCGTCTACACCAGTACGGTCGGATGCCTTGGAGTTCCAAAAGATGGCTCACAAGGAGATGAAGATACACCGGTCACTCGCGAAGAGCTTGTTGGTCATTACAAAAAGTCCAAGTATGACGCTGAACGAGTTGCCCTTGAATATGCGGGCAAAGGGCTGAACATAGTGATCGTAAACCCGAGCACTCCTGTCGGCCCTGGTGATGTGAAACCGACACCTACCGGCAAGATGATCCTTGACTTTATGAAGGGTAAGATGAGGGCATATGTGGATACCGGCCTGAACATTATATCCGTCGATGATGTCGCTGAAGGTCACCTTCTGGCTGCTGAAAAAGGCGTCACTGGAAGAAAATATATACTGGGCAATAGAAATCTTACCCTCAAACAGATTTTCGATATCCTCGCCGATGTCACTGATCGCACGCCTCCATCCATGCACATACCACATTGGGTCGCACTAACCGCCGCTGTCTGCAATACTGCTTATTGCGGGATGCTCGGCAGAGCTCCCGATATACCCATAGAAGGAGCGCTGATGGCACGCAAGAGGATGTTTTTCTCATCAAACCGTGCCGCCGCAGAACTCGGGCTCCCACAAAACCCGGTTGAGGATGCACTGGCCGCATCAGTCGAGTGGTTTTCGACTCATGGCTATATGGAAAAGCCTTAGCATACTCCCAACGAAAAATCTCTACTTTGCCTTTGCTATCCGGCTTGTCTCTATGGGTCCCGGACCAATGCCATCCTTACTGCCTGCCCCGACATTTATCGTCAAAAATAACAGTAGATAAATTGTGACATACATTGCGATGGTCGCACGGAGCATAAACTTTACAAACTGTGGTTTGAACTGACGCGACCATTCAAAAAGAAACACAGGCAGAAATATTAGCAGAAGCTTCATCATTATGAATGTGCCTATGCCATATTTCAGATAGAACGACATTATCGGGTTGCCTTCTGATGCTTTGTTTGTATTTATAAATAGTAGCGTTGCCACCAAATCAAACGCACAAATGGCAATCAGTACTATGCTCTCTTTTGTAATTGTCATAACCCCACTCCAGATCACTCATGGTAGTTATTCCCGTTATTTATGCGTTCGCACTATGAGTTTATCTGTCATCAGGCAACATGTTTGGAGGTGCTGAAAAACTGACATACTGGTTTTGTTGTTCAATCACTGGTTGCAAGTGGGGGCACTTGAGATGCTCAAGATACACGGGCGAAAAGCTGGAATTGCTTTTTTGACATTGGCTGCGGCAGTAATGCTTGTATGTCTTTTTGCTTTGATACAGGTATATGCAGGTCCGGGAAAAAGAGATGCAAACACAATTACCAGCCCCTGGAATTTCTCCAACGCACCGCCGCAGAGCATAAGTAGGAATAATGTCAGAATAGTCTCAGGCAGAAACTTATCTTTTCCCGGCCACACAGAACTAATAGGCAAAACAAAGAACAATTCAGGAGTAAGGACAGCCAGCACTGCCTCAATGTTCCATTGAAGGCTTGAAATGAGGATTATCAGTTTCAACAGTGTATTTTATGTACTCTTCACGTTCCACTGCGGTGCATGTAATGACATGTAAATCAAGGAATAGCATATTAATACTCTTGGTGTCCCTGATGTTAACCCAGCTTTGGGGAGTCAGATCAGTCCACGATTTTTTGGGAACTCGACTCCCACCATGGAAATCAAACCAGTAATCGGCCAGGAGAATATCACGCCTGTGATTGAGCCACTCACAAGGTTTATAAGGACATGGCTGTGTCTCTGATTTATCCAAATAGTTGCTCCCAGGTAGATATGCGGTAGGGCCTGGATACATATAACTGGAGCCGAAGTTGTACCAATAGGGCTTGTCCAGATCCGCTTCGCCGGTCCCCTTGAGAATATCCCCATAGCATACCCAGAGACGTTTTGGCATCCTATCACATGGGTACTGCTCATGACCAGGAGAATCGGGCATCTCACCAGGTTCCGGTTGAGCTGGAACATATCTAGGAATCAGAGGTTTCACAAACAAGACCCAAGGGTTTCTATATAATTCGGGTGACTGCGGAAGGCCATAGCCCGAGTTATCATCCATATAGCAGGTAATCGCTGCACCAAGCTGCTTTAGATTGGATGCACACGTGCGCATTTTGGCGGCTTCTTTTGCCTGCAGCAGTACAGGGGCAATCATGGCGGCAAGAATAGCGATGATCGCTATTACCACCAGCAGCTCCACCAAAGTATAGCCGCGAATTTTCATCATTGAATGCGACTCCATTTTGCAGGCGACAAAATCCACTGTGGGCATGACCGGACATAATTGCCCACTAGTCGGTATTCTACACTATAATTGTCAACCGTGCAATTGGTCGAACGTTTTAGGTTTGCTAGTTCCGGTGTATTACGAGGAAGTAATGCCAAAGAACTAGAAATTTAATATTGTGCGGCCTTGACGAAATGCTCAAGCAGGTATATGATTCCTGCATACCTAAGTAATACATGACTAGCATTGCGTAAATACTTTGCTACAGCATAATCAGCATTTTAGCACAACTTGTGCTCAAGTCAAGTAGCTATGGAGGCAAGAAAGTGGACACACCCGTGGCACGGCAGCAGACACAAGAAAGCGTAACAGTTCTTATAGCCGATGATCACGGCATTTTGAGAGAAGGACTCCGCGGCCTGTTGGAGGAATATGATGACTTGGTGATTGTAGATGAAGCCACCAATGGTGCGGAAGCAGTTGCCAAAGCCAAGGAGTTGCAACCTCAAATAATGCTGTTGGACCTGATTATGCCTGAGATGGGCGGTGTCGAGGTTTTGGAAGCGTTGGCTGCACAGGCTCTGCCGACAAAAGTTATCGTGCTCACCGGCGCCGATGATGACGAGCTTCTGGCACGGTGCATAAAGAGTGGGGCGCAGGGCTATTTACTGAAAGATGCAGCTTCCAACCAGCTTGTGGACGCAATCCACACAGTTGCAAAGGGTGGGTGTTGGCTGCCCACCGATTTGACAGAAAAGCTGTTTAGAGGTATGGCAAAAAAATCAAATGGGGGAGATTCAGCCAAACTTTCGCTGCTTACTGCACGTGAGATTGAAGTGCTCAAACTTCTTGGCGAAGCCAAAACAAATATGGAAATTGCAGACCAGTTGTTCATAAGCGAACACACAGCAAAGGTGCATGTCAGCCGGATATTGGAGAAACTGGGTCTGTCAACGCGTTCCGAAGCCGTAAGGTTCGCAATTCGCAGCGGGGTTGTACAGGCTTAGTTTATGAAAGCCGGAGGAGTCTACAGTCTCAAACTGGAGAGGTTGTCGGTTGAACGACAGCAATCAATCATCAGGATTTTGCTGTCTGTTACAACGTCTCTGTTGCTGCTCAAGATATATATCGATCAGGGACCGAACCCTGAAGATCGTCTGATTTCACTCGACTGGGTAATTATCCTCACCGCAGTTTTTCTTGTATACAGCATCCTCGCCTGGTTATTGCTCAAGTTGCGTCCCGACCTGCTTAAAGAGGTGATGCTAGCAACCAGCATTTTCGAGGTTATTTTAATTGCATTTCTTATTCGTATGACTGCCGGAACGAGCATTCCTTTCTACCTCTGGTATTTGTTTTACATTGTGAGTGTATCCACGCGATATGGCCGCCAGTATGCCATTCTGGCTCTTGCAGCATGCATTGTATCATTTGTTGGGGTTGTTTCAATAGCTTCGGGATCATTTACAGTCATCGTCCCTGCTGTGCTGGGTTTTACCTGTTTTTTACTTGTGCTGGGATTTATGTTTGGACAAATATCCGAAAGGCAGATCAATTACCAAGCCAGCCTGTCGGTTGTCAACGAGTTTCGTGCAGAACTTGCCGGTATGGCGACATCATCAGAGATCATAGGCTACCTGCTGTCACAAGTTAAGGCGCTGCTTAACGTCGAGAAGGCATGGTTTTTGCCTGCGAAGAGAGGATCGGACGGTTCGGAAGCAATCGGCCTGCGTTCCATGGGTGCAGACCCAGTGCTGCTTTCCACCTTCCGCGAAAGCGGAGATGAATGGAATGTGGAGGCTGTCCTAAGGGAGCAGCGGCCCATATTATCCAATAACCTTTCAAAGGACACCTCCCTGCCCACCGGAGTATCGGCAAAGCTGGGTTTAAGACATCTCGCAGCAGCGCCTATGATGGTTAGAAGTGTGCCGGTGGGTGTTGTCTATGCCGCCAACCGTAAGGATAAACCCATGGTCTCGTCCGACTTGCAGATACTGGAACTAATAGCAACGCAGGCTGCACCGGTTGTGGAAAATGCTCTATTGTGGGAACGCCTGCGCGAAGCGGCAGCCTCTGAAGAACGCCTGAGGATCGCGCGAGACCTGCATGATAATTTTCTGCAAACACTTGCCGCCATTAAACTTCATCTGGAAAGATGCAAGATACTTGTTCAGAAAGATTCCGGCAGGGCAATTGAGGGAATCGATAAAATCCACCAGATTGCCACTCGTGGTCTGGCCGAGGTTAGAGTTTATCTTTCAGAGTTGAGACTGATGGGACCGGAGCCGAGTCGCTTTAGGCAGGCGATAGAACGAGCGTCTGCAGATGCAGCAGCTAAGGGCGGTTTCAAAACTCACCTCGATATTCATCTTCCGGATGAGGTAATGCCGCCAAACGTTGCTCTTGCGGCATTCCAGGTCGCACGGGAGCTGCTGAACAATGCCGCGGCTCATTCAGGCGCTGAGCATGTCGAAGTCCGTGTTTATATGCAGGAAGAAAAGTTGTATATCGAAGTCGAGGATGACGGCAAAGGTTTCGATGTCCCACGTGTCCGGGCTGAGAAAGCGTCTGAAGGGCATTTAGGACTGGTGGGAGTCGAAGAACGCACTCGGCAGTCGCGCGGCAGCCTTGTAATTACAAGCGAGCCGGGAAAAGGCACTATTGCCACCGCCACGCTCACTATCTGACCAAGCCGCATTACAACAATTACTCATCTTTTAGTCTTCCCTGATTATATCTTCGTCGAAAGACTCAGCTATCTTGTGACCAGGTTCCACATATAAAAAGTCATCTTCATCCCACTGTAAGTTGACCAGCCTTTCGATAAGAGACATGCTTCCTTCAATCTCAGCGTATTCCCAGTTATGGCTGTCGGCGATTTCATGCGTAAATTTGCGATATGCTTCTATGTCTCCCAGCCCCATGTTGATGAAAGTGGCCCGTGTGTAATGTTGATACCACTGCTGCTCCTGTTCGATCAAATATTTGGCGTTTTCCTCGCCGTATTTTTCTAAGTATTGTCTGTATTTCTCCTGATAGTTACGCTCATGAACATCGTCTATAAACCCCTGCTGCACATCGCCTTCCTTGAAGTCTATCCAACCGGGGCTGTAATAATATGTGCCGGGATGAGCTGCAAACTCCTTGTTATAGCGTTCACGCGAACCCAGAAATAGAGTAATGCAGTCATGAGCACGGGGAATTATTATGGGGATGGATCGCGCGACAATATCTGCTGTTCCGCGACTGCACAGTCCGTAACCCAGAGCAATCAGCTCATAGTCCTGATCTTCACATTCATCAATTTGAGATTGAATGGTGTCTCTGAGTTCATCGGGAGTGTTGTGCAGCCCGAAAGCAAGAAGCTCGATATCTGTTTCATGCCGACTCTTGGCTGCCGCCTGTTTGATCTCATAGCTGAGAGCCTCACAGGCAATGATTTTAATCTTACGTTTTGCGCTTTTGAACGAAAATGGTATTTTGCCAAAAACCATAACATAGGCTGCAGGCAAACCCCAGCATAAAAAACACTGCATCGCATTTAGCAGCGATGGCTCTGTTTGTGATGAGGATATAAAATTGCGATGGATTATTTCGTTTGCGATATAAATCACACATATTGCGAAAATTGCAGTACCTATGATCCTGTTGACAATAGAACTATGCTTGCCATGGAAGCAAGCAAGAGCTGAAAAAAGACATAAAACGCCGATCAGCGGAAGTATCCAACCATTACGTAAAAAATGAAATGTTGCTGCAAAAAAGCATACCGCTGCCGTAAGTATAAGAATGATCGCAATACTGACTCGAGCGCCGAAACTCAATTAATACACCCCTGCATTACATATATAATACTTGAGTATACTTTATCAGTCCTGCTTGGGCAAGGAATTCTTCTGCAGAACCGAATCATTACTCTCCCGCAACCTACGTGAAAGCATGGTAAAATGGTTCAGCCATTTAGCATGGGAGGAGAACCCCCACTGGATGTAACTGACAATAGATCTGTTGAGGAGGATATGCTTATGGACCCAAAAGTATTGTTTGTAATCACCATCACAACCGCACGGATGTTTATGCCCGGAATGTCGGGGTTGGCAAAGATACCTGGTATGAATATGCCCGACATGAGTGCGCCTACAAGAACGATCACCATGGACTTGACCAGCGATCAGAAACCGCAGGAGAGTTATAAGGCAGAGTGTGCTATTCCTGAGGGTCTGAAACTGGGTCCAAAAGTGGACTTGAAGATCGACATTCCTGAGAAATCAACAACGTCTCAAGAGTCGTTTTCAGAAGATGAGTCTACAGCAGATAAGTCCGGCGATATGAAGATGAAGACCTATTGGGGCTGCGGGCAGTCCATACCGGACGGCCAACCAAAGATACTCGACACCAAATCAATGGGTATGATCTCACAACAATCATTCAAGTCAGGCAAACTAAAGACATCTGCGACGAGTCGCATCATCGATAAAGATAACACGCATGCTTATTGGCCTAATGGCGATTTCAAAGGAATAGCTAAAGATGCTGCCGCCGCTCCCGGTGACTATGATCTGACCACCAACTTCTGTGGCCAGACGAAGGTGATGCTCAAAGGCACTCAGGATTTTCTTGAGGCGATAGAGATTATGGAGCCCGGTAAAAAGGGTGCTGATGTCACAAAAGCCATCCCGATCAAATGGAAAGCCGTGGCGAATGCCAAAGCATATCTGCTGATGGCGTTTGCCTCGTCAGGCAATGAGATAGTGACGTGGACATCCAGTTCCAGCCCTGATTTTCCGATGGACTTGCAGTATAAAGCAATCAAGAAGTCGGACCTCGACGACTATGTCAAAAAGGGAATTCTACTCCCCGGCGATGCCACGTCCTGCTGCATTCCTGCAGGGGTTTTCAGTGGAAAAGAGTCACCCATGTTGGCGATAATCGCATTCGGAGCCGACAAGATTCAGGACAGAAACGGTATAGAGGCTAATGTGGTTATTCGCTCCACTGCCACCATGACACTTGGCGCGGCGATGCAGATGGAAGATGACGATGAATCCGATGAGCCGGACGAGGCCAAAGTGAAGAAAGACGATGTGGGCGAAGAAGAAGAGGTAGAAAACGATGATTCCGCTGATGTTGTCGATCAGGCAGACGAGGCTCTCGACAAGATCGAAAAGACAGACAATGTAATAAACCGCGCAAAGAGAATCTTTAAGCGCTAGCCCGCATTATTCGCGAGGAACGTGAATAATGCTCTCAGAGACCCGGATTATGCGGTAAGCGCATAATCCGGGCTAGACAAAATATGGGGCGCGAAGTCTTCGCGCCCCACTTTAACTTAACCTACAACTGCCGACACTTACTCGTTTTGATGTTCTGCAATCGGGATCAGCAGTCTTCTTGCAATCTCGATATCTCCAGTGGATTTCAGCCTGCCATCCACATTTCTGCACGCGAGGGTAATGGCCTGTTCATAGTCCACCATCTCCTCGGATGATCGCATGTTCTCTGAAGCGATCACGGCCAGTTCGTAGTCCTGAATCCCTTCACGAAGCTGTTCCCAGCGCAGGCTGGATATCGGTCCGTTCTCTCCTGGATATACGAAGAACGTATCCCCCGATGGAAACGTAATATGCGCCTGCCACTGTACATGTTCGTAAGGACTCTCTGACCAGTCGTTATACGCCCAGCGCAAAAATCCATCATAGCCGCCCTGCATCGCGAAAAAGCCCATCATGCGTGACTCGATAAGCGGCGAGTGAACGAATGTATTTGGAAATTCAGGTCCGCAGCATACATAATAAGTTGTAATTGATTTCTCTGGACTATCCTTTGCCGCAACACAAACATTGTCCGGATCAACAAGTTCGACCACTCCCACGGCGCTGCGTTCGGGTGGAGCCATCTCGGCTATCCCTCGCTCATTAAACGGCACCGCGAGTGAAAGGTCGTCCATACTGCCAAAGAGGTTGCTGCGTGTATTGGCGGCAAGCGCAGTCTTGAAGTCGGGAGCGTATTCACCCAGGAAGTCAATCATCTTCTCCATAACTTCACTGGGCTTCTCGTCAAAGGCAATATAGGTCTTGTCCATCCACCCTTTGCCGGTCAGATGCTTGCGAAAAGCATCAAAGAACGCTCCCCATGCCTTCACATACTCATCGTCCATGATCTGAGTCATCATCTCAACTTCATTACCGCTTTGAGCATCGGTGTAAGTAATCAGGCTCTGGCCGGCTTTCTCGGGTCCCTGGACTATGGAGTAGCAGTGAATAGTCTGCTCGATCCCATATTGGCGGTGAATCTCGACATACTTATCGAATATAGAAAAATCGAATTCGTATGTGTCACCGCGCCTGATCCACTTTACGGTGCTGGGGTACGGCGTATATGTCTGATCGATCCATGGCTTTGCCACCACAGGAGCAACAACTGTTTTCTGTCCATGCGCCGCCATATCTTCCAGATAAGGCTTCATATGCTCGAAATGCTCTTCAGACCACATCGGGTCGCCATAGAAGCGTGCAATCGCTCCAGGGTTCATCCAGATGTTTAGGTAAAATTTCCAGTCATGGACATCCGGCAGGTCGACGTCGGCGACTTCTATTTGTATCGATCGGCTGGCAAGCTGCTTGCCGTCGAGTTCCAGCGCCGCAAGACCAAGGTAGACCCCTTTGGGTATATCCTTTGGTACTTTTATATTTATGTAGAGCGCGGCGGATTTGTCGATATCGAAAGAATCAACCGGATAAAGCGGATCGCAAACCATTCCTGCTTCAGGCGTCGGCACTGCGCCGACAAGATATATGCGAGCGGCATGGGCAGGTATGTTTCCGCCAGGGCACGATAAGTCGCTGAGTATCAACCGAGCATTTTTCACAGGCTTGTTCGCCGTAACAAGAGCCGTAACCGAGGTTACGGAGTTGCGGCATGTGAGCGCTTTAAGCGGCACGTCCGGCACATCCGGCGGCACTTCACCTTGCAATGGAGGTCTGCGAAGCGTCTGCCAGGCTAAAATATTATAATCAGACAAAGGGTTCCTCACATTCAGCTCTTCCCAAGCAATTTATGTTAAGTAAATTGCACATTTCGGTCTGGATTCCGTATGTTCAGAGCACGTTCTCTGATATAGGTTCAAGACCATGTTTACTTAGAGTATTTTGACCTAAGCATGCAACAATGTCAATGCTTAAATTCGTCGATGTCCATTCGATATAACCCGAACGGCATTCATTCCCAATCAACAGGTGCAAGAATGTTGTTTAATTAAAAATTCTTTTGTTGGTCAGACAATCAAACATTATAGCCCGCATTGAAGGATGATCGCAGTAAAAGTCGAACATGCAAATATGAAAAATGTCTAATACGAGATATTGTGCCGAAGACACTGAAGCTGTAATAGGATTCAAAAATGGGGGAAATTGCTGTGGAGCTATTTGAAGATATTTCCAAAGAAGAAGCTATCAGCCTTTTTAAGTCGGGTCAGCTAGATGATGCGATTCCAGCGTTTGAGAACATAGCGCTGAAATTCCCGGACGATCCTCAGATTCATTCTTATTTAGGCATGGCTTACTGCAAGATTGGTGAAAAAGAAAAATGTATCGCTTCATTTGAAAAGTCGCTGCTGCTGCTCAAATCTGCGCGAGCACACTACAATCTCGGCATTGCATACGATTCTGCAGGCAGGCAATCGGAGGCTAAGGACCAATTTCAAAAAGCCCTTGACTATGACCCCAGCTATTCTCCGGCAAGGGAAGCCATCAGGCAGATTGATTCACAGCATTCAAATGAGCCGCCGATAATGGCTCGGGTTGCATCCGAACCACAGCCGACGATTATGGGGCAGGCTCCGCCGACTGTTTCCGCACAGCAAAGCAATGCAATTGGAATGGTGCCGGATTTCACCACGCTCGCAGCACCAAAAGCTCCTCCCGACCTTTCAGCCGAAAAGGCACAAAAAGAACTGGAATGGCAGGAGCGGAGAAAGACTTACGTTAAGTCTGGTCTGGCATATGGCGCCATCTGCGGTGCTGTGCTTTTACTTCTCATTCGCCTGTGTTTGGTGATTATGGCTTCGTCTTTCCTGGGCAAAGGTAGTGCGCTATTGATACTTGTAGGAGCGATAATTCAGGGCGGCATCGTCGGCGGGATCGTCGGACTTTGGGTCGGTCTGACCTGTGGAGCTGAAAATGAGGGCGCCGTCGCTGGTGCGGTTGTCGGCGGTGCATACGGCCTTTTGGCAGGCCTCATAGGCGGTATGGGCGGACTTGCAATATTGAACATGCTTTTTTCCGCCCTCTGCACTGGAATCTTCGGGTTCTTTATAGGCAAAATGGTCGCCTCCAGCCTGAACTGATAAATTCCACCCCAATACTCAATATCAACTACAAAATATTAAATTTGAAGGTTTGCCTCTTTTCGCCAGACGTCAAGCATCAGTTCATAGCGCGCAAGGCGCATGCCTGTGTAGATGCAGTTGCTGGTGGAAAAAATATAACCTCCGCCGGGCATGCCATGTTTGATTGCATATCTTGCGGACTCGACCACTTCTTCGTCGGTGCCTGTGTCCAATAGGCCGCAGTTGACATTGCCGATCAGACACACTTTGCCTCCATAGAGTCTCTTGACTTCGGCGATATCAACACCTGCCTGTGGATCGATTGAATGCAGTGCGTGCGGATTTGCATCAACTAATTGATCGACTATCGGCATAATGTTGCCGTCCGTATGCTTTATAGTGTAGAACCCCATATCACGGTAGCCCTGTATAAGCTTTGCAAGATACGGCGTCACGAACTCGCTGAACTGCGTCGGGCTGAGAAACGGACCGGTGTTCAAACAATAATCAGAACACAGCGCCCAACCGTCAAGAACGTCGCGCTCGGCATATTTCGCAGCCATCTCCAGCGCATCATTGACGTTCTTATCTGCTTCGGCCTTGAGTCCATCGGGATCATCCGCCATACGGTAACTGAACTCGAGCATATCCTCACCATTTGGTATGGCATAGGTGGCATCACCATGCAGCATCAGAAAGTATTTGTCGCCGGTCTTCTCGCGGATTATATCCAGCAGCCTCATTGTCTCGTCAAAATTATCACGACTGCTCTGGGGAAATATGGCGCTGTGCTCATATTTCTCTGCCGTCATAATATACGTGTCGGCAATGTCCACGCGGTGAAGCTGGCGCTCTTTCTCCTCCATCTGACCCCATTGATGGAAGCACCTCTGTGATGGATGGAGTTTGCCGAATGCTTCCATAGTAAGGAAGAATACCAACTCGAAGTGAGGCACTCGCCCTGCAAGGGGCTGCCGGTTAAGCGCTGCAATAAATCTCTCTCTTGGCGTCATATTCATCTTTTCCTAACTCGTCTTTTGTCAGTAACCTGGTTCAATTTCCACGAAAAGTGAATGGATTCCTCTGCGGACCTTAAAAACTACTTCTTTTGGTTTTTGGCCAGCAATTTCCTTCATCGCGACTTCGAGATCGGAAGTCCCGGCAATATTTTTGTTGTTTATCTCACAGATGACATCACCAGACTGCAGACTACCCAATGCTGCCCAACTTCCATCGGTTACGGATTCCACATAGACACCCATCTCATCAGCCTGGAGCATACCCTCGCTCCTGTCCGCAAACGCTATATCGCGGGCAGTAAAACCGAAGTCTTCATCCTCATATTTTTTATAATCGCGTGTGGGTTTTGGCGAGGTCTCAAGCTCCACCGATATATCCAGAGGCTTCCCATCGCGGATTATGCCGAGCTTTACCTGAGAGCCGATATCGTATTGCCTTATCATGCTCGGCAAAACCTCTTCATCGCCGAGCTGGTCTGCCGGTATTGTCTCATCATCCAGCTTCAAAATAAGATCTCCAACCTTAAGCCCCGCCTTTTCGGCTGAACTTGACGGATAGACCTGCGTTATACGGACGCCGGTCTTGCCGGAAACACCTAATGCAGCAGCGAGATCGTTCGTAAGCACCTGCATATCTATCGGCAGCCAGGCTTTCCTTGCCTCGATGCCTGATCTGCTGTTTTCATTCTTTCCTATCTTTACGATGGTCGCATACTGCTTCTTGCCGCGGACGATGTTTACCATGACCGGCACAAGGTTGTCCTTGCCGTCAAGAATCTGCCTGGTCAGTTCGCGTAGTTCCTCAACGCCGGTAATATCTTTATCGCCCACCTTTACAATAACATCTCCCCCACGTATTGAGGGTTTGGCCGATCCTGCAGGACCGCTCGGCAATACTCCAGTGACTACGGCTCCGGCTTGTGAGGCAAGCTGCATTTCCTTACTCATCAAATAGGTGATGTTTGATGCGCACATGCCCCAGTTTTTCAGCTCATCTTCTTTGCCTATAGCACTCTGCCGTTCGACAGTGGTCACGTTCAGCGCCACTTCCTTGCCGTCACGCAACACAATGGCCTTTATATTTTTTCCGACTGGTAAATCTGCAACAAACTGATTGAAAGGAGGTAGTTCCTCTCTGAACTTAGCCACGACTTCTTTGCCATTGAGACTGAGCAGGACATCACCTGACTGAAATCCGGCGCTTTTTGCAGGTGAATCATCCATCACTCCGCTTACCAGAATTCCCTTCTCCAGACCTGAAGATTCGAGCAGCGGCTGGACCTCCAGACCCAACCAACTCCTGGCAACCCTGCCGTTTGCTATCAACTGTTCTGCAACTTCCTTGGCGAGGTTAGACGGAATAGCACCAGAAAGCCCGTAACTTATCTCATTGACGCCCACAATCTTGCCGTTGCGATCCACCAATGGACCGCCTGAGTTACCGGGTCGTATAAGAGCGTCGTGGCCGATCCATCTTACAATAGACCCAACGTCCTCGCCGTCGAGTTTGAAATCATCAACAGAGACAAATCCGGGCATTATCATCTCCGTGTTGCTTATTATGCCCATAGTCACACTCTGCGAGAGGGCAAGAGGACAGCCCATGGCAAATACACGGTCGCCCACACCCAACCTAGACGAATCGCCGAAAGTGGCATACGGAAACGGCTTTTTGTCGGGTGATTTTAATTTGATGACCGCGATGTCCGCAAGGGCATCTGTTCCGACAAGCTCAGCATCAACTTCCCGCTTATCAGCCAGAGTACAGACGATGCGTTTTGCGTCCATTGCAACGTGGTGATTGGTAATCGCATAGCCGTCGGGCGAGATTATGACTCCGCTGCCTGCAGACTCGGTTTTCATCTCGCGTCCCTGGCGATAATCTGCAGCGACAATCAATATTCTGATGAGCGCCGGGCGCACAGCCTCAACCGCCGTGGTCATCTCGCGCTTGATCTCATCCGCGCTGCACACTAAAGTTGAAAGCATAAACACAACAATTGCAAATGCCGCTTTTTTTGCTTTTGTGCAAAACATTTGGGACAGAACCTCCCATCTATAAGTTACTGTTCTATCAGTCTAGGCTATAACCCTCTCAGCCATGCCCGCAACGGAAAAATTCAATTGACGTGTGCGCAGCAGCGAGTATAATAGATATTGAGAGGGCCACGAACATGCTCGATGATTATAAGTATAGCATAGGACGGCTCGTCGTCTACAGACACACCGAACCTAAGCTCCCAAAACAAAGCTATGGCCACCACGGCTCCGAAAGGACAGTCGGCGAAGTGCTTGCCGTCGATATGGTCCCCAAGCCTATGCCTCATTGGGTTTACAGCATTCGCAACGTGCGAAACCAGGAAATGAGCCGAGTGAATGAGGACCAGATTAAGTTCGCCACCGCCGTGGGCCGATATTGGAAGAAGATCAACTCGAAGTCAGCGGAACGCAAATCTGAGGACGGAGCACTGGCCGAGATGATAGCCAAAGCTCTGACCAATCCTGACCGCGCCAAAATTCTTGGTTCGGCATTGCGCGACCTGATCCGCAGAGAAGATATGGCTGCTCGAGCATCCGAAGAAGGAGTGAACCTGCCTGTTATGGTGGGTGATTACATACGTGTTCGAGGAGACCTGCGCACAGAGGTTAAACATATTCATAACCACTATGCCAAAGTGCTGAAGGTCGAGCCGTCGGACATCGCTGGGATCGAAAACCCTGACTTAAGATTGGGTCAGTCAAGGTTGTATAGAACTCTACACAAATATCATATCATCACGACCGAGGGTGTCGAATCGGATATATATGACGCCGAGGTCAAGCTCTTCTACACCGCAAACGGTCGAAAGACTATATTGAACTGGCGCGCCGCTACCCTCCTGGCAGAAGCATTCAAGGACGAGCCGCCATACAACCTCGAATATGAGTATCTGTCTGATCACATATTCACTCGTGATGAACTAAGCTCGAAAAGCCGCGGCGAACTTGCACAGATATTGGCTTCGATGCTGTATGTGAAGGGCAGGATGGGCTGGCGCGACTATCAGCGCCGGAGTCAGTTCTTTGCCGGCACTCCCAAAAGCCATCTGCTCGATGAAATACTGGAGGTCTCGCGATTCGACTCAAGACGTAATAGGCTGATGACCGGCGAGGAGATCACAGTTCGTCAGAAAGATGCATACAGGCTTAGAAGACTGCTCAAAAACAGGTAATTAACTGCGAAATTGTCCATAGGGACATTAGCCTATCGGCTCGAAATGTACAATTCTTCTAAACTCATCGTAGCGCATGTTGATATCTGCAAGGGTGAGGCGTTTGAACATGTCCAAGCTGAAATCCTGCACGTTGTATGACGCTAGGGTGCTTCCATATATCACGGCATTGCGGATATTCATGTCGCTGACCTCATCCGTGCTTGCAATATAGCCCATGAACCCGCCCGCGAAACTATCGCCCGCTCCTGTCGGGTCGGCAACCTTGGTAAGCGGATATGAAGCGGCCATAAAGCATATGTTCTCGCCGCAATACATCACCGCGCCATGCTCGCCCTTTTTAACCACCACATACTTGGGACCATATTTGTGAATCTCATTTGCCGCAAGGGTTATATTTACGATTCCGGTAAGCTGCCGCAGTTCAGCATCGTTGATAAACACAATGTCCACACGCTTCAAAACTTCCAGCAGAGCATCACGTTTTGATGATATCCAGAAGTTCATGGTGTCACATGCTGTAAGTTTGGCGCCAGGGGCCTGGTCGAGCACCTTAAGCTGAAGCTCGGGATCGATATTCGCCAGAAACACATATTTGGATGACTTATAATTGTCGGGCAGAACAGGACTGAAGTTCTGAAACACATTGAGCTCGGTAAGCTTGGTGTTTGCCTGGTTCATGTCACCTTCATATGAGCCTGCCCAGTGAAAGGTCTTGCCGCCGGGGATTGTCTGGAGGCCGCGGGTGTCGATCCTTCGCGACGCGAGGAACTCCAGGTGCTCTTTTGGAAAATCCTCCCCGACTACACCGACTATCCGCACCGGCGTGAAGAAACTTGCAGCCACCGAGCTGTATACTGCTGCTCCACCGAGTGCTCGCTCTGCCTTGCCGTAAGGTGTCTCCACCGTGTCAAGCGCTACGCTTCCTACTATGAGTACACTATTATCAGACATTATGATCCAATTATTCCTCTATTCTAAAATATCTTGCAGCGCCCGCTTTAATGCAGGCAAGTCTTGAGAAACTATGCTCCAAACAATATCGAGATCAACGTTGAAGTAACCGTGTATAAGCCTATCTCTGGTACCCGCAATCTGTTTCCATGGAATTGAGGACCAGCTATCCCTAACATCTTCACTTACTGATTTTGCTGCTTCCCCAATGATTTCCAAAAGCCGAACTATTGCAAGAGACATCACCTCGTCAGTTTCTAGATCGACCTTTGTTTTGCCGGTGGCAAGTTTAGTTGCTTTGATTGTAGCGTCCAGCATATGCATCAGGCGTACACGATCATCATTACTCAGCATATACAAGCTCCGATTCGTTTATCACGGCTTGCCGAAAATAATGACTCAGGAAACCTGGAGTGTTAAGGTCCACTTTGCGACCGAGAATTTCAGACAGCTCATCTTGCATCTCAAAAAATGCGAAACCCGGCACGTGATCTGGCTCGAACTCAACCAGCACATCCACATCACTTGTAGGCTTGAAATCAGAGCGGAGCACAGAGCCGAAAAGCGACAGCCGCTTTATGTGATGGCGTCTACAGTAATCAGCTATGGCTGATGTATTAAGCTCGACATTATGTTTTGAGCCATTCATTTTTGTGTCCTCTTGCCGGCAAACATTCTCTCTCGATACACCATCATCAAAAACTTTGGCAGCACGCTGACTTTTGAAATTTTGCTCGGGTCTTTGGCAAGACGATATGCCCACTCAAGACCATGGTTTTGAAACCATACTGGGGCGCGCTTGACCCTGCCGGAGAATACATCGAACGAGCCGCCGACTCCCATCGCGACACTTATGCCCATGTCACTCATATATCGTTTTATAAACTTCTCTTGCCTGGGAATTCCCATCGCAACGAGCAGTGCCTGTGCGCCGGACTCCTTGACCAGCCCTGCTATTTCAGAATCACTATCGGGCTTGAAGTAGCCATCATGCGTGCCTGCGACATTCATTCCCGGATATGCTTTTGCCAGGTTATCGGCCGCAGCATCAGCGATGCCCGGTTCGGCACCAAGAAAAAATATTGAAAAACCGTCCTCGGCAGACATCCGGCATAACTCGCGCGCTAAATCGACTCCACTCACTCGCTCAATCAGAGGAGTGCCGAGAATCCTGGCGCCTTTAATTATACCAGAGCCGTCCGGCGTGACCAGATCAGCCTCGTTTATAATATTTTTGAGATCATTATCATCTTGAGCACGAGCAATCATCGAAGCATCAGCAGTGACGATCATGTGTGGTTTGCCGCTGGCGATGAAGTCCTTTATTGCATCAAGCGCATACTTCATGTCTATGCGGTGCACTTTTATACCGAGTATTTTAATGCAGGGAATGCTTTCTTCCATTAGGCAAATACAACCTTAGAAAATCCCAAAAGATTCTTTCTCGAACAGCTCCAAAATATTGTCTGTCTCTTTGATCCTGTCTGCGGCGATAGTATGCGATTTATCGAGAGTGATCGCTGCTGTTGACATATCACGAAACTTCTTGGCGGCTTCATAGCCGCCTTTGAGGTTTCTTGGGTTCATGGCAAATATTCTGAGCATGCCTAGTGCTCCTAATAGATCAAGTGCATCGGCATCCGTAAGCAAAACCGACTCAATGCACCTGTCCTCTGGCCCGCCATGATGATATTGGATGCAATCAAGCACGACCTTTTTCATTTCCTCGGACATGCCCTGCTCCGCCAAAAACTCCTCGGCAACCTCTCGCGACCTGTCGGCATGCCAAACACCCGGAACTGTCCATTTTTCATACCCGCCCCAATCGTGCAGATAGGCAGCCAGCCAGATTACATCGCTATCAAATTCCAACCCTCCGCCTATCAGAGCGACCAGATGAATCAGACGCTCTGCGTGCTGCACAGCCCAGTCGCCGCCATATTCATATGTCAATTCGACTATTTTCTCTTTGTTCACAACGCCAACTCCGGCATATTTATCTCGCACTGCCAACAAATTAAACCGCGAATGCCCGTATGCTGTCAAGGAGACTGACTCCAGGCAACGGTCATTTGCATGTTTCAACGAAGACAGTATAATTAAAGCTGTCATTATAATAGATCAAGTGAATCGACGGTAATACAAAACATGCGTCAGCCCCTGTTGACAATGAAAGGGATTACTAAACGGTTTCCCGGCGTGCTTGCCTTGCACAATGTTGATCTCGAACTGAATCGGGGTGAAATACTCGGCCTGATCGGTGAGAACGGCGCCGGCAAGTCGACCCTGATGAAAATTCTGGGCGGCGACTATCCCGCCGATGAAGGCGAAGTGCTCTTTGAGGGCACCAGCGTTCATATGAATGATGTTCAGGACTCGATTGCACTGGGTGTCTCTCTCATCCACCAGGAGCTGTGTCTGGCTCCTAATCTTGACGTTGCTTCCAACATTTTCCTCGGTCATGAGCCGCAAAAAGGCCTCCTCAAGATTGTCGACCGCAAACAGCTCTACTGCAAGGCAGGTGAGCTTGCCAAGCGAGTGGGCATAACAGCATCCTTGACTGATCTTGTGGAAAGTCTTTCTCCCGGTGAGCAGCAGCTTGTGGAAATTGCAAAAGCACTCTCATATGACGTGCGCATACTTGTCCTCGATGAGCCGACTAGTTCTCTCAGCCCCGCCGAAGCCGACAAACTCTTTGAAGTCATGAAGATGCTCAAGAGTGAAGGTGTCGCGATGATCTACATATCCCACCGCCTGGGTGAAGTGCAACAGATGTGTGACCGGGCTGTGGTGCTGCGCGACGGATGTCGGGTGGGAGAACTCGACAAGGCACACCTGACGCCTGACGAAATGGTGAAACTGATGGTCGGGCGCAACATTTCACGTTTTTCAAGTAATGACACCGAGCGCCATAAGGGTGATATCGTGCTCTCGGTGCGCGACATTCAGCACGTGGGCGGCAAAGGCAAAGTCAGCTTCGAGCTGAGAGCAGGTGAAATACTTGGAATCGCAGGGCTGGTGGGCGCAGGCCGCACGGAGCTTATGCAGGCTCTCTTTGGTGTTAAGCCGAAGCACTCAGGCGATATCTATATGGATGGGCACAAGGTCGAAATAAAATCATCCACTGATGCCGTGCGCGCAGGAATGGGATTTGTGCCTGAAGACCGCAAGGAACTCGGTGTTTTGCTGGAGATGAGTGTTACCGAAAACATATCGCTGGCCGGTATCGGTACATATAACCCGCCGTTTATGGACCGCAAGCGCGAGATGCAAGTTGCCAAGGAACATGTGGAAGCACTGGAGATAAAGACTCCCTCGCTTTCGCAGGAAGTGCAGTATCTCTCAGGAGGCAATCAGCAGAAAGTGGCACTTTCAAAGTGGCTCAGCCTGGACCCGAAGGTCCTGATACTCGATGAGCCGACCCGTGGCATAGACGTGGGAAGCAAGAGCGAGATTTATAAGCTGATCCGTGATCTGGCAGACAAAGGGATGGGCGTTATAATGGTCTCATCTGAAATGGAAGAGATCATTGGCCTCTCGGATCGAGTCCTGGTAATGCATGAAGGATACTGCACAGGCACACTCGATCATGACCGGATCAACGAAGAAAACATTATGCAGTTGGCAACCGGAGGTAAGGCGAGTTGAAAAAAATACTCGGTATGATATTGCTCCTGATCGGGCTGGTAGCCATAATATGTGTCTACCAATACGCTACAACTGGCAGTGTCGTGTTTTTCAGCCCTGTCAACATTTCCAATCTGGCACAGCGCATAGGCATGCTCGGCATCTATACTCTTGGGATGGGGATTGTGATCCTTTCCGGTGGTATTGATCTATCGGTAGGCTCAGTGGTCGGGCTTGTGGGCGTGATTATCGCAATGGGCTATGTCAACTACGGCTGGAGCCCTTGGATTGTGAGTGTGGCGGTGCTGCCATTTTGCGCTTTGCTGGGTCTGTGGCACTCGTTTTTGATCGGACATTTCAAACTGCAGCCTTTTATCGTAACGCTCAGTTCACTCCTTTTGTTAAGAGGACTTGCAAGGGGAATTTCAGGCGGCAAGGGGATCACACTCGAGCATCCAACTTTCCCTATCCTCGGAAACAATTCACTTCTGGGCATACCAATACCATTTCTCATATTGGTCGGCTTGGCGCTGATCGTCGGGTTCATAATGAACTATACAGTCTGGGGGCGATATCTATATGCCATTGGACGCAACGAAGAAGCAGTGCGATACTCTGGTATCAAAGTCAACAATATGAGGACACTTGCCTATGTAATATGCGCAGTGCTCGCCGGAATAGCAGGGATCGTGGAATTCTCATACACTGGAGACGTACAGCCTGCAAACAGCGGCCTTATGTATGAGATGTGGGCGATTGCAGCGGCAGTGCTTGGTGGATGCAGCATGCGCGGCGGCGAAGGTACTATGATCGGCATAATAGTAGGCGCCACGCTGATCCGCCTGATGGACAATGGAATCAATTTGATGGGTATTCCATCCGACTGGCAGTGGGCGGTGATTGGTGTGATTATCATCTGCGGTGTTATCGCCGATGCAATGCACAAACAGCGCCAGGCAAAAAGGCTCAAGGCGTAAGAAGGTTTCTTTCTGTATTTTGAACAATATAGACATATACTTATGGTCCGGATGGGCATAACGAAAAGGTTGCCGCCGGACCACAATTATTGATATGGGACTTCGAGAGTAAACCCTGAATTTGATGCACATGGTGGATGGATAATGCCCAAAAGAACTGATATCAGAAAAATACTTGTCATAGGCAGCGGACCGGTCGTAATCGGCGAGGGCGGCGCTTTTGATTATATAGCTGCGCAGGCCTGCCGTGCCCTTAAAGAAGAGGGTTATGAGATTGTCATAGCAGACTCAAATCCCTCGACCATCACCACAGACCCAAATCTTGCCGACAAGACATATATCGAGCCGCTCACCTGCGATTCAATTACAAAGATAATCGAGATAGAAAAGCCCGACGCTCTATTGGCGAGCGTCGGTGGGCGCAGTGCGCTAAACCTTGCGATGGCTCTCGAAAGCAATGGAGCGCTCGCGAAACATTCCGTGACTATGATAGGAATGAACACGGATGTGCTCTCAAAGTGTGATGATCTGTCTGTGGCAGCTTCTGCCGGTGCAAAATATCCGATAGGCAAAACCGTATGCTCAATGGAAGAGGGCATGCAGGTGATAAGGCAGATCAAATTCCCTGCAATCCTCAGACCCTCCGGTGTAGCCGGAGGAGCTGGCAGTTCCATCACTTATAATCTGGAAGAATTCGGCCAGATGTTAGCATTCGCCTTGAAGACCAGCCCCGTGCGTCAGGTGTTGATAGAAAAGCCGTATATAGGCTGGAAGAATATCGAGTTTGAAGTCTTGCGTGACTCGAATGGCCGCAGCGTCACTATATCAGGCATGGAGAGTATAGACCCGACAGGTGTTCACTCCGGCGACAGCGCTATGGTCTACCCCATCCAGACAATGAGCGATGCACAAATCGAAAAACTCTCTGAGCTTTCCAAAAAGATCGCCGATACATCCGGTTTGGTTGGCTCCATGAGCATAGGTTTTGCAGTCGAGCCGTCCAGCGGAGAGATCGTTGTAATGGACATCGATCCTATCGCTACCAGGTTTACTGCCTTGGTCAGCAAGGCAGCAGGTGTTCCAATAGCGAAAATATCGGCCAAGCTGGCTTTAGGAGTTGGGCTCGACGAGATCACAGTTGCCGGTAAGCCCTGCAGCGAATTCGTGCCGCCGAGCGGCTATGTCGCGGTCAAGATGAGCAGGTTCGACTTTGAAAAGTTTCCCGACGCTGACACCACTTTAGGCACATCCATGAAATCGGTCGGCGTGGCGATGGCATTCGGCAGAGACTTCAAAGAGGCACTGCAAAAAGCCGTCAGGTCACTTGAGACCGGCCATCAGGGGATGGGCGCAGACGGCAGAGGCATATGTCCCAGCGCCGATCAGATAAATGAAGCGCTTGCCCGTCCCAATCCAGAAAGACTTTTCTTTGTAAGGTGTGCCCTTTCAGCAGGTATGACGGACGCTGAAATCTGCGAGATTACCAGGATCGACCCGTATTTTATCAGCCAGATTCAGCAGTTACTAGAGTTTGAAAAGAAATTGGCTGGCAAGTCACTGGTGGCAGTGACGTCTGAAACACTGCTTCAGGCAAAGCAGCTCGGTTATTCAGATGCGCAGCTAGCCGTGCTCCTCGAAACTGATGAGGAGCAGGTCCGCACTCGCAGGAAAGTCCTGGGTATCTGCAGCGGTTACGATTCAGCGGTGAACATGCTCTATTCCACGTACGAGCCGAAAGACAATAGCGTTGCTACTTCATCCGACAAGAAAGTGATTATCATCGGCGGCGGTCCCGACAGGATTGGCCAAGGAATAGACTTCGGTTACTGCCTGGTGCATGCGTCTCTGGCGCTGACTGAGGCCGGATACGAGAGCATCATAATAAACCCAAACCCTGAAGCCGTCTCGACTGATCCGGACTTATCGAGCAGGTTATATTTTGAGCCCCTTGAAAGCGAAAATGTGCTGAGCATAATCGACCGCGAGAGGCCGATGGGCGTGATAATCAGCTTTTCTGGTCGTGCAGCTTCCAGGCTGAAAGCTGGCCTTTCAAAGGCCGGGGTAAATATATTGGGGACATCTATCCAAAGTATAGAGCAAGCTTGTAAAGGTGATGCCATCGGCAAACTGGGTATCAAACAGACCGAATCCGGCACTGCAATATCTTTGGTTGATGCTTTGAATTGTGCCAACAAAATCGGCTATCCTGCACTTGCCAGGTGTGCTGATTCCATACGGATAGTCTATGATGACAGCGATATTACTGCATTTGTTCAGGAAATCGGAAATAAATCGCTGGAAAAGCCGCTTGTGATTGCCAAGTTTATCGAGGGCGCCATCAAAGTCGACTCGATTGCAGTTTCGGACGGCAAAGATACAGTCATATGCGGCGTTATGGAGCACATAGAGCAGGCTGGCGTCCATTCCGGCGACAGCGCTTCTTCCCTGCCGCCTTACAGCCTTACTCAAGAGACAATCGAAGAGATCAAACAACAAACGCGACAAATTGCGCTCGAGCTTGATATCAAAGGCCTTATGAGCGCTCAGTTTGCAATCAAGGACGGTGAGATATATGTCCTCGGGGTCAACCCTATGGCTTGCCGGATGGTGCCGTTTGTATGCAAGGCGACCGGCATCGACTGGACGGAGGTCGCCACAAAGATTGCAATCGGCAAGTCTCTCAAGGATCAGGGCATATCCGAAATCGAACCAAAGCGGGTTTGTGTGAAAGAAGCTGTCTTCCCATTCACGAGGTATCCTGGGGTGGACGTGGTGCTTGGTCCTGAGATGAAGTCTACTGGTGAAGTAATGGGCATCAATGAAACCTTCGGGGCCGCCTATATCAAGGCAGAGATAGCCGCGGGCCAACTCCTGCCCGACAAAGGCACCGTGTTCATGAGTGTAGCCGACGCGGACAAGGACGAGGCTGTCGAGATAGCACGCAAACTCAATGAACTCGGGTTCGAGATTGTGGCGACACGCGGCACCGCCAAATCATTCAAATCCGCCGGGCTGTCCGTCCGCACAGTTTACAAAATAGGTGAAGGGCGGCCTGACGCGACTGACCTCATCAAAAATGAAGAAATAGACTTGATTATCAACACCCCAAGCGGCAAAAAACCCAGGCAGCATGAGATTACGATCAGGAGCGCAGTCGTTGCTCGGGGAATTCCAATTATCACTACAATCGCAGGAGCGAAAGCGACTATCTTCGGAATGAGGACCATCCGTGATCATCACTCCATTGTGCGAAGTATCCAAGATTATAAATAAGAGGAAATATCAGTGTTACTGGACATTAAGGCAAAATGGGTGTGGCCGTCGAGCTATGAGTGCGGTCCAAATCAATACGTTCAGTTCAGGCATGAGTTTGATTTAGTCGAGTCGATAGAAAAAGCCAAGCTCATCATCAGTTGCGACACCAACTATGCCCTGTGGATAAACGGAGCATTCATAGACTGCGGACAGTATCACGACTTTCCAAATCATAAGATTTGTGATGTGCTGGAGATCAGCAATCTTAAGCAGGGCAAAAATGTGCTCGCATGCCTTGTCTATTATCAGGGTGAGGATAGCTTTCAGTATTTTAAAGGCTGGCCTGGACTCATATATCAGATCGAAGCCGGTGGAATAAAGATTACAAGCGGCACGCAGACTATCTGCCGGGTCGACCCGAATTATAAGAACGGAGAGGTCGATAGAATCACATGTCAGCTCGGTTATACATTCGAGTATGACGCCAGGGGCACAGACAATTGGCGAGAACCAAATTACACACCCGGCACTGATTGGAGTCATTTGTCGGATGTCGACACTACCAGCGTGCAGGATCGTCCCTTGGAAGCCGTCCGACCTGTCAAGAAGCTCATCTTCAAAGATAGAATAGAACCTCGCATTGCCGCTCAGGGAATCTTTGTCAGAAGAACCAGTGATGAAACTTCGCTCGCAGAGAGTATTCAGACGGACTGCCTGTCCACAAAGTGCATTGTAGACAGATTAGAAAGTGGTGCACTCTATCTCAGAAGCGAAGCCCAAGAAGATGCGGACGGGTATTACCTCGTCTTTGACCTCGGCAGGGAAGAAGCGGGAATTTTTGACCTGGACATAGACGCAGCAGCAGGGACAATAGTCGATATCTCATGGGGAGAACACCTCGATGACCTGAGAGTGCGTTCATATGTCGGGGGCAGGCACTTTGCAAGCAGATATATTTGTAAAGAATGCCGACAGAGTTTCATTCACCACTTCAAGAGGCTCGGCGGCAGATATGTTCAGCTTAATATAAGCAGCATATCGGACAATGTGACGATCTATTATGCGGGCATTGTCCCGACGGAATACCCCATTGAGAAGAAAGGCAGTTTCACCTGCTCGGACAGTCTTCATAACAAAATATACGAGACCTGCGCGCGCACATTGCACCTGTGCATGCACGATCACTATGAGGACACACCCTGGCGCGAACAGGCTTTATACGCCATGGATATGCGAAACCAGGCTCTGACGGGTTACTACTGCTTCGGTGAATATGATTTTCCCGCCGCTTCCATTGCGCTTTTGGGAAAGAGCCTGAGGGATGACGGCTTTCTGGAGATGTGTGCGCCTGCGCAGTTGTCTATCACCATACCGGTATTCAGCCTTGCCTGGGTTCTGGCTGCATCAGACCACTATCACCACAGTGGAGATATAGATGCCCTGCGCGGTTCTTATCCTGTTGCGAAACCGATCGTGGATAAACGGGCAGAATCTATGGTTGATGGGCTTGTGCCTGTGCCATGCGGTGAGCAATACTGGCATTTCTATGACTGGGCATACTGGCTCGACGGCGGCGATCGTGTACTAGATAAAAAGCGTTTCGACGCTCCGTTCAATTTATTCTATATACTCGCCCTCGACGCTGTTGCATCTTTGGCAGCAGCGCTGGGAGACAGCGATACGAATGCTGCCTACCAGTCTCTCGCAGACAGTTTGAGAAGCCGTGTCCACGAAGTGTTCTGGGATTTTCAAAATGGCGTATATCAGACATACGCAGGTGAATGCGCGGCCAGAGACCATTATTGCGAACTAGTGCAATCTCTTGCAATACTGGCAGGGATCTGCTCGAAAGAAACTGCCGCAGAGCTTCGCAAAAGACTGGCCACTGATGACAATGGTCTCGTGAAGACCACTCTCAGCTACACACTCTATAAGTTCGAGGCACTGCTGACTGATCCCGGCTCATACGGCGCATATGTCTTCGACCAGATAAAACGCGACTGGGGCTATATGCTTCTTCATGGCGCTACCAGCTTTTGGGAGACCATCAATGGCGCATCAGATTTTGCCGATGCGGGAAGCCTGTGTCATGGCTGGTCCGGGATACCGGCGTATTTCTACCATGCATACGGCCTGGGCATCAAGCCTACTGCACCTGGGTTCGCAAAATATGATCGTGCTCCCGCCCCTAATGTATTCGATAAAGTATTAGGAATAGTACCTACTCCGAACGGGTCGATGCGTATTTAGGTTTACTGCACGGTCACAGTAAATGTCTGGGTCTTAATTGGCGCAATATCCTTTTCCCAGGGACGAGCATATTCCAGGACTATCTGAGTCGTGCCTTTACCTGCTGCCTGAAACGTCCACGCCTCGGTGCCGCCTGCACCCATCAGCCTGCTTTTGGGCTCATTATAGACACTGCCCATAGATTTCACAATCTTCTCGTCAGGCTGATTGCCCAGCCGCCACTGATAACCCGTGGTTGCATTGGAATCCAGCGTGATCGCAAACTCGCTGCCTGCATTTGCCGCAATGGGTATTGCCTGTTTTGAAGATGCAGGCACAGTAGTGGTAATGGAAATCATCTCTTTCGGTTGTGGCGGCTGATCACTTTCGTCCGCAACGACGGTCAACGTAATAAGCATCAGGCATGCAAGCGAAACAAATAAACGAATGGTACTTGCCATAAATGCATTCATCTCTCAATACCTCCTGATTGTAAAGACTTATCGCTAGAGTATTTCTTGCCCACTCTTGTCCATTCCTGTATCATGAATATGATAGTCACAATCTCAAGGAGACAACTAAAATCAAATTTGACATATTGACCACCGACCACAAAACGCTCGCACGGCGCGGTCGGCTTACACTCAATCACGGCACTGTCGAGACACCGGTCTTTATGCCCGTAGGCACCCAGGGGACTGTGAAAGCAACCAGCCAGGAAGAACTCATCGAAATGGGTTTTGAGATCATCCTGGGCAACACTTATCACCTGTATCTGCGCCCCGGTCATGAGCTGATTAGGAGCCTTGGCGATCTGCACAAATTTATAAACTGGAAAGGCAATATCCTCACTGACAGCGGCGGGTTTCAGGTTTTCAGCCTGGAGCACATACGCAAAATTGGCGAGGACGGTGTCGTCTTCAGGAGCTATGTAGACGGCTCGTACCATGAGTTTACGCCCGAACGTGTAATGGAAATCCAGAGCGCATTAGGTTCCGATATAGTAATGGCATTTGACGAATGTGCCCCCTACCCCTGCACCGAGGATTACGCCCGTAAGGCTATGATCCGCACGCATGAGTGGGCAAAACGCTCACTTGCGAGCCACGATTCGAGTCAGGCGTTCTTTGGAATTGTGCAGGGCAGCACATATCCCGAGCTGCGAAGCGAAAGTGCAGAGTTTATTGCGTCGCTTAATACCGATGGGATCGCTATAGGTGGAGTATCAGTTGGTGAAGGCAAAGAACTGATGATGAATGCAGTCGACTGGTCGGTCCCGCACCTGCCTGAAGCCAAGCCTCGCTACCTGATGGGTGTAGGGACACCCGAAGATATACTTGACGCGGTGATCCGCGGGATAGATATGTTCGACTGCGTGCTCCCGACACGCCTTGGGCGCAACGGCTCGCTGTATACGTCTCAGGGCAGGATCAACATCAAGAACAATAAGTTTATAGACGACTTTTCGCCGGTCGACCCTGAGTGCGACTGCTGGTGCTGCAGGAACTATTCGGCAGCCTACCTGCGTCATTTATATAAGTGTGATGAAATCCTCGCCTCGCGCCTTGCGACATATCACAACCTGTACTTCTATCGAACCCTGATGATAAATATCAGACAGGCTATAGAACAAAACCGCTTGACCGAATATAGAAAAGAGTTCCTCGCAAAGTATCGCATGCATCGCGCATCGGTTCATGACGAAGTCTCTCGTCAGGAGAATAATAATGGATCAAAACATAGTTACTCTGGAGAGCGTCCGGCACGACCCTAAGGTCCGCACCTTTATAGAGGCCGCGAACACTCAGATGAATGCACTCGGCTACACAGAGCATGGCTTCAGGCATGCAGGCATTGTCGCTGAAACCGCTCGTAACATAATAGACAGCCTCAGTAACAACGGCAGGACGGCCGAGCTTGCCGCGATTGCCGGTTACCTTCACGACATAGGCAACGCGATCAATCGTCTCGGGCATCCAGATACTGCTGCGCTGATGGCATTTTCGCTGCTCAACGAGATGGGAATGCCTGCGACTGAAGTGGCTGAAGTCATCGCGGCTATAGGCAACCACGAAGAAGAACTCGGCGCGCCGGTGAGCGCCATAAGCGCCGCGTTGATATTGGCGGATAAGTCGGATGTGCACCACTCCCGTGTGCAAAACCAGAACCCGCTCACATTCGATATCCATGACCGCGTGAACTTCTCAGTGCAAAAGTCCAATATGCGCGTCGATCAGGAGAACAAGAGCATTAACCTGGAACTGACCACTGATGACCAGTCCGCCTCAGTGATGGAATATTTCGAGATATTCCTGAGCCGCATGCTCATGTGCCGCCGTGCAGCAGACTTTTTCGGCTACAAGTTCAAGCTCATAATCAACGGCGTGGATATGTAAAACAGTGTGAGTTGAAATATGACCATACGCAGGGCAAAACAGGAAGATAAAGAGGCTTTGTGGTCAATCCAGACTCAGGCCATACGGCGTCAGGGACTGAGCCACTATAGTCTTGAGCAGGTAGACACATGGGCTGGAGGAAATACGCATCGACCGGAAATGTACACAGAAAGCATCGATAAGGATGTCTTTCTTGTTGCCGATGATGATGGCAGAGTCGTTGGATTTACACACCTTAAGGATCAAACCGGTGAAATTTGCGCGCTCTACGTACATCCCGATTATATGGGCCGAGGCATCGGCAGAATGCTTTTTGAGAGAGTGCAAGAAGAAACCCACCGTGTAAATATCACCAAATTGTATGTGAAAGCCTCGCTGAATGCAGTGGAATTTTATAAGAAAATGGGATTTATATCAGACCAACAGATCATGCATCGTTTCCGCGGCGGTATGCAAATACCCTGCATGATCATGTCAAAGGTCATATAAGCCTTTTCAGATCACACATTCTCCCGCTGCAGGTGGTTGCCTCTGAAGGATTCGGATTACACCTCGGGGAAGTCTTAACCATAATTCCAACCTCCAGCACAAATTTCCGTATATGGAGAGTCAGATGAACTTATATATAGGCGCAACACGGCAAAATGACGGCAAGACAATTACATGCTTGGGTCTGATCTCCGCACTCAAGAAACGTCTGCCGAACGTGGGATATATCAAACCGGTCGGGCAGAGATATATTGAGATAAACAGCCATAAGATTGACGAAGATGCCCTGCTGATCAAGAAAGTTTACGATCTCAAAGGTAACCTCGAAGACATGTCTCCGATTGCCGTTCCGCGTCACTTCACGGAAGACTACATAGACAACCCCAATCGAGCAGACTTGGTGGATAAAATAATGGCTGCCTTCACGCGCGTGTCCATGGGTAATGATATCGTTGTCGTGGAAGGCACGGGGCATGCCGGGGTCGGGTCGGTGTTCGATATGTCTAATGGTGATGTCGCATCATTGCTCGGATGCAGGGCTGTTATAGTGTCTTCGGGCGGTATCGGACGGCCTATAGATGAAATTCTGCTCAACAAAGCAATGTTCGATGCATCCGGTGTTGAAATTCTGGGAGCGATCGTCAATAAAGTCGAGGAAGAAAAATACGAAAAAGTGAAGTCCTACGTCACGCGAGGGCTTGAAAGAAAGGGAATCGACGTATTGGGTGTGATGCCGTATCGACCTATGCTATCCAACCCCACCGTTGAGCAACTGCTTGAAGATATTGACGGCGAACTGGTAAGTGGTGAGCGAGGGCTGCGCAATGTTGTTGGCAAGATGGTGATCGGCGCAATGCCTCCTCACCAGGCCATCGAATATATGCGAAGTGATGCTCTGCTCATAACTCCCGGCACACGTGATGATATAATCCTTGCAGCAATGAGTTCGTGTATTTTAGGACACACGCCGAGTGTGGCAGGAATGATCCTGACCGGTGGGACAACACCTCAGCCCAACATCATGGAACTGGTCGCAAAAACATACATTCCCGTAATCCTTGTCCGTGATGATACATACAGCGTTGCCTCAAAGATAGCCAAGCTGATCGTCAAAATCAGACCTGGAGATTTCGAGAAGATATCCGCTGCGGAAGCGTTGGTGGACGAGTTTGTGGATGTTGATCGCATAATAGAAAAGCTTCGTAAAGGTAATTAATTGCAATAATGAGCGAAAACCTTACATATGACCAGGCGCTCGAATATATGAACGGGCTCCTGGTATTCGGAATAAAGTTCGGGCTGGACAGGATAAGAGCTTTGTCAGAGGCCTTAGGCAGCCCCCATAAACAGCTCAGGGTCATTCATGTAGGCGGCACAAACGGCAAAGGCTCCACTGCCGCATTTATTCAGGCAATCTTGAGTGAGGCGGGGTATCGGACAGCTCTTTATGTGTCACCTTACGTGCGCGATATGCGTGAGAGGATCCAGATTGATGGACGTATGATCGGCAGAGAAGAGTTTGCCGACATCATAAGCGAGATAAAGCCGGTCGCCGATAAGCTCAGTGAAACAGACCTGGGACCCGTGACTGAGTTTGAAGTCAAGACAATGGCAGCATATCTCTATTTTGCCAGACAGCGTGTTGACTTTGCAGTGATGGAAGTAGGCTTGGGAGGCAGATTCGATGCCACAAATATTGTTGAGCCGTATGTGACCGTGATTACAAATGTCAGTCTCGACCATATGGACCGTCTTGGTGATACGGTGGGCAAGATCGCGTTCGAGAAGGCCGGAATAATCAAAACCGGCAGTGTGTTAGTGACTGCAGTTGATGACGAAGAAGCCTGGCGAGTAATAATGGATCGGGCAAGGGAAGAAGGTGCTGAAGTCTGGAGAGTGATGAGTTCGCACTCCAGAAAGTCCGGCTCACCATCAGCCGATGTTCAGTTCAAATACACCAGCAAGGACTGTGACTTTTCGATTCGCGGTCCGCAAATGCAGATGATAGGCTTGAAGCCCGGGCTGACAGGTCAGTTTCAGCATGTCAATGCGGCCACAGCCATAGCTGCCGTGCTTGCACTGGAAAAATATGAAGTGCGTATACCCCAGCAGGCAATTCGTGCAGGTATAGCTTATGCTTATATTCCAGGTCGGCTGGAAGTGATGCAAGATAACCCTAAGCTGATCGTGGATGGTGCGCACAATCCCGCTGCTGCTCGAAGTCTTGCAAAGGCTGTGCGCGAGAACTTCAAATATGACAGACTTATTCTGGTGATTGGAATGCTGAGCACTCATCCATGCGAAGGTGTGCTCGCACGGCTCGCACCTATGGCATCGCTCATAATAGCAACACAGTCCAAATGGAAAAAAGCTCTGCCTGTACAAAAACTGGCAGACGAGGCTCGAAAACACTGTGATAACGTGGAGATTGTGATGAATGTGCCGGATGCGGTGAACCGTGCGCTTGAGATCGCAGACAAGAACGATCTGATACTGGTTACCGGCTCGTTTTATACTGTAGGTGAAGTCAAAATTTAGGAAGGTGCACTGTGGAAAAAGACAGCCTGCAACTCAGACAAGAGATCATAAAAGCATGCCTTCATCTGTCCGAGATAGGCCAGTTCATAGGCACTTGGGGCAATATTTCCGTGAGAGTGGAGGAAGGCTTTGTTATTACTCCGTCCGCTGTTGATTACACAACTATGACCCCGGAAGATTTTGTCGTAGTCTCTATGGATGGCCAAAAAGTCAGTGGGCAGGCAGTGCCATCATCGGAGACGGAATTGCACAGACGGCTGCTGGCCATCAGGCCGGATTTGGGGGCATTTGTGCACACACATGCCCCCTACGCGACCTGCCTGGCATGCGCTCACAAGTCTCTGCCCGTGATAGTCGAAGACATGGCTCAGATAATCGGCGGTGAAGTTAGGTGCACCAGATATGCATCAGGAGGCAGAAGTAAAGATCTCTCGGAAGAGGCCTGTGCAGTGATTGGAGACGATTCATCTGCCGTGTTGCTGGCAAACCATGGCGCTGTTATAGGAGGCCGCACACTCGGCGAGGCTGTCACGGCATGCCGCATCCTGGAAAAGGCAGCATTTATATATATCAGCGCAGCCGCAATAGGTGGAGCACATCCTATACCGGAAGAATGCATCATCGAAGAGCGTAACAGACTTCTTTACAGATATGGCATAGAAGATGTAACGAACCTATCGCCAACTGAATAAAAAACAGGGAAAGCCATTGCAGACTATCCCTGTTATTTTTGCACTACATTTGTAATATTACTGTTAAAGAGCTGCAGCCGGTTCTCTGATCTCGAACTTGTAGCCCACACCCCAAATGGTCGTTATTCTGCATGGGCTTCCGTTGATCTCGATCTTCCTGCGAAGTCTCTTTATGTGCTGATCAACAGTCCTTTCGTCTCCGTAAAACTCCTGATATGCCCAGACTTGCTCCAAAAGCTGTTCACGGGTAAACACGCGGTTTCTGTTTGAGGCAAGATACCAGAGCAGGTCGAATTCTTTCGGAGTCAGATCAATGCGCTGCTCTCCGACTATAACTTCTCTTGAAATCCTGCTTACAGACAGTCCCGGCATATTCAGAACCTGTTGCTCATCGGGACTCGGCACATATGCGGCTCTTCTCAGCACTGCCTTCACACGAGCCAGCAACTCTCTCGGCGAGAACGGCTTGGTCACATAATCGTCCGCCCCTATCTCAAGACCAAGGACACGGTCAACTTCATCAACTCTTGCGCTGAGCATAATTAGGGGAACATTGCTCGTCTTTCGGATTTCCTTGCAGACGTCGAGCCCATCTATACCAGGAAGCATGAGGTCAAGAATCACGAGATCCGGTTTTTGGGTGCGGACCATGTCCATACCTTCACTGCCGTCGCCGGTGCAGATAACTTCATAGCCTGCCTTCTCGAAATAAAGGGTGATAAGTTCGCAAACATTCTCTTCGTCGTCTATCACCAGCACCCGGGGCTTACCGGCTCCGGTCTCATCCTTCTTGAGTACGTTTTCCATATCCTATGCTTACCTCGTTTATGTATTTGCCTTCCGGCGAAAACTCATCTTGGCTTAGTATAATCGCTTCTACCCGCCGTGTCAATAGTAAAACAAAAAATAAGCAAAAATAGTTATTCTCATCACACAATAGCGCCGACTATGGCATCAAAAACACTTCTGCGCTGTTTTCGGAACTCCATTCCACTATCATCAAGACAGACTCTATTGGTCAGCAAGATCACAAACAGCTCACAGGCCGGGTCGATTACCATCGCCGTACCCGTGAAACCGGAGTGACCAATGGCAAATTTAGACACAAACTCACCGCCGGGGAACATTTCATTGCCTTTCATAAACCATCCCACGCTCTGCATCCCAATTTTTTCGGGTACAGCATTTTGGAACATCAGTTTAAGAACAGCGTCCTCAAGTGGTATTTTTTTGCATAATTGCTCCCGAATTGTGATGTGCCGGCAAAATGTTGCCAGGTCCAAAATATTAGAAAAAAGCCCGGCGTTTCCTGCAACACCGCCCAATACAAAGGCATTATCATCGTGGACCTCGCCGACGAGCATTCGCGCCCTAGTCTTGGAGTGATCGGTTGCGCAGCACAAATATTTTGTAGGCGATGGGTTGAACAATGTGTTTGGCATGCCCATAGGCTGGAAAAGACGCCTCTTTACAAATTGGTCCATGCTTTCACCGCTCACCGCTTCGATAACTAGCCCGAGCATTATGTATCCCAAGCAGCTATATGTATAGGCAGTTCCAGGCTCGTGTTCAAGGTCAATTGCAAATAGCTCATCTATCGCCTGCTTGCGAGTATGAGCATTTGAATATAGAGCGCGCCATGACGGCAGACCCGATGTATGGGTGAGCAGATGGCGCAGTGTCACTTTCTCAAGATGAGGCAGATGCCTTTCGGGGAAAAATTCTGTGACGCACTGGTCGAGACTGACCAATCCGTCTTGATATAACGCAAGCACAGCCGGAGCGGTTGCAATAGGTTTTGTGAGGGACGCAAGATCGAAAAGCGTGTTTTCGTTTACCTCCGCGGTATGTGAGAAGTCTGTGTGTCCTGCACAGACCTGCATAATCACTTCATTTTTATATGATGCCAACACAGCACCGCCGGGATATAGCTGCTTATTGATTCCCTCTTCAAAAAGCTGCCGTGCCGCTGACAGTCTCTTGTCGTCAATCCCGGTCTCTGTTTTCATGCCATACCTCTTAGCCGCTTGACTACCCAATAGTCGACGGCATAGAATATTTTTGGGTCCATATGCACGGACTAAGTAAAACACGGTCATAAACTTGCATCAAGGCGCGTATTCTGAATATACGATATTTAGAGCGAAACGTGCAATTTACTTAGCGTAAATTGCTTAGTTGATATTATAAATGGTAGCGAAATATCAAACTATATGAAGCAACCAAGTGCAGACCTAATGCAAGCCAAATCTATAGCCAGCAAACACCTCTCTATGGATAGTGTGGGAATATTGTTTGCCTTAGCTATTACTATTATAGTATACTGCCCTTCGCTTTTTTCGTACTTCCAGGAGGATGATTGGGGACGCATTTTTACGATCTGCAAACCCGGATTCAACCCTTGGTCTTTCGGAAAATTGTATCCGCCGGATAATTGATATGAATATACGCGAAACATACGAACAACTGGAAAAAGAAATACTCTCTGCCGACGCAGTCTGCGCATCCAACTCCAAAGGCAGGCAGCGACCGGAGGCGCAGGACAGCGTCCGCACATGTTTCCAGCGCGACCGTGACAGGATCATTCACTGCAAATCGTTTCGCAGGCTCAAACACAAGACTCAGGTTTTCATCGACCCGGAAGAGGACCATTACCGCACACGTCTGACCCATACTCTTGAAGTCGCTCAGATCGCCCGCACGATCTCACGTGCTCTCCGCCTCAATGAAGACCTTACCGAAGCAATAGCTCTGGGCCATGACCTCGGCCATACTCCGTTTGGTCATGCCGGTGAATCGGCGCTTGACGAGGTAATACGAGAATTTGTCCCCGATGGCTCCTTCAGACATTCGCAGCAGAGCCTGAGAGTGGTTGATGTGCTTGAAAACAAAGGAGTTGGGCTTAATCTGACTTACGAGGTCAGGGACGGCATTTTGCATCACTCCAAAGGTAATGCGGACCTTGCTATCGACTCCCGCGGTCCATCCACTCTCGAAGGCAGGATCGTAAAGATAAGCGACCGAGTGGCATATGTGAACCACGACATTGACGATGCGATTCGCGCGGGCATTATCACCGAGGATGATCTGCCGGTGAGTTGTGTTGAAATACTCGGCAAAAATCACTCGGACAGAATCGGCGCAATGGTAAGTGATATTATCTTCTACTACGCCGGAAAAAGAACAATCGGGATGAGCGAACCGTTTAGAAAAGCCACCAATCGGCTTAAAGACTATCTCTTTCAGCATGTCTATGGCCGCGATGTGACCGGTATTGCCGAGCTAAAGCATGCCGGTGAAATGCTTAAAGAGCTTTTCCGGTTCTATATGGCCGACCCGGATCAGCTATATTCGATATACAGCGAGTCTTCCACATCAACCCAAAACACAAGAGAGCTTGCTCGACATGTCTGTGATTTCATCTCAGGTATGACCGACCGCTATGCACAAAAAGACCATATGCATAAATTCGGAAAGCAGCATTACAGGAAGATTACAGACGACTTACAAATTGCTTGACGCGGCAGTGCAGACGCTTGTAGAATAAATGGGCGGTGGTAACCTGTTTTTGCGGGTGCTTTACTGCAACCTAAACCTTGCCGTCGTTAATTCCATATTTTGCAGGTCTGTATGTCACTATATCTTGTAATAACGATCATTGCTGTTGCCCTCATTTTTGACTTCCTGAACGGTTTCCATGACGCGGCAAACTCGATTGCCACAGTTGTCGCGACAAAGGTGCTTTCACCATTTCAGGCAGTATTGTGGGCAGCTTTTTTTAACTTCGTGGCACCGCTCGTATTCGGTGTGCACGTTGCGGATACAGTCGGCAAAACCGTCAATGCAGCTATTTTCACACCCCACACAATGCTTATCATTGCCCTTGCGGGACTATGCGGGGCAGTTTTTTGGAATATCATAACCTGGTATTTCGGACTTCCAACCAGTTCTTCTCATGCTCTGATCGGCGGCCTTGCGGGCGCAGGCCTTACGGCCGCACACATCTTGACCGGATCGATGAAAAACGTATTGAACTGGGAGAAGATCGACACAATCGCCGCCTTTATCGTGCTCGCTCCAATGATCGGCATGGTAATCGGCTTTTTTGTCATGGTGATCGTTATGTGGCTGTTTCGCAGAACCTCGCCGAGAAGAGTGGACAATTTGTTCAGACATCTGCAGTTATTGTCCGCAGCCGCATACAGCATAGGCCATGGCACAAATGACGCTCAGAAAACAATGGGTGTTATTGCCATTGTGTTGCTCACAAGCGGCCATTTGCAGCCGACTGCAAACGGCATTATACCGGTACCAGTTGAGGTCAAACTGGCATGTGCGGCTGCAATTGCGTTGGGAACGATGTCCGGCGGTTGGAGAATTGTCAAGACCATGGGTTTGGGTATTACCAAACTCAAACCTGTAGGCGGTTTCTGCGCAGAAACCGCAGGAGCAATAACTATCATAGGCTCGACTATGGCAGGCATTCCCGTCAGCACAACGCACACTATCACCGGCGCCATTGTCGGAGTCGGTGCGACAAACAGACTGTCTGCTGTAAAATGGGGAGTGGCCAGCAGGATCGTGTGGGCATGGATTTTGACAATGCCGCTGTCTGCACTTATGGCGTCTGGCGTATATTTACTTATTCACCTTTGTCAATAAATCAAGAAATGGAGGCCGGATATGGGCCTGAGGATTATACCAAGAGAAGAGGCTTTTTTTGATCTGTTCAAGGCGCAGGCGGCAAATGTTGTCGAAGGAGCTGTGCTGCTAAAGGATCTGCTCGAAGACTATACGGATATCGATCAGAAGAGAATGAAGATAGAAAAGGCCGAAAGCTTTGGGGACGAGATAGCTCACAAGATCATCGAAAAGCTCAATATGACATTTATTACACCAATGGACCGCGAGGACATCCATGCGCTCAGTTCAGCGCTGGATGATATTCTGGACTTCATAAATGCGACCGCTCAGCGGCTGAACCTATATGGAGTGATCTCAATAAGCCCAGAGGCTATAGAGCTGGCCAATATAGTGCTGCGCGCAGCCGAGGAAACCCTTGCATTGACAGAGAGCATGAAAAACCTCAAGGATGTCAAAGGCATGAAAAGACGCTGGATAGAGGTCAATCGGCTCGAAAACGAAGGTGACAAAGTCAGCCGCAACGCCATCGCCGGCCTTTTCAAAAATGAGAAAGACCCCATCGAAGTAATCAAATGGAAGGAACTATACGAGCATCTGGAGACTGCCATCGATAAGTGCGAAGACGCAGCAAATATTGTCGAAGCCGTTGCTCTAAAGAATGCTTAAACAATATCGAGCGCTAATCCGGGTCAATTGCTTGTCGGCCATGCTCAAAGCCGGGGTCACCATGACTTTTATGTCCGTGCGGTGCGGAGATTGTAATTAGCGAAGTAATTGCGATTGTTATTATTAGCAGCACACACGCGAGCACTGGCTTTTGTTTGATATAACACCAGATACATCCGGCATTCAAAACTATGTGGAAGACAGCAGCAATTACCATTACGAGGGACATCAGTTCATGCACAGGCGTTAGTTGACGGATGTGTGCAAACATCATCAATAGGCCTGTAACGGCAGTAACCACGAAAGAGACAACTAATATCAGCGATACCACACTCTTCATCTGTGCCTCCCGGCTATTGTGATTGCGATTATTTTGAGGATAACAAAATTATGCCCCGAAGTCAGTGCTCGGGGCACACACTTTTTAGTTGTACTGGGTTCTACGCCGACACCGCGGAGACATTAGCCGCCTGCGGGCCTTTAGGGCCGTCGGCAATCTCGAACTCCACCTGCTGCCCTTCAAATAGGGTCTTCCGGCCATCCATATTAATAGCCGAATAGTGCACGAAGATGTCTTTGCCTTCTTCTGTAGCGATGAAGCCATACCCTTTAGCGTCGTTGAACCACTTTACGACACCAATTTGCAACCTACCACCCTCCTTCAGATAATTCCACACGGATTTACGCCAGTGAACGGATTATAGCACCGAAAACACCATTTGTAAACCCGCTCGGCAGCTATTTAGAAGCTGCACACGCTTTCTACTTCTGCATACGCCTGATTCTCTCCTCCATGAGCTGTTGCATTCGTTCCATTTCATTTTCCATTTGCTCCTGCATGCGCGACATTTTGTCCAGAAGGTCAAGAATTACTTCCACGCCTGCCAGGTTCACACCCATATCCTGAGTCAGACGTTGGATCTGTCTGAGCCGCTCAATATCGGCTTCGGAATACATGCGGTTCTTTCTGCCGAGTCTGGCAGGATGCACAAGCCCCAGACGCTCATACATACGCAGAGTCTGAGGATGCAACTCACAGAGTCTTGCTGCCACACCTATTAAGTATAACGGTTCATTTTTGTCAACACGTGGCATTGTGAACCCTCACTTTCATATCAGTTGATATGTATTAGGCACCAGGTAATGGAACCTTTATCCAATACACATCATCTGTTATCAACCGCCTTTGCGCAGTTTATGGATTTCCTCCAATAGTTCGCGTTCCTTTGCTGGTATATGCTCCGGGATATGAACTCTGACTTTCACATATTGGTTCCCGCGTCCGCCGTCTTTCATCTTTGGCATACCCTGACCGGGAAGCCGAAACGTTTTGCCGCCGGATGTGCCAGGAGGGATCTTCATAGTAACTCTTCCCGAGAGTGTTGGAACAGTGATCTCTCCGCCCAAAGCCGCTGTCACATAATCCACAGGAACCTCAATGCGCAGGTCATCGTCCGAACGTTCAAATGTTTGATGAGGACGAATTTTAATCTTTATAAATAAGTCTCCCTCGCCTGCGGGACCTTTTTCTCCCTGGCCTGCAAGTCTGATCTTTTGGCCGTTGCGAACGCCCTTTGGAATCGTCACTTCTATCTTGCGCCCATTGAGCGAAAATGGCTTTTTGGTCCCGGTGAAGGCATCTTCAAGAGATATCTCCATCTCAGATTCGATATCGCGTCCCTTTGCCGGGGGCGCATGGCGTTTTTTTGTCGATCCGCCTGCGCGTCTGCCTTCACCAAAAAGCATCTCAAAGAGATCGAAGCCGCCTTCACCACCAAAGTCTACACGCTGCCCCCTTTGATCGAAGCCACCGAAGTCAAACGTAAAGTCACCGCAGGGATACCCCGCCCCAGGACCGGGACCTGCCTGTCCGGCCTGCTCCCAATATTGGCCGAACTGGTCATATTTGGCGCGTTTGTCCTTATCGACAAGCACCTCATATGCCTCGCTGACTTCTTTGAACTTCTCCTCGGCAGATTTGTCGCCCGGGTTTACATCGGGATGATACTTTCGAGCCAGCTTACGGTAGGCCGATTTGATATCCTTCTCCGATGCGTTCCTGTCAACGCCCAGTATTTTATAATAATCTTTATAATTAGTGGCCATAGTATTGGTGTCGAATGTCGGGTTTCAGGTGCCAGGTAAGAGTATGTACTCCGACACCCGGCACCCGATACCTCTAACCTATTCAGCGTTTACTTTGATCTTCTTGGGTTTGGTCTCTTCGGCCTTAGGAATAATAATCTCAAGCAGACCGTCATGATAGCCGGCTTTTACCTTATTCGGCTGCACCGGCACTCCTATGCTGAACGACCTCTGGAATGGTCCATATGGGCGCTCGACCCGGATATATTCATCCTTGCTCGCCTCATCGAACTTGCGCTCGCCGCGAATAGTCAGAGACTCACCCGTAACTTCAATATCTATATCATCTCGGTTCATCCCCGGCAGTTCAGCGCGAACAACAAGGTCACTTTGAGTCTCTAAAATGTCTACTACCGGCGACCAGGTTCGGCTGGATGCGCTTTCGGCACGACCCGCCGACTCATTGAATATTCGATTGATTCTGTCTTGCAAAACACTGATATCCCTAAACGGATCCCATCTGCTTATCATCTGCTGCTCGCTCCTTTCGGGTGATGGGTGTCGGGTGCCAGGTGCCGGATAACGCACTCCGACACCCGATACCCGGCACCTGACACCTGTTATTCTGCTTTGAATTCGGCGTCAATTACGCCTTCGTCTTCTTCCTTTGGCGTTTCGGCTGCCGGTCCTTCAGGAGCCTGTCCTTCGGGAGCGCCCGCCTGAGCCTGTGAGGCCTGCTCATACAGCATCTGCGATAGCTTGTATGCCTGCTGCTGGAGCGCTTCGGAGGCGGTATTGATCCGCTCTGCATCATTCGATTCAACAGCCGATCTCAACTCACTGAGCGCATTTTCGACAGCCAGTTTATCTTCAGACGACACTTTGTCGCCAAGGTCTTTCAAGGTCTTCTCGGTGGAATAAAGCAGTTGCTCAGCCTTGTTCTTGGCTTCTGCGGCATCTCTGAGCTTGCGGTCCTCCTCGGCATGACCTTCGGCGTCTCTCATCATCTTATCGATATCGTCCTTGGAGAGTCTGGTCGAACCGCTGATAGTGATCGACTGCTGCTTGCCTGTCGCCTTATCCTGAGCCGAGACATTCACTATACCGTTCGCATCAATGTCGAAGGTGACCTCAATCTGAGGCACACCCCTCGGCGCAGGTGGAATACCTGCCAGGTGGAACCTGCCGAGGCTGTGGTTATACTGAGCCATCTCGCGCTCGCCCTGCAATACGTTGATCTCGACTTCGGTCTGGCCATCTGCAGCCGTAGTATATGTCTTGGACTTTCTGGTCGGGATGGTGGTGTTGCGCTCGATGAGCTTGTCCGTAATTCCGCCAAGTGTCTCCACACCCAATGTGAGCGGTGTAACATCCAGTAACACTACATCCTTGACCTCACCGCCCAACACACCGGCCTGAATCGCAGCGCCTACAGCCACGACCTCGTCCGGGTTAACGCCTCTGTGCGGCTCCTTGCCTCCGGCAAGTTTCTTGACCAACTCCTGCACCATAGGCATTCGAGTCGATCCACCAACCAGCACGATCTCGTTTATCTGACCCTCGCTGATCTTGGCATCTTCCATTGCCTTCTTATAAGGCCCGACACAGCGTTCCAGCAGGTCGCTGGTGAGTTCTTCGAACTTCGCACGGGTCAGGTTCATGTCAAGATGCTTGGGTCCCGATGCGTCCGCCGTAATATAAGGCAGGTTGATATTTGTCTGGACCACGGTGGAAAGCTCGATCTTTGCCTTTTCTGCAGCTTCTTTGACACGCTGCAGAGCCTGTTTATCATTTTTGAGATCGATTCCCTGCTGAGCCTTGAATTCGCTGCATACCCAATTGACGATCCGCTCGTCCCAGTCGTCACCGCCAAGCCGCGTATCGCCCGAAGTTGATTTGACCTCGAATACGCCCTCGCCTACTTCCAGGAGCGACACATCAAAAGTCCCGCCGCCGAGGTCCCATACAAGAATGGTCTCATTACCTTTCTTTTCCAGGCCGTATGCGAGTGATGCGGCAGTTGGCTCGTTTATAATCCTGAGAACCTTGAGACCGGCAATCTCGCCCGCCTGCTTTGTGGCTGTTCGCTGCATATCGTTAAAATATGCCGGGACGGTGATAACTGCCTGAGTCACCTGTTCACCCAGATAAGCCTCTGCATCCGCCTTGAGCTTCTGCAGGATCATAGCCGAAATCTCTTCAGGCGTGTAGCCCTTGCCGTCAATCGTAACCTTGTGATCGGTTCCCATCTCACGCTTGATAGATGAGATGGTGCGATCAGGGTTAAGGATCGCCTGACGCTTGGCTGTTACGCCCACCAGACGTTCGCCGGTCTTTGAAAAACCTACAACGGAAGGAGTCGTCCGGCTCCCCTCGGAATTGGGGATCACGACCGGTTCGCCGCCTTCCATTACTGCAACCACGCTGTTTGTGGTGCCTAAATCAATACCTACTGTTTTGGCCAATTGAGTTCACCTCCGCGGATAGTGGATACCCCTATTATATGCGTGCCCAAACAAGGCCGCTGTGGTATCATCGCCTGCTGTCATAATTATATGACTTGAGTGCGATACTGTCAAGTGTCTTATACCCATATTTTTGGGCTCTTCAACATTTATCTTGAGATTTTCTTCGTTTTTCTAGGCGGCCTGCGGATAGATTGTTTGCAAACCGATCATATGGGTGTTGGGTGATAGTTAGTTGATGTTGGAATCCCCTCGAATCATCTCACCGTAATAAAATTGACATGACTCATTATCACTACTATAATCCAGTCATCGCATGATGCGTATGGAGGCTGATATGAAAGCTCTCATCTTGAGTGGAGGTAAGGGTACAAGACTCCGACCGATCACATATACCGGCGCGAAACAGCTCGTGCCCGTCGCAAATAAACCAATACTCTTCTATACAATAGAAGCCGTAAAGGCTGCCGGTATTACTGATATCGGTATTGTTGTCGGCGACACGCATGAAGAGGTCGAGGCAGCCGTGGGCAATGGCGAGCGTTGGGATGTGAAGATCACATATATACAGCAGGATGCACCTCTGGGTCTTGCTCATGCAGTAAAGATTTCGCAGGATTTCATCCAAGACGACGCTTTTGTAATGTATCTGGGCGATAATCTAATCAAAGACGGCATCATATCGTTCGTAGACGAATATTGCGAATCGGATGCAAATGCGCAGATACTTCTGGCGCATGTGCCCAATCCCCAGTCATTCGGAGTAGCAGAACTTGAGGGAGGGCGTGTGGTACGCTTGATCGAAAAGCCAAAGCAGCCGCCTACTGACCTCGCTCTGGTAGGTGTCTACATGTTTGACGCGTCTATATTCGAGGCAGTAAACGCCATAAAGTCTTCTGCTCGCGGTGAACTTGAGATCACCGATGCCATTCAATATCTGGTCGATCACAGCTACAAGGTCAACAGCCACATAATAACCGGATGGTGGAAAGATACCGGCAAGCTCGAAGACATGCTCGAAGCCAACCGCATCATATTGGACGGTATCAAGCGGGATGTGCTGGGTGAAGTTGATGAAAATTCAGACGTTGCAGGCCGGGTAAAGATCGGCAAGGGCAGCAGGATAATCAACTCCTGTTTGCGCGGTCCCGCGATTATTGGCGAGGGATGCATCATTGAAAATGCATTTATAGGTCCGTATACGTCGATCAATGACCGCTGCAAGATCATCTCAAGTGAGGTCGAGCACAGTATAATTCTGGAAGACTCTCAGATATTGGGCATAGGCAGCCGCCTGGAAGACAGCCTGATAGGCAAAAACGTCAGGATCGACAAGGATCACAAAAAGCCGAAGGCATATCGCATGATGGTGGGCGATAACAGCACAGTTAGCGTGATATGACGGCTCCCTCTCCTGGGAGAAAGAGTTGGGGTGAGGGTACAACGTAACAATTATTACAAGATGCATAGTTATCGAGGAGAACTGATGATAGAAGGAGTAATAGTAAAGCAACTTAAGCGCCATGCAGATGAGCGCGGCTATCTTATGGAAATGCTGCGTGAAGACTGGCCGGAGTTCGGCAGGTTCGCACAGACATACATCAGCATGAACTATCCCGGCATTATCCGCGCATGGCACTATCACAAAAAACAGGATGACTATTGGGTTGTGCCTAAGGGCATGGTCAAAGCAGTTGTCTATGACGCTCGCAAAGATTCCCCCACGTACGGCGAGATCAATGAGTTCTTCATGGGCGACAATAACCCTATCCTGCTCAAGATACCCGTGGGCACGATGCACGGGTATAAGACTGTCGGGGTGGAACCGTCACTGCTAATCAACTTCCCGACCAATCTCTACAATCCCAAGGAGCCCGACGAGTATCGCGAGTCGTATGACAGCCCCAACATCCCTTACAACTGGGATATCAAGATTACGTAGGTTCTGAAAGGGATATTGTTGGACCACATCGACGAACTCATACAGAAACTCGGTGACCCAGATAATGACGTCCAGCTAAAAGCTGAATGCGCGCTTATACGCTCAGACAAAGCAGCTGTGGGGCGATTAATTGAGGCGACCAAGTATGCAAACCCGCAGATACGCTGGAGAGCTGCTTTCTCACTGGGTGAAATAGGTGACCAACGCGGATATCCTGCTGTGCTTGCGCTGCTTGATGATAAAGATATGCAAGTGCGAGCTGATGCTGTAGATGCGGCAGGCAAACTAGGCGGCGTAAATGCAATAGAGCCATTGTCAAAAGTTATAATGGACGCATCGAATGATTCTCATGTCGCAACGCATGCTGCTTGGGAGCTTATGTGGATGGGTGATGTGGCATTGCCTGCACTCTTGGATGTATGGCGATATGGAACACTTGAAGCACGCAAGGTTGTCGTTCAACCTTTAGGGGAGATAGGAAACCCGGCAGCAATTGAACCACTAGCGGAATACCTCAATGATGAGTCTCTTCGTTTCGATGTTGCTTCAGCACTTGGCAAACTGGGTGATATCCGTGCACTTGATGTCCTGATTGATTATTTGTGCGATCACCGGGAGGACTATTCAGAGGGAAGTGCTGAATGGGGGTTGATTGGCTTGGGCACGTTAGCAGTGGAACGCCTGGTTGAAGTGACGGTCAATGGTTCACCGGAAGCAAAAAAGGAAGCTATACATGCCTTGGGTGAGATCGGCGACGCCTCCGCAATTGACAGACTGACCGTGTTACTTGATGTGCCTGAGCTTGACTGTGCTGCTTTGATTGCACTAGGCAAATGTGGCGATAAGTGCGTATTGCCCAGGCTTCTAGAGATGGCGCGTGAAGCAGATGAAGATTGGGATGTAGAAGTTGCCAGTGCAATAGGCAAATTTGGAGATGAGGCCGTTGAGGAGCTATCGCGGGTTGCAAACCTCGGTGTTAAGTACTCAAGAGAGATGGCCGCATGTGCCCTCAGCAATATCGCATCTGAGAAATCAATAAGCGTTCTGGAGCACATGCTGACTGATCCAGATGATGATGTGCGCTATTGGGTTCTGGATTCAATTTGGGAAATAGGCTCGGGCAATCTGCCAATTTTCGGCCAGAGGTCTCTGGACCTGATAGAAACGCTTCTTGATGATGCTGACAATACAGTTCGCTGCCGCGCTGCATCCTGGAGCTGCAGCCTGCGCCAAGACCTTGCCCAGCCATTTAATCCAATAGCATGGTTTTTGGTGGGCAACTATTGATCAGACGTACAAATGGCAGAAAGCGAACAGCAAAGCAATCCTGAACTAGAAAATAGTATTCAGGCAGCCAGAACCATCAATCACATTCAACGCATGATAGCCATCAACTTTCAGCCGCACTTGTTTTTTTACAGTGTGGCTAACCCTGATTATGCGCTTTACGCATAATACGGGTCTCCGAGAGCATTATTCACGTTTCTCGTGAATAATGCAGGCTAAAACTTTTCATCGTTCAAGCCGATGAATATATTAGAAGATGGATAAGAGAAGACGTATTGAATATCTCATAGCTATGCTCCGGTGGCCTGTAATATTGCTCGGGCTTGCCGCTGTCAGCAATGCTTCGCTTCCACGGCAGGCCTTACTGCTGGGGTTTGTAGCTGCGTACAATTCCGCATTGATGTTCTGCGTCAAGGACCCTGAGCGTTTTGCAAAGTGCGGGAGAAAGCTGGCTATTGCATCCTTTGCACTGGATACCACTGTCATCACAATCACAGTTGCCGGTCCAAGTGATGGTATGGCATATTTACTGTATTGGTTTGTTCTTGTATGCACAGGATATGCCAGCAATCGCTTGGACAAGCTGATATTCGCAACCGGAATTGTAATGGCAGCTAATGTGATCGGCACGCTATTTGCAATCAACACTGCCGCAAGTATGGCATCCATTTTAACAACTGTGGCTGTGCGCTGTGGTGTATTGTTAATCGGAGCGCTGGTTGCAGCATTTATTTTCAAAACCAGGTCGCAGGACGATCTGGCATCTGAGAGAGGGTCATACCTGCATGCGATTATGGATTGTGGCGCTCGTTTGACCAGGTTTCGGAGTGTTAATGACCTTGCGCTCTACGTTCTTGAATCTGCCGTCACCGAGACAGATGCCGGAGGCGGCGAACTGCTTCTGCTAAACGAAGAGACCGGCCATCTGGAAACGGAAGCATTTTATTCTCCTGAAAAGAACCATGCCGCTCCACCAGAAGCACTGCTTCGCTCGTATGCCAACTGGGTTACCAACAGTGGTCGAGAATTTCTGGTCAAAAGCGGCGGGCGAACTTCAGAAGAGTCGGAAGTGGAAAGAGACGACCGCCCAGCCATTGCCGCACCCCTGCTTTGGCAATCATCAGGTTCGGATGAGGACAACAAGGTTCTGGGAGTACTTATGGTTTGGGGTCAGCCGGGTGAGGACTTCGGCGATGATGCGGTTGACATGTTGAGAATATTTTCTGTAATAGCGAGCGCTGCCATTGTAAATTTGCGATTGTACACCAATCTTCAGAAACAGTTCCTACGCACCCTCCAGAGTCTTGCAAACGGTTTGGAAGCCAGAGATGAATATACGCAAGGTCACTCTGAACGCGTGATGCAGGTTTCTTGCCTCATTGCTCAGGAGCTGCAGGTTCCGGCGGAGGCAATAGATTCTCTTAGAAATGCATCACTGCTGCACGATATAGGCAAGATCGGCGTGCCCGATGCGATTCTGCGCAAGGCCGGCAAGCTCACGGCTGAAGAATGGGAGACTATGCGTCGCCATCCAATCGTAAGCGAAGAAATCTGCCGCCCGCTGGGTCTATCACAGGATGTGCTATTTTTGATCAAACACCACCATGAGCGCCTCGACGGCAAAGGTTACCCTGGTGGGATCAATGCCCAGGACCAGCCTCTGCTGCAGAGGATTCTGGTTGTCTCCGACTCATTTGACGCAATGCGCTCGCGCAGACCCTACAGGGAGAGAATGCCTCAAGAAGAGCTTATGGGCGAACTCAACCGCAGCGCAGGCAGAACGCTCGACCCGACCGTAGTTGATGCGCTGCGGCACCTGATAGAGCGAGGAGACCTAGACTCTGTATATGAAGAGCACGACAGAATGATTGATGGAACGATGGCGCTGATGAAGGTAAAAAAGCAAAAAGCGGCTTGAACAGAATGCAAAGAAATAGCAGCCTTCTCTCAAAGGCTGCCTACAAAGAAGAAAGGAGAGGAGAACACTTACACTTATTTAGACGCAGTAAAGTGGCATAATGTTTTCATAAATCGAAAAAAAAGTTTATGCCCAATGCCTATTTTTTCCTCTCCTTTGAACTGACCAGCCTGGAAAATAATCCCAATGCCAGAAATGTGGGTGCCCAGTGCCCGACAAAAATTGCATCCTCTTTTCTCCTGGCAGTAAATAGCCCCAAAGAAAGCAATATCGATCCGATGCTAAGTCCAAAGAAAATCCTCGGCGAGACTCTCTCCGGCACAGACATAGCGGAATCAACCACTCTTCGCTGATCCATAATCTTCTCCGCTGCCTTGTGTGCCTTCAGCTTCGCTCTGTGTGCAGTGTCACTGACTCTTTCCTTTACGGAAGCTGCAGCGTTTGCCATATTGCGACCTCCAAATACGTCTCCATGATGTTTGTCTTTACCCGCTTCAAAGTACACAAAAACGAGAGTTTTGCGAGTGTGACAACCGGGCATTATGTGATTATGACATTATACAGACTGATTCTGACCATAAGCGCAGCACTAGCCCTTGCGCAGGCATCCTGGGCGATAATATTTGTCGACTCACGCGCAACAACGGGAACACAGGACGGTTCATCGTGGCAGAATGCATTTACGAGCATAACTGCTGCTCTGAGCTCCCTTGAATCCGGCGGAACACTCTGGGTGCGCGAGGGAGTCTATCGTGAAAGAATCGCTCTCAAAACATATCAGAATATATATGGCGGATTCCTTGGGTTCGAGACGTCGGCGGATCAAAGGATCGCGGGAGCATTCCCTACAATTATCGATGCCGAGAGTAAAGGGCGGGCAGTAGACATTAAAACCGGCGCATGGGTCACAATAGACGGCCTTACAATCCGTAATGGTCTGGCGGATTACGGCGGCGGAATTCGATGCAACATAAATGCAAATGTAAAGATCAGGAACTGCCACATCGAGGACTGCAGCGCGACTGCTCTGGGCGGAGGGGTATATCACGATAAGTATTCCTATGGTGAGATGACCGATTGTATAGTGACGCGATGCAATGCATCCAGCGGCGGAGGGCTTGTGGTGGAGTATCACTCATACCCTGTTCATAAGCGCTGCGTGATAACACGAAATAGTGCTGTGATCAGCGGCGGCGGCCTATATTGCCCATTTCACTCTGAGGCACGAATGGAAAACTGCACGTTTGCGTTCAACAATGCCGGTATGAACGGCGGCGCGGCCTATACATATCGAGGCGGACCGGTCGCATTCGATCACGATATAATCGCATTCAACTCCGCCTCGGATACCGGTGGCGTCTACGGAGATGGCGGTAGTTCTACAACCACATTCACCTGCTGCGACTTTTATGCAAATGATAATGGAGATTGTGGGGGAGCGATAGGCTCGATATCAACCTACTCCGGCAATATGTTTGTTGATCCACTTTTGCTGATGCCTGAACACGATGAGTGCTGCCTTTCACTCGGCTCGCCATGCGATGGAATAGGCGCATATCCGATTGAAACGGCATACCCGATCAGCAAAATTGGACATGTCAAAATTCTTCCAACCGGCACGGCAGTGAAGCTATCGGGCAAGGTGATAAGCTGCACGAACGGCACTAATATATGGATCGAAGAGATCGACCGTTCAGCGACCATCGGCGTGCAGGGAGTCTCAGACTGCAGTCCGGGTGATGTGATTTCAAGCCTGATCGGCACTATATCAGTCGATGACAATGAAAAACGCTATATATCGGTATCATCATGGGAGAAATTGGAGGGTGCAGGTTATGACCTGGTGCCGTACGGAACCCGTATCTCATGGCTTGACAGTGCTGTTGGCACATATATGAAGACCTGGGGGCGCATGATCAAAACGGATAACGATGGGTTTCAACTGAGCGACGGAGAAAACAGTATTGATGTGCTGTGGTCGGGGATGGAGATTCGGCCGCACAGCTATGTCGTAGTGACGGGTGGATACATTGGCTATGGGCAATTTCAGGCATACAATGTCCAAATCGTCCGATAAGACAGCGTTGTTCCTAAGCTGGATATTCAGCATTTCCTTTTGCATTGGCGTCCTGTTGATTTGCACGGATCCATTATTTGCATGGCCGACCTCACTCAACCTCATCCCGATTGCCGATACCATCCCCTCCGGTGGAGCCAATCTCGGCTTCGCGACAACAGTCACATATCCATCATCAGGCAGCGATACAGAAAACCTTGTTGAGACTGAATTTGGAATAGGCGGGCAGTTTGAGTTTGGATTCGACCCGGTAGTGGGTGCCGGCGCATCAGTTCTCGTAAACGGCAAATACCGCTTTCACGATGAATCGCGCTTCACGCCTGCCATTGCAATCGGCATGCAAAACGTCGCAACCGATACCTCCAGCATGCCGTTTATAACTGCCCGCAAGACGCTTAGTTTCGCACGGGTCCACTTCGGTACTATCGTGACAGGCGGCACGTTTCGCCTGATGCTGGGTATTGACAAGCACTTTGGTCGTCAATTTACAATCCAAAGCGACTATATGTCAGGCTCAGGAAACTGGGCAACTCTTGGCTTTGTGGCGGGTGCACCGACCGGCTGGAGCTTGAATGCCGCATGGCTCATCGGCAACTCAGACTCCAGCGGCAGCGGATACACTATCGATCTTGAATGGGGCGGTGGGCTGTGGTAAACATTCCTAACCCGGATAATGCGCGCTAAGCCTTTCCAAGACCCAGCTTGCTTGCCGTAAGCAGGAGTTTTACATAGTCGATCCTGCCGGTGATTTTTGCGACCTCGACACGCTTTACCGATTTATCATCCACCACGATTGTGCGTGTTCTGAAACCGTAAATATTCTGGATATCTTTCTGCGTGTAAAGAGCGACTGTTCCGACCTTGGGAGCGTTTTGCCAAAAGACCCTGGTCCATTCGCCGCCCGGAATGTTCTTTGTATAGAACCCGATGATATCTTTTTCGGTCACTTTCTGGTCCGCAATATCGAGCTGGACGAACTCGATCTGTTTGACGTCTTTTATTATGTCGGCAATGTCATTCATGTCGATCTTGTCCAGCGTCGAGCTGAGCTTACCTGAGAGCATAGGCAGCATAGCCTTGGCCATCGGCAGAATGTCCTCATTGCTCATATTGACTTCCATAGCTGTCTCCGACCCTGGATAGACCGGCAGGTCCATAGGCAATTTCTCGCCCTGGGCAAAGCAGGATGTGCCCGTCAAAGCAGCTAATATGACTAGAGCGGTCTTGATTTTCATATTTTTCCTCTTGAAAACAAAACTATGATATTACATGTAGTATATTATCAGGCGGTATTGCCTTTTCGCAAGAATCCGCATTACTTCTATTTCTGCTGAAACCTTCTGGTCTCGATCACGACCCTAGTCCTTCGGTCGGCAGTCTTGGGCAGAACCTGAACCACGTCGTCGATGGCATCGCTTGGACCACTTATCTGGACACCATCATCACAGACATAAGTTGTCTTGCGAGCCGTGCGTTCAGCCCAGGCCCGGTCGGGCGTAAACGTGGTTTCGGTGAGACCCTTATCCAGGAGTCTGCCGATATACTCTTCGCGCTGCCTGTCATCTTTGATTGCTTCGGCTGCAATGGCCTCCACGTCCATTTCCTCGGTTTGAGCAAGAGTCCGCACTGCGTTGCGAAGCTGTGCCGCTTCTTGCTCCTCAAGCGCCTCTTCATTCTGGGCAATCCATTTTTCGGTTTCTTTTACCACAAGCTGGGTCATTTCACGCGGTGTCGCGACTTCAGATGCATCAAGAAACGCTTCCAGCCACATCTGAGCAGTCTCCGGATCCTCATCTTTTGACGCCGGTTGGTTGCGCATTATGATATCGTAGCGGGTCTCATCATCGTATGGCCGAACAATAGCGTATCTAAGGAGCTGCCGACTCGGGTCCGGCAGAATCTGAAGCTGCTCGAAATCCCCTCCTCCACGTTTTACGAATGCCTTAACCGGGTCCATTTTAAGCAGCGCCAGATAGCGATCCTCAGTATCGAGATCGGTAAAGAGTGCAACGGCAAGGAAAGCCTGCACCTGGGAGGACTTTTCCATTTGATGACCAAACCACATTCCAATCACTTTGCACTGTTCGACGAACGTTTCTGGAGCCTCGACAATGTGAGCGGCGCATGCCGAGACGGTGGTCTCTGAGCTGTTGAATTTGGCCGTTTTTGCGCTCGATGATTTGACGCAGTTGCGTATATGCTCCTCAAAAAAGTGCCGCAAGCCCTCGGAGAGTGTTTCCTCCTTCTCGGCGATATCCGGCTCTTCGGAGAGATTGTTTATACCGTGAATGACAAGGCGATTGAGTTCAATCGCTTCGATAGATTGCATTAAATGTACCTCCAGTTATTGACCAATACCTCTTCCACGGGCATAGAGCATTTCCCTTGCAGGATTGAGCGAAGTTGTGAATAAGTAGGAGATATGGAAAATTGGCAGCCATCGACACTATCATGGTCATTTTCCCGCAAGACGCATTTCGACTCCTGCCGCCGCCATTATTTCTTCCACAGGTTCTGGGGATAGGACCCCAAGGCCAGATGGCGTCTGTTTGAGATGCGCAATCTCACCACTCTGACTATGCCTGGAGGGGAAAGCGTTGCCTTTTTCGCTGTGTAACTCTTACTTTTCCCAAACCGCTCCCATCCTCATATCCTCGTGAAGTCATAACCCTTGGCGACCGCCTAAAGAAGAAGCGTCTTGACCTTAATCTTCATATAAAGGAGGTTGCATTAATGCTTGGTGTAGACTTACATACTATTTCACGATGGGAAAATAATGAGGCATGGCCATTACCACAATCTGTTACTAAAATATGTGAGTTTCTTGGTGATGTTCCTTCTGAAGAAATATCAAAGTTGAGTTTGGGAGAGCGAATATTCAAGTATCGCAAGGCTCGCAATTTAACCTTGCGGCAGTTAGCGAAACAGCTAGATGTAACCGCAACGACAGTCAGTTGTTGGGAGCGAAACAAAAACAAGCCCAGAAAGAATCAACGAAAAAGCTCAGGCAAATAATGGCCTAGTGTTTCTCGGGATGCATTGACAGAAAGCATCTGAGCAGGAAGCAGACAGTCAATAAGGTGGACCCCATTGTTCACCTTATTGTATAACCAAAGCCGTCAGACTAAGTCCTGCCTACTGCACTTTACTAGTCCAGGCTGGTGTCGACTTTGGGTTTCCTCGAAATCAAGTTCCTTTTCAGTGCTAAAAGCACGGACCGTTCTGCAGTTTTGGCGTCAACAACCGCCCGGATAGACTTTTTGCAGGCCAAACGTATTGGATCTCAAGCTTTGCTTAGTCTATAGGCACTATCCCGCTTGAATCACTGACTTTCACAAGCCTGTGCGGCACACTCTGATTCATATAAATCGAGCTGATACCGGTCACTCGAACAAACGTATCCGTATTTGGAGGCGTCAGGCCCGGTATCGACACTCTGACGCCAGTATATCCTGAACCGTCGTCGCAGCCGGAACCATCGTCGATGTAGAAGAAACCTGTGCTCCCACCTTTGACACGTCCGACAATCGTTACCAGCAGCCCGATGTTATTCGTGCCTGCCCCGTTGAACACGCCGCATTGTCCGGCTCCCGTATACTCGTTGTAGCGCCAGTCACTGCCTCCCAGGCTTTTTGAAGTCATCGCAAAGGACCTGATATCGCAGGAACCCGCCGTAATGAGTGAATCGGCCTGAATGTATCGTTCACCGTTGGAGTCGGTGGACATCGTCCCTTCGACATTTACGCGCGACCCAGCCACAAGCCCGTGACTCGGTTTGCATACTTGAATGCCTATCGAGCGGTCGTCCGATTCGATATAGAATGAGTCATCAAACGCCGCCGATATACCGGCATTCATAATCGCGACAAGGTCCATATCAGGTGAGGCTTTGGCTTGGGCGATTGTGTCGGCGATGTATGCGACAATCTGCACGGTGTCGGTTGCGCCATAGATCGGTATTGCGCCCATCGCCATCGTGTTCATCGCTCTGGCCGTATTGCTGCCGTCATCCCACAGTCCGATGGTTGTCGAATCGCCGGGCTGCATATTGTGCATAAGAGAGATTTTCGCAAGTTTCATAGACGTAAACGACTGCACGACATTTCCCATAGACGCGCAGGCCAGATCGGCGCCGTATTGCCTTGCTCCGGCAGCATAGCTGTAGAAACCGCTGAGCCTTGCGCAGATGTCGTTATGGTAAGAGCTCAATGCGTCGCACCATACTATATCTGCGGCAGGGTTGCCGGTCGCAAGTAATATTTTCCGGTCGACCGGAAGGGCAAGCGGCCCGGAGGTGGTGGCAGTGTCGAATCCCAATGCCGCGTCGATAAACCAGGTAGGCGTTGTCGTGGCCGCCCAGACATATATATCGAACGGCTCGCCCGCCTCACACTTGATAGCGCTTATACTCGCTCCTGTGGCGTCTCCCAGCCACATCACAAGTCCACTGCTGCCGCCGTTTTGCAGGTAACCCATATTTTTGCGCACGATAGCAAGGTCTGTGACGTCGCACGAGCCGTCGCCATTGATGTCGGCATACTGGTTCGACAGCGTAGATGCCGCCCAGTCGGCCTTTACAATCTCAAAGTCCGCCAGGTTGACGGTGTCGTCTGCATTGCAGTCACCGTTCGGCAGGGAGACCAATATATCCGACATACTATTCTCAATCGTGACTCCCTTCACAGTGGTCGTTAGCCAGTGCGCAACTCCGAATGTTACGTCATATACGCCCGTAAGGAGAGTGTCGAACCTTGCATGCCCATCTTCGTCCAGTGTGACAGTATGTGTCTCAAGCACCACACCGCCGTTGGGATCGTGTATTGCAACGTCGACTTGCTTCCCATCCGGCACATGTATCCAGTCTTCGAGTGTGACTTCAATTGGAACGCTCACCGGCTGATGTATATTAAAAGTATCCTGACTCGCAGCCGTGATCGTGTAGCTGTTGGATGATATCCTCACGGCGCAGTCCGACGATTCCGGCCCGGTAACCGTCCATACATACTCACCTGTATTTTCTGCATCCGTGGACAGCGTCTCAGTCGTATCTCCGCGGTCACGTGTAAGCTCGATTGTCAGGGTGCCGTCGATGTTTGTCGTCTGCCAGGTAATTGACCGAGTCTCTCCGATTCCCCAGGTATCTCCAGCAACCGGCGACAGTATATCGATCGATCGTGTTGCTATTGCGAACTCGCCGTCTGTGACGTCACTGATGGTCGGGTCGGCAAGGGAAGTCACGCGGATCAGGCAGTACTCTGAGTCCGGCCCGCTTACCACCCAGGCTGCGCTGCCTGAGTTAGATATGCTCGCTGCAAGCGTTGACCAGTTTGCCCCTGAGTCGCGGCTGATCTCGATCTTCACATTACCCGTCGGCAGGTTCCGCGAGGTCCAGCTGATAGTAATGATCTCACCCACGGTGTACTGCGCTCCCACGGTTGGAGCAGTGACAGTGATCCCCCGGTCTGTTACGGTGAAGACGGCATTGCTGGAGTCGTAGACGGTCGGGTAGGAAAGCGACGTTATCTTGACTTTGCAGTTTGTCGATACGGGCGAGGTCACCATCCACTGATAGGAACTGGCGGCGGAAGTGCTCGCGACGATTGTCTCTAGGCTTGCGCCGCCGTCGCGGGTCAACTCGATCTTCACATTGCCGGTACAGTTCAATCTGGTCCATGAAATAGTCTGTGTAGTGCCGGTTTCCCAAATCTCGCCGCCGTTTGGTTGAGTGATTGTCAGTGAACGGGTTAAAATCTTAAATGTATTATCGCTGGTATCCGACACAGTCGGGTCGGCCAGGGAGGTTATCCTTATAAGACAGCGAGAGGACAATGGCGACGTGCATATCCACGTAGCCTGACCGTCATTTGCTGTGGATGCGGCAATAGTCTCCCATGTAGCCCCCGAGTCTCTGCTCAGTTCGATCATGACGTTGCCCGTGGGCACGTTGCAAGACTGCCAGTAAATATTCGTCGAAGCTCCTGTGAGTACGACCTCTCCCCCGTTTGGTGACAGAACGGTAATTAGACTGTCCACCAATTCGACAGCACCGGCGCTTTCACCCATCACACTCGTATACGAGTTCGAGCGGATTCTCACTTTCACGTTCTGCTCGTCAGTTCCGGCGACAGTCCACGAATAGCTGCCGTCGTTGGGTGCAGCAGACTCGATTGTTGTCGAGCTCTGGTCATCTTCATCCCAAAGTTGGATCGAGACATCACCGTCCACATTGCTCGATGTCCAGTTTATGCTCTTTGTCGTGCCGATACACCACTTCTCCCCGCCGACGGGCGATGTGACATGAATCTCTCTTTTTGCAACGGTAAAATCAGCGGCGCTCATGGCGACAACTTCGGGGTATTCATACGATCTGATCCGAATCCGGCAATGCGTCGAGTTGATATCCCCTATATGCCAGTTCCACATACATTGCGAGATCGAGAAGTTGCCGACAAGTGATTGCCAGGTGGCGCCGCTGTCGGTGCTCAGGTCGATGCCGCACAACCCCGTTATGTTAGCGGCATTCCAATATATGGGTTCGGTATCTCCGGCGAACCAAACTTCACCACCGTTGGGCGTGTCCATAAATATCCATTTGCCGGTTATTCTGAACGAAGAGTCGTTATAGTCGGTCACACTCGGATTATCGACACTTGAGACGCGTATGAAGCAGGATGTCGCAGGCGGGCCGGGAACTACGATAGTCGCCTGCCCGGAAGTCTCTCCGGTCGGAGCGCTGTCTATAAGGGTCGTCCAGGTGGCCCTGTTGTCATGACTTATCTCGATCTTGACCGGTCCCTCGAGATATGTGCCCGTCCACGCAACTGTCTGCGCGCTGCCGATCTCCAGTGTGCTTGATGACACAGGCTCGGTCAGGGTGATCGTCCTTTGCACTATTGAAATGGCACTGCGGACATCGAGTGCTTCCGGGAAATCGACCGACACTATCTTTAGGCGGCAGGCCGATGATGCCGGGCTTGTCACAGTCCAATCGTAGCTTCCCGTATCAGCGATGTTCGTGGCGATATTCGTCCAGGTCGAACCGTTGTTGCGCGAAAGTTGAATGTTAACAAGCCCCGTAAGGTTTTCGGATGTCCATGTAATGGTCTCCTGCTCACCTATACCCCATGTTTCGCCGGTTACCGGATATGTGAGGTGGATCGACGGTCCCTCGATGATAAAGCTGCTATCGCTGATATCGTAACAGGTCGGGTTGTTGATCGATGAAACCTTAATGAGACACGCAGTCGATGCAGGCGGCACAACGTCCCACGTGTAAGTGCCATCGTTGGGCGTGGAGTCTGCGATTGTCTCCCAAGTCGCACCTAGATCCCTGCTTAGCTCAAGTTTAATGTCACCGTCGACATTTGAGTAACTCCAGGTAATATCCTCAGTATCGCCGTGAATCAGGTCCTCTCCGCCGTTGGGATAAGTAAGGTCAAGCGACCTGCTTATGATTCTGAATGTGTCGTCACTGGTGTCAGCGCACGTACCGTCGCCGGATACGACTCTGATCTTCGCGTAGTTTGATACTTTGCCCGAGACTATCCAATTGTAGACCCCGGTGTTCGGGACATTGTCCGCGATTGTCGTGTAGGTGAACCCGCCGTCCCGGCTTATCATTATATCGACCACACTGCCGATATCTCCATAGCTCTCCCACATGATCGGGGCGGTCTCTCCCAGCCCCACAACTTCTCCGCCGTTGGGGCTGAGCACGTATATGTCCTTATGTGAGACTGCCAGTTGGTAAGATGTAGTTGTATCCCATTCAGCGGAACCGTATTTGTATACGGCAAGTCCGTAGATTCCAAGGGTCGGAATTGTGACATTTATATACTTGTCCCCCGGCGCACTGTTTTGCACGAGCCCACCCGGCATAGTGTCGTATTTACTGAATACTGTTCCCTGCGAGTCATACAGAGCCATGCAAAGCGCACAGTCTCCAATCAACTGATCCAGCTTGATCCCATAGTTGCCGGGCGAGAGGGATATTTGGTAAAGGTCGATAATGTTGCTTGTGTTCATCGTGTAGGGACCGTTCCACTCCACCGCAGGCCGTAAGGATATTGTATCTGCGCTTTCGTGCTCGATCCGGTAGTCGGCTGTCCCCGCATTTTCATTTATAACACCGGCAGAATATGTTCCGCTGGGCATGCGTTTTCCATTCACCAAGACGATGTCGCAGAACCCGGAGCCGGCATCCGAAGTTAAAAGAGCATTGGGGCCGAAACCGGTGGAACTACCCTGATAGTCTCCTGCTCCCCAAAGCTTGATGTTGTAGTCGCACATGCTGTCCGGGCAGAGTATCGCCACAGCAGACCACGCCGTCTGGTCTACACCGAACGTAAACCCATCGCAGTTGTAATATCTAGGGCTAGGCGCATCTCCCCATGCATCCTTGACCGGCGGCGCATAGCGCGGCATTGAACTTGTTAAGGCAATCGGACTCCATACGAACTGACGGCACTCGATGTTGTCGAACGGCGACTCCGTGGTCGATTCGTCGTTTTCCGGCACAGAGTTATCGGCATCGATCAGGATACCGTACGTATGACGCCCGCCATGAACCAAAACTGGCCCGACGTTGTTGACGCAGGAGAAAGATCCGGCTTCTAGGTCCGACACCTGCTGCCGCGCTTCTTCTTCTCCGTCTATCATCGCGACAACATCGAAAACAGGCGGGTTCAACCCGGCGTTACAAGCCACTGAGTAGTTAAGATATGTGCCTGTCGAGTTGCCGGGAAGGGTCGATGTGAGCGCGCAGGAGGTTAGCGTGGCGCCGGATGAGTTTCTCGGGACGACCGGGCCGGTCCAACCGGCAGGGCTATAACTGGTCACATTGGTGAGCGCGGCGATGGAGTATTTTGCATACTGGCCGAACCACTCGTCATCCCATGTTATTCTAAACCATCCGCCGTCTCCCGCGCCGTATGTGTATGGTTGAAAGTCCGCGGTCTCGCCCCAGTTGGTGCCCCAGCTGTTTTTTGCAATCCAGCACCTCTGTGAATCGTCCCACCCGACGATAGCCACTGCATGGCCACCTTCTAATACTCCCCAAGTGTGTTCGTATACGCCACCGGAGTAGTAATAGAAATCTGTGTAAACATCGAAACCGGTGGTCACCGGACCGTAGGTCATAATGGCGCTTTTGATCTGTTCGATTGTGGGGGTGTCGGTGTCGGCGACCCTCTGCCAGCCGAGAATCTTCGTAAGCTTGCTCTCCCAGTCGGGGCATCTATCCGAACACGGCTGATCGTCGTTGGCCGTGTAAGGAAAGCAGGAGTCAGGTGGCGCACCGTTGGCAACGAGGTAGTTGTAGACCGGAGTCGTGCTGCCGCCGCCACAGTCAAACCCTGCGCACGATACCAGAAACTGCTCGGAAAAGTCAGGACTTGCCTGCCAACCGGTGGATCCACTTTGGATTTTCATCGCCGCTTCGGAAACGGCACATGTGGCGAAGACATAGCAGCTTCCACAGCTGCCCTGATCCTGTATATGTGTGGTCCAATCGTGCCCGTCCACGTTCCGCCAGTCCCAGAACGTTGGTAATGGCTCCGAACTGCTATACGATTGCAGAGAAAGGTCTTGTGCCGCGGGAGACTCGGTGGACAGATCTTCGTCCCGTATCCACCCGCACAGTTTGTGCGATGTACGCAGCGAGGGATCTGTCTGCCGGGCGATCCATTTTGCCCCCTTATGCGCAATTGCAGCCCTGACACGTTTGAGCTTGGCGTCAGCATTGTCTGACGGTTCGGCAAATACCCCTACCGGTAACACTAATATCAAGAGAATTGCGACAGCGCATATACATAATCCACTACACAGCCGATTAAAAAAAGGCAACATAATGCTTCTCTCCCATATCAAGCTTATCAAAGGGATTATACCATGTAATGCAGGACTGAAATATCTTCCGCAAAGTCGTGCTAAGACCTCACGGGAAGCCAGCTATTATTCCACGATTGATTTTCCATCCAAAACGGCTCAAGACCTCTTTCATAAACTACGCAACCGACTTTGCAGGAATGAAGATGAAAAAGACTAAGTATGAGGTATGGAGAATTGGCAGCCCTCAACTCTATCCTGGTCGTTTTCCCGCAAGACTCACTTCGATTCTTGCCGCCGCCACTACTTCTTCCACAGGTTCTGGGGGCAGGACCCCAAGGCCCGCTGGCGGCTTTTCGAGATGCGCAACCTGACCACTCTGACTATGCTTAGAGGACAGATCGTCCATAGCGTAATCGCAAGGATTCTGAAATCTATTCAAATCGACCAAAGAGTGGATGCGAGAATGGCGCGCGAAGCCGTGACATCGCTCATCCGTGAAAAATATGCCGAATCCGCAAAGCGTCTCTGGCACATCGATAATCGTCCACCGGGCAGAAAAGCATCCAGCATAACCAGCCTGCTCGAACACTATTACTCGTTTCCCAATATGAATGAAAGAGCGCGCGAGGCTCAACAGGTGGCATGGGCATGTGTGACCAACCTCATTGAGTCCGATTTCTGGCGCGAAATAACAAGCGGTGACACGAAACAGTGGATAGAAATAGAAGAAGAGAGCTTTCCGTCGTTCGATATGGATGGTATACAAATCTACTGCACGATCGACTTCGCTCATTCAGATGGCTCGCCCACAATCATAGACTGGAAGACCGGCAGCCAGAATCCTGCAGACCGCAAACAGCTTATCCTCTACAGCCTATATGCGCAGCGTAAATGGGACTGGGAACCACTCCAGACCAGGCTTATGGCCGTATATCTATATCCCGAACTCTGTATCGATTCGTTTTCGCCTACCGAAGACGAGATCGAGAGCACAAAAAAGGAGGTCAAAGAGAGTTTTGGCCGGATGGTTGCATTGGAACCCGTATTCGGTCCCGCGGATATCGAACAGTTTCCGATGAGCGGCGGGCCGTCGGACTGCGCTTGGTGCAGGTTCCAGGGAATATGCGCAAAGGCCAAAGCTCTGAAACAGGAAAATGCCAGCTAACCAGATCAAGAATTACTACCCGGGAATCACCCACTTTATGTCCTGCTTGCATTCATTAGGCTAACTCACAGCAAAAGCGAACATCACTGAGGGTGCATCAGGCTTGAAATCATTGTCACTGGAAATCAGAAGCAGGCGCCTTCCGTCGTCAAGATCGGGCCCTATTGCAATTCCTTCTATCTTCTCGGGAAATGCCTTGCCAGGAAGGCCGAATTTGGGATCGAGCAGGTCAATATAGAGCTTCTTCCTGACGGAAGAGATGCCATCAGGAATGCCTGTTGTGGGCATGGAGGCGATGCGTGATATGTCGGTTGCTCTGGCCAAGCTGACTTCATATATCTTTTTGCACTTCGCGCGCTCTCCAGACTTGCCGTCACGCTCGATCACAAGAAAGCAATCATTACCGACCGCAGTGATTTCATTTACGCAATATGCCGGAGAATCGAGTGGATAAAGATATTCGTTGGTCTTTCCAGTATCCAAGTCGATACGCAAAATTCGGACATTCGTGCCGATGCGTTTGAAACTTTTATCCAACCCACCGTCCTGAACAAGAGGGCTTTGCATAATGCCTACGAGATATCTGAAGTCGGGAGTGATAGTTAGGCCTTCCATACCTTTGTTGGGCTGCCTGCCGACTTTGTTGAGTTTCAATTCTCGCTTTGGATCTGAGTCGGGATACTTTATATTAAACTTCTCAGGTAAACTTACCTCGCGCACAAATTTGCCCTGCAAATCAAACTCGTAAATACAAGGTCCATATTCGTCCGAGATAAAGACCGTATCATCTTTCGAGACACAAATTCCTTCAGGATCGAATCTGGGGTCGGCGTCCGTTTTGCCGATAAGGTTTCTGCCGTTTTTGTCAGTCAGCAGAAACGTCTTCACAAGGTTCAACTTGATATTCGGCTTGACGGTAATATCGAAAAACTGGAGCCTTGTTTTATATGAAGTCACACCATCGACAGGACCTCTGTCGGGCAATGCTATGTATGAATTGCCTTTGCCTGTCCAGGTGATTGCCGAGCCGAACCCGCCTAATCTGTTCGATGGTGTCCCGTCTTCCAAGAGAGTGGAATCCGTGGAAAGGTCGGAGGATGTTGCAGAGACCTCGACCTTTCCAAGATATTGAATATCCGCTTTTGCATACTGATGTGAAAAGCAGACAGCAAACAAAATAAAGAGCGAGACAGCTTTCAAATACTTCATCTTAATCATCCCCGGCTGTGGCGGTCCATGGTCCACAGTCTTTGCCAGTATCGCCGGCATTCTCGCACAGCCCACCGCTGGGTCCGCCTGGCGGGTAGCTCCAAATGGTGCTTGCGCTCTTTGGGTTCCCCGAGTAGACGGACTTCGCCCACTTTACATGTCCGTCTATATACATGATGTTGGAGCCACCGTTATGGGCATCATAGTTGAACTTGTCCCAGAGCTGATCGCCTGTCATCTCAGTATCTCTGCCCTCAAAGAGCATGAATGACTTCGATGGCCGTCCCCAGTCCGATATGTGCCAGGAGGCATGCGGGATGTGCTCGTTGATTGTGTAGCTGCACCACATCGCATAGCCGTTCTTTTCGCTGCCGCTACGGTCGATCACTTTGCCGTAGGTGAGCCCCCACTTCTTGGCAAGGCCATAGTAGAGTGAGTATATCTGCCCTGTCTTTGTCAGAGGCTGATAGACCGGTTTGGCAGGGCAGCAGAAAATGTTTTTGGAGGCGCTGCCGCTCTGATAATCTGTCGGAGTCTGAGTGCCAAGGTATGGGCGGCACGTAAACATCCAATACCATTTCCCCCAATCCTCAGCACTCACTATATAGGACCCGCATTTGCATTCACAGTGCGAAAAGGAATCGTTGTTGTCTTGAGCATACATAAGCAGCGCCATGGAAATCTGCCTCATATTGGAAGCACATGATGACCGCTGTGCAGTCTGTTTTGTAGATACAAAAACAGGAAATAGTATTGCTGCCAGGATTGCAATAACCGCAATCACGACCAGCAGTTCTATTAGTGTAAATCCTTTTCGCATAGTTACGCCTCCTCAGGTAAGCGGCAATTAATCCACAACACTGACAACAGGCCTGCGAATTGCACGGCAGATCTGATCGGTATAGCTGCCGATGCGGTCGATCGAAGAAATGCCTTCAATTGTGACATAGTCGCCTACCTGGACCAGGCTCTGAGTGAAGTTCTTGGTTAGCGCTACTCGCAATCCCGTAACAGGAGAGGCCAGAGCAGGATCTTCATCGTCCAAACCCTCATACCTTGTCGGATAGGTCTGTTCGCCGATTGTCTTGTATATCAATAGCGTGCCGTCAACAAGGTGTGACCCGTCGTCGATGTAGATAAACTCCAAATTGTCGGGGTCGTCCTTCTCGTGCATGACGGCTGTGACCGTCCCAGCCACCTTCACATATGTGCCGACGTTGTTGAGACCGACTCCATCGGGCACACCGCATTGACCTGAGTTATCGATGTCACTGTAAAACCAGTCTCTCCCGCCGACGTTCTTGTTAGTCATAAAAACAGGATTCAGAAATGTGGTATCAAACGTGCTTTGGCTGACCGAATCCGAGTATATATATTTCTCGGTGTCTCTGCTCGTGCGGGTAACGCCTGAAATGTTCACATGCCAGCCTTCGCTGATGCCGTGCTGCGGCGCGTATACCTTGATCCCGGAAAAGCCCTGCTCACCCTGGACCCAGAAATAATCGGGATGGATCCTTGTAACGATCCCGTCTTCGATGGCAACTTTACGCCATTCGGCACTCTGCTTAGTCTCAACAATGCTTGTCTGGTCATGCTGAGTCGGCGCATTTTCAGCCTTAACTCTTATCATGTCGAAACGGAGCTTATTGTAGTAAGGGTCTTCATCGTATGTTTGTCCGATTCCACTTGCCGCATAATCCGAGCCGTAAGGGTCGAAAGCGGTCACAATTTTGAAAGCAAAATTTGGATTATTGTCGACTCCCACCGCACCAGTGAGGTCGACCGTATTATTGTTGAACCACCATGCCGTGGAGATTGGATCGCTGATCTCATGCGAAAACAGAGGGTCTGCAGAAACCCAAACCACCGGACTGGCGTTTATATTGGTCGTATAGAGCAAGCGTATGTTCTTTGCAGACTGCATTTTGTGCTTGACATCGAAACTGACCTTGATGCCAGAGCAGTCTGCAGTCGAAACGCGATACTCGATTCCTGCTTGAAGATTGTCGACTCCCTGAGTGGGATAGCCTGATGTGTCGAGACCCTTGCCTTTCAAAGATGGATCGCTGCTGCTGGAGAAGTCCCAGGGCTCCTCGTCATGGAAAAAATCATCGGAATAGCCGTCACCATCCAGTACGACACCACCGATAAGATATGCCTGTGAAATTCCGTCGCCATAATCGGCATTCAGATCACGCTGGTCGTTAAAATCCCACAGCGCAATTGTCTTATCCTCGGCAACCACGGGATCGTTATAGACCTTGATCAGGTCGAGACGCCATTTTCTCGAAGCAGCGTAGACGGAGCCGTCACATGGCATATATTGACCTGCACCGGGCTGCCAGGCAGCTACAATACGAAACTTAAAACTAGCGTTATCCGATACACCCGGCATGCTCGAAAGATCGACTTCGCGGTTCAAATACCATTGATCGCCGGAATCGATCCAGGTGGGACCATCAATCCAGGTGCTGCCATCGGTAGTGTATTGAAAGAGCACGGTATTTGGGCTGGTTTCGCCGTTCTTGATGTTGTGGCGGAGATCGAATTTGACACGAATATTGCTCTGCCCGGCGGTCGATACATTAAACTGCATCCCAGCGGTCTTATTCGCCGCAGTCTGTGCAGGCCATGTGCTGACTTCAAGCGAGTAGTAGCCCGGGTCGTTCGGATCGACCTTGCCGGGATCATTTTCAAATCCATACTGCGTCCCGCCGATAAAAGACATAGTGCCGGAGCCGGTGTCGACCGTAGTGTTGCCGTCGTTGAAGTCCCAAAGGGCCAGTGTATCGGCTTGCCCCAAGGTTGGAATCATCAACGAGGCCAGTATAATGCCAAAAGCAACAATGCGATTTATCATGTTTATCCTCCAATAAAAAGTAGCCGCACGCAAAGGAGAAAACGTGCGGCTAAATAGCACCGGAATATTATTTTCTGCGTCTGGAAGTAAATCCACATATTCCGGTTAGACCGGTCAGAATTGCAAGCAGACTTGCGGGCTCTGGGACTGGAGCGCCATAGTAAGTGCCTGGGTTACCCAGATCACTCGCTGTGCTCGCCCAGGAGCCGTAGGCATCGCCCACGCTTGCAAGAGTCCATGACAAACTTGCACTTGTCAGGCCGAGGTCGCTTGACGGCATGGTGCAGCTCTTGCACTGTGTTCTGGGTCCTTTACCGGGCTGATCATCGTAAGTCAGTGAGTCGACCAGGCTGCCCGATGCATCGTAGATATTGATTGCATCGGAGCGTCCGAGGTTCGAGTTGGAATTGGGCCCATAAACTTTGACAGAAGCTGCAAGCCCCCACTGCGTTCTGAATGTGCTCGCATCGATGTCGGTGAGGATCACTGACTCGCCCGCATTGACAACTCCGAAAATGCTGCCGAACATCAAGTCGAATGGGGCTGCGTCAGAATCACTGTATGACCAGTCGGTCATGTCGATGGCTGATGTGCTCATGTTGGTGAACTCGACGAACTCACAGCCGTTTCCAGAATACATCCACTCCGTAATCTGAATTCCCTGGGCGTTTGCTGAAGCTGCAAATCCAAGCAAAACCATAATTACTGCAAATGCTCTTTTCATCCTTTTCCTCCTGTGTGTAGCTTATTACAGCGTCGAGGATATGTTACACACGCCAGCTTGCCGGCATCTTACAGTGATACTAATTTCAAAATAACTTTTTGGAATTTTTGATCTTGGAAGATATTTGCATTCAGTCAATTGTAGTGAGCTGTTGACTGTGTGATCTATTGTGCAGAAAACTCGAATAGGTCGGAACATATAGTGCCCTTGTCAACCTTGCTGCTGCTATGCTATGAGAAGTGGTTTTGAGCCTGAGGGACTATTTGACAACACAACCGTCAAATATGATTAACTGACTACTGTGTTCCAATTAAATGCGCACATTACATGTGAAACACCGGATTTTGGACTAGAATTGACCTGTGCTGAGTAAAACTAAAGTGCATGCCTGCTGGACCTCAATACCGGATTCTTTGCATCGGCTCGCCAGTGTGTCGTTTTCTGCTCCGGGGTTTAGTATCACGCGGCGGGGATGGGCTTTAATTATCTCTTCTATGAGGGGTGTGGAATTGTTTTGCCCGAGGTAGATTGTTATAGTGTCAAGTTTTTCTTCAATTGCGTCGAGCCTGGGAAAGCATCTCAATCCATCTATTGGCCTGCCTGACGGGTGAACCGGAAAGACAGCATAACCGTGATCGGCTAATAGCTTAACGGCTTTATATGAATAGCGCTCGGGTTTTGCTGAAGCGCCAAGGACTGCAACATTATATTTCATCATTTGACCTCCTGGCCGATCTATTATACCGTGATGATAAATTTCTGAAAATGGATCGGATGTTCGATTGACAGCCGCTTTATGAAGGGGTATTATGATCGACACAAGGATCAGTCTTACAGATGTTTGACAAAGGAGGTCAGCGAGTTGGGCGTGCAATATTCGGCAAGACCAAAACCCGAACGTGTTCCACCCCGCAGGCGGAGGCCGAAGCGCTCCGTTTGGAGAAAGATCGTCTGGCCGTTGGTCAAAGTAAGCGTGATCGTCGCACTTGTATTGTTCGTTGTCGGTAAGGTTACAAGGCCCTTCAGACTCTACAGCCGGGAATACCGCGAAACAAAACAGATTGCACTCCAGCTTGATGCTCTGCGTAAAGAAAACGCTGCTCTGGAACGGCAGATCAAATATCTCAAGACAGCCGAAGGCTCAGCACAGGCTGCCCGCAAACTTGGATGGGTAAAACCTGGGGAGATCACGCTCGTTCTGCCTGACTCAAACAGCAAGGATCAGCGCAAGTAGCCGATTTCAGTCACCGCACTCGGATATAGCTATCACCCATTATGCCACTGGAGTGATAAGCACAACCAAATCCGGCACCAGCCAGAGATGGATTACCAGACGCTCAGAATACACACCTATACATCAGTAGACTCAAGTATACCCTCATCCAACCAGTATCGGTTCAAGCAGACGTACAATCATTGCCTGTTTGAGCGCTCGAATTCCTCTCGCTAAAAACAAGATTGGCTTGAGCCGACGGCGGGGTAACTTTTTTGAGATATGGACAACTCAGAGAACCACTTTCGAGAAATGTATGTTAAGGCGCTGCAGGCGCTGAATGAGTCCGGCATAGACTATATGCTCGGCGGCGCATTTGCGATCTACCATTACACCAACTGGTGGCGCGATACTCATGACATAGACGTGTATATGGTCAAGGACGACGTGGCGGATGCGGCACGAGTGCTGGATAAGGCGGGTTTTGTCGACATAGGCGAACAGGCGGAAGGGGATAAGAATTGGATTTATCATACAAGCTGCGATTCGGTGATCGTGGATGTGATATGGCGCTTTGCCAACCTTGAAAACTATATATCCAGAGACTGGTTTGACAGAGCGCCGATAGGCCGGTTCCTGGGGATGGATGTCAGGTTTATTCCGTTGGAAGAGATCGTATGGATCAAGACATTTGTAATAAACCGGCATCGGTGCGACTGGCCGGATGTAATGCGCGTTTTCAAGGCTCAGTGCGGCAATCTGGACTGGGACAGGCTCCTTGAGCTGCTCGACGAGCACTGGCTGCTGCTGGCGGGCTTGATAGACGTATTCGACTGGCAGCACCCGGAATCTGTGAAATGCGTGCCTGGGCGGATCAGGAAGGAAATCGCGGAAAGACGCAGGCGGTATACTGCAAATCCTCCGTCTGGAGTCGAGCGCGAACACCTGCTAGACCCGTGGATACACTACAGGAAGGATAAATATGCGCTTTGGCGGGATGAATAACCCGATGGTCGATATAACCGAGGAGATTATCCTTATGGCCGACCTCGGCTTCGACTTCATCGACCTTACTCTGGAACCCGAGGAGACTTATTCGGCGACAATCAATGTCAAAAAAGTCACCAGGGCTCTTTCCAGAGTTGGGCTGGGTATTGTCGGGCATACGGCCTGGTATCTGCCTGTCGCTTCGCCATTTCCCGAAATCAGAAAGGTGGCAATAAAAGAGCTTGAGAGGTGCATGAAGGTCTTTAGGGACCTGGGCGCAGAGAAGATGAACGTGCATCCATATACCAGGATTCCGCTTCATGAAGAGGACTGGGTGATTGCCCAGAATATTGAGGTTCTGGCGGAACTGGTCAATTGCGGCAGTGAGATCGGAATACGACTGATGGTAGAGAATATGCCTCACTTCAGCCGTGTATCGCAGCTCAAGCCCATATTTGAAGCCGTGCCCGAAATTGAGCTGCTTCTTGATGTCGGCCATGCCAATCTGGATACTCCGCGCAACTACAGCGAGGAGCTTATCGCCCATTTCAGCGAGAGGCTGGCACATGTCCATGTTCACGACAACCGTGGCGGCAACGACGATATGCACCTGCCGCTTGGAGTTGGAAACATAAACTGGCTGCGAGTTGTGCGTGCTCTGAAGAATGCTAACTATGACGACACGATCACCATTGAGGTCTTTGGTGATGATGACGATTACCTGGTGATGAGCCGCGATAAGCTGAAATACTTGTGGGAGCATACACAAGCAGGTGAAAAGTGAGGGCTAGGCAACACTCAGTGCAGTAAGCATCTCTCCAACGTTGTGAGCCATAAACTCCACTGCGCTTATCGCACGCGGGTAATCCATGCGGGTTGGGCCGAGCACACCAATAGTGCCCGCAGTTCGCCCGCCTATGCTGTAGGTCGCCCCAACAAAGCTGCAGTCACGCATCTCATCAAGCGGATTTTCCGAGCCGATGATTACACAGACTTCCTGGTCAAGATAAACGGCTGAGAACAATTTGTAGAGAGCACTCTTCTTTTCGAGAACCGAAAGCACTGCCTCAAGCCTCTCGGCATCCTTGAACTCAGGCTGTGCTATAAAATAACTGGCACCCTCCAGATGTACATCCACTTCCTCAGACGGCTCGATCTCCTGTTTGAGAAACTGCAGCACTCTTCCCAGCAGCTTAGTCATGCCGGCATCCTCATCCACCGGTTCCATAGCCTTGGACGTCACATCATCCAATGCATGACCGGCAAGCCTTTGCGATAAGAAATTGGTCGCCTTAATGTTGTCGCACCTGTCAGAATCGATCAGTTCATGAAGCACTTTCCCATTATCGAGCACGATCACAGCAAGCATCTTGCCATGGCCGATATCTGCGACACTCACATGGCTTATAGTCGCGTCGCGCACAACCGGATGTGTGGCTACGGACGTATAGTGCGCAAGGTCCGAGAGAATCCGGCAGCTCTGCTCGATTATGATATCGACCTCCGTCCGTCGTGACTCCATTCTTTCTTTCGCTCTGGCTGCTGTTTGAGAGTTCATATGCAGCTGACCCATGAGCCGGTCGACAAAAAATCTGTAGCCGAGGTCTGAGGGAATGCGTCCGGCGGATGTGTGCGGTTGATGAAGGTAACCAAGCTCAGCCAATTCGGCAAGCTCACTGCGGATGGTGGCGGATTTGACCCCGAACTCATAACGCTGGGCAAGTTGATGCGAACCCACAGGCTCGACAGTGCGGACATAATCCGTGACCACTGCCTTGAGTATGACCTGTTTACGAAAGTCGAGAGGGGTAATCGGAAAACTTCTCATAACAAACACCGTTTGCGGCCACAACCGCACCTAAGTGGATATTATCACTCAAACGAGAAGGTGTCAATACCGCCACCAGCCTATCATCATCTATGAACTTGTTACCATACTCTTATCGTTTGATCAAACACCTCATCTTTCTTAGTGAGTATATGCATTATTGAGATCAGTTTACATAAGGCGGACGCCAGAGCTTGCGGATGTCATCCAAGTCCATTCTGACCAGCGCGCAGCGGTCTAGGCCGAAAGCAAAACTGATTGCGCCGAAGCGTGATGGGTCAAGCCCGGCTTTGATGAGCCATTCATCTTGCGCGATTCCTCCCGCTGCTATGTTTGTCCAGCGTTCTCGCCAAAGTGCCTCATAGTGTCGCTCCTCTTTCACGAACGGGTAAAGCTCTTCAGAACCCGATCTGACATCTACACCGGGGATGACCTCAGTTGCCGTGCGAAATATAATCTCATCGAGGTCTTTCATATCAAGACCCTTCGCAACCCATAAAACCTCTGCCTGGTGATGTACTTCGAGTATCGTCTCCGACTCTGTGTGACCAGCCCGAAAAACCCGTCCCACAGTAATTAGTTTGCATTGCCCTCCACCGTTGTGCATCCAGTGGTTTACCATCTGCGAGGTCAGTTCCGGCCGCAGCATTCTGTGTTCATCAATAACATAAGTTACCCTTTGTTCGACGTCGGGTTCAAGCATTGAAGTTTTGCGCTCGCATATCTCGTCAAGCTCTACTTCTTCAAAATCAGTAAAGCATGAACGAAATGCTTGCCATAACTCGCGAACGGGGTGCCCCTCTATTTCTAGTGGCCGCGGCAATTCCAGAAGCTTACGAATACGCTCTGGGAAATCCTTCGGCAGGGCATGGGTCTTGAGTTCATCGTTTACCATTTGGACCATCCTCTCTTTGAGCCGGGTCCGTGAAGAGTGCAGGCGGTTGTTGACTGTCGATACCGGCACTTCAAGGAACTCGGCTACGTCTTTCTGGCTGTAACCGTTGATATAGAACAGGGTGGTCACTGTCCGCTCACTCTCCGGCAGGGACGAGATAGCTTTTAGCACCATCTCACGCATCTCATGAGCTTCGGCAAGTGCTGCCGGGTCCGGGTCACCGGAAGCAACCTCGTTCACGGATTCCAGAGACACGGTCTGGAAGTGTCTTTTGCGCTTGATGCGGTCGCAGTGCTTGAAGATGATCTTTCTGAACCAACCGGGAAACGCATCAGGATCTCGAAGCGCATCCAGGTCACGATATGCCTGAATAAACGCTTCCTGTGCAGCATCCTCAGCAAGATGAAAATCACCCATCACTGAATATGCATACGCAAGCGCCATATCTTGAAAACGTCCAACTATTATGCCGAATGCATCCAGGTCACCATTCCTCGCCCTATCTACCAGCGACTTCAGTTCGTCCATGTCCACTCCTGTTATGTTTTGGAAGGCCCTCCATATTATAAGACCCAGTTAAACGATGATATCTTTAAAAACAAAAATGCCACCTGGTATGCTCAGGTGGCAAAAGAAATGGTTACTGAGAAGATTATTCTCCGAAATTCAAGACAATGCGCCCATCTTCCGGCAGCATAAGGACAGATTCACCCTGCCGTCTCTCAAAGTGTCCTGATGAACACCGGACTATATAATCAAATCCTTCATGCCTGTAGGCCAGAGAATCGGCTGTCACATCGACTAGATCAATCGACTTGTCAGCGCTCCAACTCATCTCCAGCGCCCAATCGCATCCCTTATTCTCAATCTCCAGACAATCAGGCTTACAGAGGATTTCAAAGTTACCGCAATCAACCAGCGGCCATGAAATATGCAGGTCCGTATCTGATGACTCACTGACTCTTGGGTCTGACCCGGCAATCGGGTTATACTTGCCGTTGACCAGCTTGACAAGCCTGATTCCTGCAAGCTGATCTTTAGTGCTCCAGTTGTAGCCGTCCATAACAGGCAGCGCGTCATATGTGCATGCTTCGCTCTTGCAGGTATCGTTCAGATACCTCTCCGGGTAGCGCTGATCAAAGAGGTGAATATCGCGAATCCTCAGCTTACCATCTTCCCAGAAAAGGTTTGTGCGGTAATATCGACTGTCATACCACACGCTCTTACGACCCTCGCTCTGCCAATCAGATAAAGCTGTGACAGCCGTCGTCGGAGTGAGATCAAACTTGGACTTGAACCACTCACCCGAGTCGACTAGTTTCTCTATCCGCACAACTCCTTCATCCCGCAGTTTTGCAAGCTCCTCAAGTTGATAGATAATTCCTTTTTGCATACTCGGCCAGCCGAAGGAGTTCTCCTGACCCACTTGGGCATACCCAAATGCAAGGCATGGGGATTTAAAATTGACGTCAATGAACCAGTCGACCCATTCTTTGCATCCACCGCCGCCAGAATAGACAGGCTCCAGAGTCACCACGCCCTGCCTCTCCTCGCCGAGGCTGTAGTCATATTGATAGATGGGGTCGCTGCCCAGCATCCTGAAGACCGGGACGGGTATCTGATGCGATTCATCCTGGGCTGGGACTATAGCATTGGCCCTGCTGGGATAATAGCCCTGGTTCCAATAGCCTCCCCAGAGCGTGTAGCCGTCTGTCCCGCACTGGTCCTTGCAGTTGCAGGCGGCTGTGATATCATATTTATCCGCCAAGTAACCGAGCGTATGAGAATCCAAAACCCATGATCCAACAGACTTCGGGTAATATCCGAAGATTTGCCTGAAGTCTTCAATAAAAACGTCTATTATCTTTTCACGCTCAGCCGGGCTGTAGCCGACCATCATACTCACTTGCGACTGCCAATCCCATGCCCATCTGCCGCGCCACTTTATCTCGGCTTTCTCAATCAACGGCTGTACCATCTCCAGCCAGAGGCCAACCTCATATCGCGAGTCCAGATTATTGAGCAAATCCGTAAAGTTACTGTCTATGAGTGCATCATACTGCACCAGGAATGTGGTGGGTAGATTTAGCTTGCTCGTAAGCTCTATAGCTTTTGCCACGGGCTCTACCAGGTCAATAGGCTCACGAGGCTCAAGGCCTCGAATAAAGAAAATTGGGTTTACAATGCGCGGTGATATATCGTTCGTCAAGACTTCCTCCAGAAATCGCTTTTGCAATGAAGGCATTGCCGACTGCGCGGTCTAACAATAGTATGATAGTCCATTCTATCAAATGTTGAGTGTAAAAGAACATACTCAGATTCCTTTTGGGGAGAAGCACATGAAGGTTTATATAATGACCGACATGGAAGGAGCAGGCGGAGTTATCAACCGCAGCCATGTATTTTCAGATCAGCCCGGATATCCGCAGGCCAGGCATTGGCTGACTATGGACGTAAACGCCGCCGTCGAAGGCGCTATAGCAGGTGGAGCGACGGAAGTGCTCGTGCTCGATGGTCATGGCGGCAACGGCGCTTGTAACTTTTTATATGATGAACTCCACCCAGGTGCGCAATATATCCAGGGCGCGCCATACACACAATTCCCGCAGGGTATGGATGACAGTTTCGACGGTCTCTTCTTTGTCGGTGCTCATGCGATGGCAGGAACACCGGGAGCCATCCTCGAGCATACAATGTCGTCTATGTCCTGGGTCGAGATGCGCATAAACGGAGTGCCGACAGGTGAGATTGGTCTGTTCGCCGCTGCAGCCGGGATGTATGGTGTGCCGTTTGTGATGGTGAGCGGTGATGACAAGGCCTGCCGTGAAGCTGCTTCTATCAGCCCGGAGATTGAATGCGCCGTCGTCAAAGAAGGTATCAGCCGCCACTGCGCAAAACTCCTGCCGCCCGCGAAAGTTCGAGATTTGATTAAAGAAAAAGCCGGACTTGCGATGGGAAAGCTCAAGTCTGTTCAGCCGGTCAAGATCGAGGGACCCGTAGAGGTCCATATCCGCTACTTTAGAAATGATCTTGTTGAACCCATCCGCGAGCGCGAAGGGGTGCGCAAGGTTGATCCGCAGTCAGTTATCTATTCGGGTAGGGACCTTCTGGATGCATGGAACAAGGTCGTTGGCGGGTAAGTTATTATTCTGATTTAGGAGGCATACATATTGAACAAACCGACCGCAGTCATAAGAAGAGAAATAATCGCAAACACAGGTCCGGATATCTACGGGATCAAACGCAATGACAGGGTGCGATCACCCAAGGGTGAGATATTTATATTCTTAGGCGTCAGTGAAGGAATAGCCCACGTTGAGCGTGTCGATAAGACTAAGGGCAATCCATTTGTCGAAGTCGATAGTGGCGAGTTCTCGCGCTGGCAAAAAGCGTGAAGCAGCCGTTATTTAGATTCCGGAAATGTGACTCTCCATATTCTCGCGTCTCCCAGCGCCATCTCAAATGAGAACTGTTTTGCCGGGCCATATTTTTCTGAAGTGAGCACATCTTGCAGGCTGCATTCGAAAGGCATACTCAGCTTTTTGACTCCATTGCTCGACGCAGCAAGAGCGACAAAACCGTTGCCTGCCATGACTACATCGCTCTGATCACTGTAAACGTGCACACCGGCCATCACAGCGAATTGCCTGAGCAGATATGATGGGAGCGCAGTGACGCCGCAGTATACGTTTGTATAGCCGCCCATGTCTTTAGATGCGACCGCCACATCCGCGCTTTCCGCATATTTTGCTATCGTTTTTGCACTCGGATCAATGACTGCGTATGATCCGGAGATAAACCCATCGCATGCAGTAAACTTGCCTGAGTTGTAAGATATAGCGCCACTGCACTTCTGCAGTTTTTTTAGCTTGATGCCGACGACATCCTGCACTCGGTCGGGCAACATTTTGTCGTTATCTATCACACCAGGGCAGTACATCCATAGATTTACACAACCCTTAGTACTCGTATACTTCTTGATGGCCTTTAGCTGGGAATCGTCCAGACGGAATGTGTCCAGGAATATATACATCTTTGCTGGAGGGACTTTCCCGGCGGTGAGATCGTCGAGCAGATATAATCCTACAGGGGCACCAATACGGTAGAACTGCTGTCTGAAAGCTGCCAGAAGCGTCCGGTTAACCGGAGGAACTGGATCAGCATAGTATTGACTGCGCTGATCGATGATTATTGCTATCTCAGGGCTATATCGCTTGAAACTGGGAATGGCTGCCTGATAGGTTGCCGAAAGTTTACCGAGAGTCTGCCATATCTCGTCACCCTGGAACCTGCCGTTACCATACAGGTCCATCCACCACAATGCGCAACCATGGGTGAGGACATGTGCAAAATTTCTCGTCAGGACGCCGTATGTTTCCTGGGCAGTCTTCAGCCGAGGAAGGTTGTCCTGCACTTCCGGGGCGAGGTAAGTCCGAGTGTCGTCTTCGACCAGCCACAGCTTTCCGGCGAGCTGAATGGAATCGATCGCACTCATAAAATACCCGCCGCCGCCTGCGTCCCTGTCAAAATAGCTGACCGGGGAGCTAATTATATCCACATATGGGGAGCGAAGCAGTCTGTCAAGGCCCAAATGTCCGCTGGATGCCAGGCCATGCGGTACTGCAGCAAGCTCGTAATGATAGCCATAGAAAAGAGCGGTGATTTTATTCGGAGCAGCTTCTTTTGCAGCCTGGCACATATATAAAGCCACATCCGCATATGTGTCGTTTTCAAAGGCAGCGTAGTCGATAACGCAGCGTTCGGTCTCAGGATTTCTGAACGCACCTGAGAGCAAATGAGTCCTTTCGTCAAACGTCGCCACCGAGGCCGTGCCCAGTGTGACTGTCGGGTTGTTCCATGCTTTTTGCAGTGCCTGGTCTGTGCCGTATTTCTGTTTCAGATAGGCTCTGAATCCGGCCACAGCAGGTTTTTCAAAACCACCGAGCTTGCCGGTCCAAAGACCGTATGAGAACCACTCACCGGTGTTCATTCCAACGGGATGATAGCCAATAATATGGTCCCCATACTTGCTTTCCAGATGTTCGACCATCAGCTTAACGGTTTTTGCGGCATCGACTTTCCACTTTTCCGAAAAGATGCTAGGCATATTCTGCTCACCGTTGTTATAGAGCATCGCTTCTTCAGGGTTTTCATCACACCACCACTGTGGAGGTCGCGATACACCCAGCCGTAAGAGCAAATAGGCATTTGGACTGTGCTTGATAGTCTCTTCGACTTTCTTGTCGGTTTCGCTGAAGTCTATCTTGTCATCACGCTGTATCCAGTACCTCGGCACGGGGAACGATACGATGACAACACCATTTTTAGCGGCAGATTCGATCTCGGAATACTGGAGGTCCCTGAGGTTGTCGGATGTATCATAATTGACATAAAACATGGCTGGGGCGGTCGGCTTGCCGTTGATATACAGCTTCGGACCCGCACTTGTCTGCTTTACTTGGGCAGTCAGACCGGCCACAGCCGAACTCACAATAACGAGAGATAACACGACCGCGAAGAATATACTGCCGACAAACTTCATCTGACCCTCCTGTGTATGGAGCTCCACTTGCTGCGTGAAAGGTATTTTTTAGTCCAGGGACATGCGTTTATGCACATTCCACATATAGAGTGAGTTATGCCTTGTGCATCAGACAACGACTTTGCTGCTTTATAACAGGCGAACGCATCATAGATGTCGCTGCGGGCTGCGCCTGCGCTCCAGTTCTTTCCGGTAAGGGCTCGACCGGGACATACGTCCACGCATGCCCTGCATGAGCCACAGCGGGATTCATCGATTGGGTTTCCTGCAGGTAGATCAGCATCTGTCAGAACAGTTTTAAGCCTTACGGCAGAACCGAATTCCTTAGTTACAAGCAGTGCGCATTTACCGATCCAGCCTATACCTGCACGGGTTGCTACGGTTTTATTTGGAAGTGCAGCGCTTAGTGTCGATTTATCAAAGCGAGCATTTTCTGAGGTTATAACAATGGATTTGCTGTCATATGAGCGTAATATTTGCGCACACAAACTGCCGAGCTTGTCCAAGAATGCATTTGTTTTATCGTATTCGGCTCCATACTCTCTGGTGGGACCATTTTGTATGCGGGTGACTATACCCGGATCAAGCGCAACCCCGATGCATATACCTACGGGCAGACTGTACCGAGCGTCGGGCTCCAGAACACTGATATCGGCAAAGCCAACAACGCTTGCTCCTGCGCTTGTCAACTTCTCTCTGATCAGATCAGCCAATACTGTGTTTGACAATTCTAGACCCTCGAGTCTTCCTTAATGAACTCTATAAGCTCATCTACATTGCAGAATGCCAGTCCGGTCACTGTATCAGCCGCGCCGTAGTAGACTGCAATGCGGCCTGTAGCGGGATCGGTCAGAGCAGCGCATGGAAAGACTACATTGGGCACGTCGCCCACACATTCATATAGCTCTCTGGGAGCCATAATAAACCGTGCCCCTTTATAGATGACTTTCCAGGGTTCATCCAGATCAAGCAGTGCAGCGCCCGCCTGATAGACCATACCATTACAAGACGTGAGCACACCATGGAATATGAGCAGCCAGCCTTCGTTAGTCTCGATGGGTATCGGTCCTGCGCCTATCTTTGTGCTCTGCCACTGCACATTCGGACGCATTACATGACGGTGCCGACCCCAATAGGTCATATCAGGGGTTTCGGAGTAAAATATGTCCCCGAATGGAGTATGCCCGGTATCACTCGGGCGGCTGAGGATCGCGAAATTGCCATTGATCTTGCGCGGGAATAGCACTCCGTTGCGGTTATATGGAATAAACGCATTTTCAAGCTGAGTAAATGTCTTGAAGTCATGCGTATAGGCAACACCTATAGTGGGACCATGATACTGGTTGCACCAGGTCACATAGAACCTGTCATCTATCCAGACGACCCGCGGGTCATAGCCGCCGTGCCACTGGGCAATCTCGGGATCATCACATTGGAAGTGAATCCTTTCCGGCTCCAGGTCCCAGTTTATGCCATCCGCGCTCCAGCCGACATGCAGTTGGCTTTCACGATGGGTGTCGTCACATCTGAACACACCGACGAACTTGCCGCTAAAAGGCACCACCGCGCTGTTGAAGATACTGTTTGATCCGGGAATTGCGTCTCGCCGGATCACTGGGTTATTGCTGTATCGCCAGACAACATCCCTGCATCCCTTCGGCTTATCCTGCCAGGGAATATTCGGCAGTGGCGTGCCGATAATGGTCGAATTACTCATCTACTAAACTACCTCTGACTAAAAACTGTCTACTCTGATCCGACCGAATTTCGGCGGGTTGTATGAATGCAGACTATGCACTGTCCCCTCTGCCTGAGCTGCTGCGGTCCTATGCTCGAATCTCAGCTTGCCCGAATACAGCGCCTCGCGCATCGATTCAACACTGCAATGTCCCATATCCTGGAAGCTCTGCTGAAGGCCTTTCATAAGATACGGCACATAGTCGACCAGTGAACCTCGGTCAAGCACTGTTCCGCTTACTCCCTGTGGGACGAGGACTTTATTGTTGTCTTCGCTCAAATACCTCTTGCCGCCACCTGCGCCCATTGCCTCAACGCTGGCCATGCCTCTATAGCGTTTCACACGCATGCCGTTTTCATAGAAATAGTCGCCTGGAGCTTCGGCTGTTCCGGCCAATAGATATCCTGCCATAACTGCTCCAGCGCCAACCGAAAGAGCCTTGGCAATATGGCCGATCCCCTGAATTCCTCCATCCGCGATGACTGCAACCCCATGCTCTTTGGCGAACCTGGCGGTGTGATATACAGCCGAGGCCTGCGGTCTGCCCACGGCCATCATAGTCTGAGTTATGCAGATCGATCCGGGACCCATCCCGACGCGCAGTCCGTCCGCTCCGGCCTCAATCAAAGCGCATGCCTGTTCCATAGTGACGACATTGCCTGCGATAATGTCTATCTGTGGGAAGTGGTCTTTGATAAACTTGAGCATGTCTATCTGGAAGACCGAGAAGCCCTGCGCAGAATCGATCAGCAGAATATCGACACCAGCTTCGGCGAGTGCCTCCACTCTTTCCCGGTCTTCCGGTCGTGTCGACACAGCCGCTCCGACCAGAAGCTGCTTGCCGACGTTCTTGGAAGCAAACGGATAGTCTTTGTTTTTCAGCAGGTCTGTGCGCGAAAGCAGCGCCACCAACCGGTATTGATCGTCTACAACAGGCAGCTTGCCTTTTTTGCTCTGTTTCAAGATCTGGTTGGCCTCGTGTAGAGTGACGCCTTCTCTGGCTGTCACCAGTTCGGTGGTCATGACCTCAGACAGAGGCTTGGAGCGGTCTTTTTCAAAGTCGATGTCGCGATTGGTGACGATTCCCACGAGCTTCGAGTTGAGAGTGCCGTCCTGGGTAATCGGGATTCCCGAAAAGCCATGCTCTGCCTTGATTGTGTCTACATCCTTGACACTGTTGCGCGGACTGAGGACCACCGGGTCAATAATAAAACCGTTTTCAAACCGCTTGACCTTGCGCACATGCTCGACCTGAGCGTCAATGGTATTGTTATAATGTATAATCCCGATGCCGCCGAGCAGAGCCAGGTAAGCAGCCATCTTCCATTCGGTGACAGTGTCCATCGGGGAGCTAACCAGCGGCCTCTTTATCTTGATATTGCGGGTTACATTTGTCTCCAGGTCAACCTCACTTGCCTGAAAGTCGATATAGCCCGGAAGAACGATGAAATCATCATAGGTCAGACCCTTGCCCGAGCCAAATAGTTCACTTGCCGAGCGGCCATCCTGCTCAGCCATTTCAGCGCCCATTGTTTTCTTGTCTGCCGCCATTTGTCACCTCTGCTCATATTTTACCTATTGACGCGTATTATACCGCAAAATGTTCCCTCAGAGAAGGGAAAAATTGTGTGCTGCCGGTTACAGACTATGAGTTGCACGCCGCTGAGTATCCTGCTATTCTACTCATATGGGCAAGAAATGGCGAAATGAGGCCGTCCGCCATGCTTTTTTCCTGAGCAAGAGCGTGGACAAGGCTGTGCGAGAACACAATATGATCGAAGATGGCGACCGCGTCCTGGTCGGCGTCTCTGGCGGCAAAGACTCTATGTCACTATTACGCCTTCTCATATATCGGCAGAAATATTCGCCGGCCAAATATGACCTGGTAGCAGCTCATATTCGTGGAGATGCGCGCGGAAGCGATATAGATGTGCCCCGCTCATTCATAGACTGGCTGGAAGCAGAGGGTGCGCCATATCACATCGAAGATATTATTCTACCAAATGACGAACCACTGCCAATGAACTGCGAGAGGTGCGGCCGCAATCGCCGCCGGACCTTATTTGAGATGGCCGAAAAGTATGACTGCAACAAAGTCGCGCTCGGCCATAACCTGGAAGATTTTGCTCATACCGCGCTTATGAATCTCTTCCTGCACGGTCGCCTTGAAACTATGGCAATGCGACGAGACTATTTTGGCGGCAGGTTTGCCGTAATCAGACCCCTGGCCTATATAAAGGAACAGGACATCATCCGCTTCGCCAAAGTCTGCGAGTTTCCAGTTGTGCAGACAAATTGCCCGATGGCCTCCGTATCGCGCCGTGCTGCCGCAAAAGAACTAATGCTCGAAGTAGGTAAAGAATTCAGGTCCGCCTGCTCGAACATATTACGTGCGGCCGACCAAGAAAGCTAAGCAATTTACGCTATGCAAGTTGCATTTCCCACTCTGGACAGCGTATATTCACGACACACATCTCCGATATAAGCTAAAGGTCGAATTTTTAGTTGGCTTCCACCATACCTGGTATTTCTTACAGGCGTATTAATCCCCTGAAACGGAATAATATACATGCCCACAACTATATTTGAGGTGAGCCATGGTTGCAAAAAGGCACCAAAGAGGCGTTGGCCTCATAGACTTAATTATAACTTTATTTCTTCTTGCCACTGCTGGAGCGATTTTTTCGGCTGCGTTTCCTACAGCAATCTCGGCTTCACGACAGGCTAAAGAATATAAGCTGGCCACGGCAATAGCTCAGCGTAAGATGGAGCAGCTGCGCTCTATGGGATATGCATCGCTGACACAGCCGCTCCTTGCTATCAACAGTGTAATAGATTCCAACAGCAGTGAATCACCAAATACGTTTACATTCACATCGGTTGATAATATTGCTTCGCAGATCACATCTGGGACAGGCATCTTGGAGATTACCAAGGTGCCTTCCGGCGTGAAAAAGGTGCGGATTACCATAACCTGGATGAACAATTCAAATAGACAATGCAGTATTCAGTTGACTTCTCTAATTGCCGACAAGAGAGCCAGGGCGGTGAGCTGATGAATACCCGTCACTTTCATAACAACAAAGGCATGACTCTTCTGGAGGTCATGATTACAATTGGCCTACTTTCGATGGTAGGTGCAGGGCTTACTGCAACGTTGATAGGCTCGGTTCGGGGGTGGAGATCGGGAGTCAGTAAGGATAACGCCGTAAGCGACGTAACTATAGCAATGCAAAAACTGAGCATGGAGATTCGAGACGGCCGCTCAGCCGGTGTATCAAACAATGTGCTAACGGTTACTTTTCCAAATACCATTACTGAGGGTAGCGAGAGTATCTACGATTTGAGCACGGCGGGTTCCGTTACGAGAAGCTATTACATGTCAGACGGCAATCTGGTAAGGAATGTAGGAGGAAGCGTAAGTATATTGGGACGTGGTGTGGTTGCCGACTTCGGCACTACTACAGGCGGCGCTGTCTCCGTTACGCTTTCAAGCCAGAACTCGGACGAAACAGGCACACCTCTATCTGTCAGGGGAAAGATAAGCCTGCGCAACTATCGCGACTAAGCAATTTACGGTCAGAAAGAGTCACATTTCCTGCGGAAATCTGACTTAGTAAATTGCACGATTGTATGTGGTTTTAGTGATGTGAAAAACTATAGTGGTATGCAAGCGACCAACCGTGATTTACTTAGGAAGACAGGGACGATGATGATGCATACAAAAATCAGGCCACACAAGGGCAGCGGAATGATAATTGGTCTTTTTACCATAAGTATTGTTTTCGCCTTGGCAGTGTCGTTTATGTCGATCACATCGTCATCTCTGCTCAGCGCAAAGAGGGATGTTATAAGAACTCGTGCTCTTTCATGTGCCGAGGCCGGAATTGATCGAGCAATCGACTTCCTGATGGAAGGCGGGCCCAACGGAGAAGAGAGAGGCGAATGGCGAGACCAACACACAGAAACGCTGGAAGATGGCGGCAGCTATAAGGTATACGCATATGATGGCAGCGGAATAACCGAGGGAAAGATAGTTATTATTTCACAAGGAACAGCGACCCAAGCCGGAGCCTCAGTCACAAAAAAGATAAAAGTAGTGGTCAGTTTCAACCGCGAAAATGTCAACGTTTGGAACAATGCCATATTCGGTGGTGTTGGGCAGTCCGGCAAGAGCATCAATGGCAACGTCGCCATACATGGTTCCGTGCATCTGCTAGGAGACGGTGAGGACTTCACTGATGTCGACGGTGATGGTCATTGGGACAGCGGTGAGACCTACACCGATTCCAATCACAATGGTCAATACGATCTAGGTGAACCTTACACCGATACTGATGGAGATGGGCATCGAGATGGACTCGAGCCTTTTTATGATGATAATGGAAATGGTATCAGGGACCCGGCTCTGACTGTTACAGACATGGCGAGCGAGATTTCAGGTAATGCAAATATCGGCAACAACTATTCTTCCATGCCGACAACTCTCAAAAGCCTGGTTCCGACGTTGGAACAAGAAGCATATGGCGGAGAGATGGTCGATACTCTCGAAGCAAAACTCAGGGTCAAGCATGGCACTGTCAATATATCTGGATCGGCTACCGTCGGTGAGCCGAATGCAACCGGAGATACAAATAAAGAAACTGTTGATGGTGTATACGTAAGCGATGGTTTTGGCGGCAATGCAGGTTCTGCGAACGTGTATTCTGATAATGGCTACGCTCACGGATACGACCTCGGCGACGGAGTTGTGAGCCTGCCGATTATAGACCGCGGCTCGTATACCAGCGATAGCACAACATACTCAACCTACCTTGCATATCTGTACGCCAATGCCACAGTATATTCAGGCGACCTAAACATAACCAAGGGGACAGTCAAGTCTATTACTGGCACAAACGGTTCTCTTTCAATTGATTCAGCCGGCAACATGACAATCAGCGGGATTGTGTATGTGACCGGGGATATTACTTTCGGACCGAGCAAGTCAACCATTGTCTATTCCGGCAGCGGTCTACTGGTCAGTCCGGGCAGCTCGTACATTCACTGTAATCTGCTGCCAAAGACCAATTTTCCAAAGAGCGATGTGCTTGGGCTGTGCTGCGGAGACAAAGTTGAACTGGCAACCGGCAGTGGTGATGCACAGCTTACCATGGCAATAGCCATGTATGCACAGCATCAGATCATATCGAGCAAGCAGAACGAGATTGCCGGGACTATGGTCACCAGCTTCTTCTCGATGAGTAACGTGCCAAGATTGTATCAAGTGCCTGAATTGGCAAATTATCTCCCGGCGGGGGTACCGGGAAAGGACCCTATCTGGATTGCCAGTATTTCAATAGAAAGCTGGCAAGAAATCAAATAACCGTGAGATGCTGAGTGCGGAACGTGGGTGAAGAGTTCCGCGTTATCTGGCCACCGAACCTGGTTTCCCCTCTCGATTGGGAGGGGTGCAAGGGGAGGTGATGCTGCCGCATGGACGCACTACAGCACTCTCCCCTTGAGTCCGGCGCAATTGCGTGCCGGACTTAACTGTCCCTCGGCCGGGACCCCAGCCCCCCCGGTCGAGGGCATTACATTTAGTATTTTGGATTTTATATTTAGTATTTTTTAGGCGATTAGCTTGAATATATCATCAATAGCCTTTTTTTCACGCTGAGCAACATCTTGTGCCGGTTTTCCAAGAGCCACCATTGCCGCAAGCTGCCATGGATCACCAATACCAATACACTTTTCAATAGATTGACGAGCGATCAATGGACCACTGAGCCAGCACCCGCCATAACCCATATCCACAGCCGCCAGCAGCATATTCTCAATAGCTGCTCCTATGCTCTCAATATCGGGGTGTCCTCGAAGAGCGTTGACATCATTGTGCGACATACCCGAATGCTGCAGAGCTGAATCCACAATCGCCTCGTATGGACACTGAGCAACAACAATGACTGCTGGTGCATTTTCAAAAAATGTCGAGAACCATTCCACCTGTTTTCTCGCTTGCTTTTCGTTCTCATCGCCACAGATGGGGAGGCATTGTTCAATCGCTTTACGGACCGAATCGGCCATCTTGCCCAGCAGGTCGCGATTTGTTATCGCAATAAACTTCCAGGGCTGAGAGTTGTTCACACTGGGAGCAAGCCCAGCAAGCCTTACCATTTCCTTCAGATCATTCTCGGGCACAGCATCGCCGGCAAACTGCCTCACGCTGGCTCTTCTTGCTATCACATCCCTAAGTTCCATCTTGCCCTCCTTCGAGCAACCATATAGTTTTTTCCATATACCCATATTTGCCAAGAAAAAATAATTAGAATTTGCGAACAAAACGTCTGCCGGCAGACTATATAGAGATGGTGTTACTTTGCTTTATGTAAAGGAGAAAAATCGTGCATTCCCTCTTGGGCAAGATCGTAGACATTGTCGTAAGTGAGAACGATCCGGATCTTTTGGAAATTTCGTTCAAACCGGCATCCGTCATGCCGAGTCGAGCATGTATTCCGGAATGGCTCAAGGATCAGACACTGAAGATCAAGCGGTTTGTTGCCGACCGGCGCGAACTCGGCCACCCAGGCGACAGCATCATCCTTACTCCATCTGAGTCATCCAGATGGTTGTATCCTTTAGTTTTGTCACCTGATGTGTCCTATGGTGAACTGCCGGAGAAGATAAGAATAGAACTTCGCTGGTGGAAAGACGACAAGGTTCCTGATTGCACAATTCATGCGAATGGTCACCAGATAACAGCCAAGCTGGAAAAAGATGGGGATAGTTTTTGCTATGAGGTAGAGACGAGTAGATTTTATGAGTCTAGGCCAAAACTGCCTGTTGATTTTGAGGTTACCTGCGACAAGATCAAAGTGTGTTCCAGTGTGCTTCCTGTAGGCGAGCCTTTCTGCAAGAAGCTGCTGCAGCCTCAAGGTGAGGTATATCGTGTCGAAAACGACTGGTTTTCAGTGGATATTACAACAAAGTCCAGAGCCGCAGGAATCATGGCGCTGCGTGAAAAAGGACGTGGAATCGACCATTTCCGTGCCCCCGAAGACCTGATACAGGCACAGTTGGAGCTTGCCGGACACTCCGACAGGCTGCGTAAGTGCTTTGAGTGGTGGAAGCAAATGGATGATGTCGCAATGACCTCTTCGGGAGCAAGGCACGAAGGCGGGGCGACGAACCTTGTCCTTGAAGGCATGCTCGACGATGGGATGGGACTGAGGACTACTCTCAACTGCACCCTGTATGACGCAATGCCTTTGATCAGTTGGCGGCGCGATTACCATATGCTGCCTGCTCAGAAAAAAGATGATAAGAAGGATAAGCCGGAGGCTCCAAAGGAGCCGTCGGATAACCTGAGTTCGCTTTCGCTCGCATTCCATGGTGGTTGGATTGCTGAGAAGAACGAGCACACAGGAAGCCGCGTGCTTTGTGCAGATAACGGGAGACTTGCTGTAATCCGCTGCGCGCAGACCAGCGAAGCATTTCACGCTCGCAGTTGGCGGATGAGCAGCGGTTGGGCTGTTGTGGAGCATCCGGCAAGACGTGAATATACGATGTATCTGTTTGATGAGCACTCACTGCCATATCTGCTCACATGGCTCAAATCTCACACAATTACGCTGGAGCCAAACTGGCCATCCTGCCTCATCAAGCCTGAGAGCAGCTTAGGCAAAACACTTGGTATAACAGTCGGAGAGTGCTGTGGAGCCAGTGGCCAGGGCGCTTGGGTCGCAAGTCGTATCAAAAACAGCAGTGGTCTGCACTGTGGTGTCATCGCTCGCCTGAGTTCGCCCTCAAAAAATACTGCGACATTCACCATAGGAAAAGAAAGACGCGAGGTTGAGCTTGAAAAGATAGTCGTAACCGGTATAGGTACGATATATTTCGCATCTGCCGATTTTATCGATGCGGATATGAATGACAGTTTCGATGTATCAGTCGCCGATATTGCAGGCAGGAGGCAGTCATGAACATATTTGAGCCAAGGACATACAGCACCGACTGGGAGATAATGGTTGTCGACCGATTGGATCGCTGGATAGATAATTTTGAAATACTGCTTGGTTTTGCGGGTGAACTGAAAGCTGAACTCGATCTGCCCGTGCAAGTAGACTGGAATACACTCGAGTTTGCCATGGGTATAAACTCATCGTTCGACCAGTTCTGGAATCGGATAAAACTGGTAACCGACCGAGCGGTGCAGATGCTTCATGAATATGATCTGGATCTGTTTCCGGCAGGCGCACACCCGATCGCGCCGATGTTCAACTCGTCACATATACATGTGGGCACAATACATGATGAGTCCGCCGGAATACGCATGGAAAGTCAGTTGATGAGATATTCTCCGGCATTCGCGGCTCTTGCCGCAAATTCCCCCGTAGCGGAGGGGCGAAGGGGTGAGTTTAAGAGCTATCGTGTGCGCCACATTGCTCATGGCTGCACCAGGCCCGGCACTCTGCGCGATCCTCAATTTGCCCAACCCGAGTGGGGCACCGATGCCGCTCCAAAAGTGTATGGTGTGCCGACTCTGGAAGTCAGAATTACCGACTGTGCTTCATCACGCAGACTCCTTGCCGAGTTTGCTACATTCATAGCGGCATATGTGCACTATCAAGGGACCAAAATCGATAACGGCTGCAAAATGACTGCTGAAGACTATCGAGAGTGTCTTACAAACCGTTGGGCGGCGGCGAAGTATGGACTGCAGGCGACTTTTAGCTGGCATGGAAAGCCCATAACGGCTGTCGACCTGATCAATGAAATGCTGGACGAGTGCAAAGCCGAACTGGCTGCACTGGGTGCAAAGCGCTTGGACCTTAATATAATAAACGCTATGCTTGAAAAGCGGTTTTGCCAGGCTGACTTTGTGCTCGGTATGATGGATCGCTATAAAGACCCGTACCTGCTGTCTTCGGCATACGCCAAGTTGGTCCGTCATTGGGAAATATTTGAAGAGTATCTTGAGAGTGCGCCCACTCTGGAGCCGGCGCTTATGGTTGATGAGAAGACAGTAATAGCGGAGCATCTGTCTTTTGTTGGAGAGGGAACGCATTTCTACCGTTTGCGCGAAGCCATGTTCTATCCTGCGCCCGCGACAGACGAGATAATCGAAGCTATGATCGAGCAGGAACTGATAAAGCGTGAGATAACGCCCAGCTGCGGCACACTGCTTCATAGGATAGGCTAGAAATGATGGAGACAACCGGCAACGCAATGAATGTTCAGATCATCAAAGCTGACAAAGACAGGATTGATGTAATTCGCAATCTTGTGCACTTTTATATATATGATCTCTCTGAAGTCATGGGCTGGGACTGTCCTGAAAACGGGTTATTCGGCGGATGTGATGACCTTCCGCAATACTGGGCCAAAATGCCTGATGATCCTAAATATGCCTGGCCATCAGGTTGGAAAGGTTACCCTTTTATAATAAAAGTCGATGATAAAATCGCTGGGTTCGCGCTCGCAAGAAAATTGGGTGCTGAGGCTGTCTATGAGATGGGTGATTTTTTCATTCTCAGAAAGTATCGCAGCAAAGGCGTAGGTAAATATGTCGCATGCAGCATTTTCGATGCGTTTGCCGGGAAATGGCGGGTAGCTCAAATGGTCGGAAACACTCCAGCGCAAGCTTTCTGGAGCAGAGTCATTGACGGATATACAAATGGAAATCACCAAGAGTGCAATGATTTTGACGAGATACACGGAGTTGAACTGAGCGTCATATATTTCAACAGTGTTTGCCGATGAAGGAATAAGCCTCAACTTAATATACGCTGGCAGAGGTTATCTCGCGTTCAGCCGGGTGAGTGCCGTCAGGCTTATATGTGCCGAGTGTTCCGACCACAGTCACGGATTGACCCAATGAAAGGCTGGTGCCGTCGGCATCAACTCTGATCCCTGTGGGAATAGTTGGGTCCTGGACATAGATGCAGTCGCCATAAATCGCCGAAACAACCACATCATCCAGTCGCACATACGAACCGTCCGCAATTGCCTTGACATTTCTGACGGATGCAATTACAGGATTGGATGCGAATGCCTTGAGGCATGCACTTGCATTGGCTGTCACTGACGTCATATCGGTCCATGTGTTTCCAGTGCTGCTTATGTAGGTTTCACCTGAGTTAGCCGTAGCCGCGCTTGAGTAGCCCGCATAGGGATATTCAAAACCTATTGGATAGTTGTATCCCGGCGTGGTCAGTTTCACAACACACGAATACTTTGTTCCCGCTGTCAACAGCACCGGCGTATTGAGTGCGATTGTGTGGTAACCGGCTGCCAATATGGTCCCGGTTTGGGAAGTCACGAGTGTTCCTGATGTAGGTTTTGATGTCGGGCTTTCGTAGATTCTGAGTTCGTAACTTGTGCTGTCTTTTAAGGCATACCAGGCCGCTGCGCGCAGGACACTGTCGGAGTCGGCGTAAAAGACCATAGCGGCCCATGCCGTGTTGCTGCCGTAACCGACCATGCTGACTAAACCAAGAGTATCATAAGAGTATTGTGTATCGTATTCATCGGGAGAACCAGCAAGAAACACAGCGTTTTCATTTGAAACACTTGAGCTATACGCCTTTCCCATATTGGCATCATAATACGATATCCAGAAATACCCCACATCTCCCCAGCTTGTCCCCCAACTGTTCTTTATCAGAAATGCGCCGTCACCGCCCGGCGTGCTCAAAAAATTACTTGCCGGGTAGTAATCATTCCACCCGACAATGCAGACTGCATGATTGGGTTCGATGGATGCCGAGCAGTAATATGACGTGGTTGTAGATTTATAGTAGCTGCTGCTCCAGTAAAACGTAGTGTAGACGGCACCGTAGTTTATGATTGCATTTTTTATTGCGTCGTTATCCGTGGAACTGGTCCGGTCCGGCAGGAAGATCACATCCTGCACATGTTTTTTTGGCGAGAACCCCGATGTTGATATACAAGCGGTTGTGTATGGGTCTTCTGTTTCAAGTAATGGACCGTCCCATCTTGCAAGATATGCCGCTGCCATCACTCTGTTGCCGCCATAGCAGCATGTATAGTCAAAACCATGATTGTTTTTCATATTATTTTCGGAGAAGTCCCATATTTCACCCGGCATAAGATACGATTCTATTGAGCCGAGAGCTGCAAATGCCCAGCAGCTTCCGCATGAGCCTTGGTTTTTTACGGATGTAAGCTTGCCCGTCGTGCGAAGGTCATAATACGTAGGAAGAGACGATGATAACTCACCCAATATTGATACTTTGCGGCTTGGCGCGGGTAATATGAATGGCTCTGGAACAAGACCCAGGCCGGGTGTGTCGGCGCCGGATTCCAAACCAGCAGTATTCAGTGCACTAACAGAACCATGCTTGTTGATATGTTCGATGAACCGTGGGTTCATTGGGGCAAGCGAATGCCTTGGCTGCTGATTAACCTTAACAGATAGAGTGGGCGCACCGAATGCAGCCACAGTCGTAAAAGACCAGATGACCAATATCAGTAACCTTATGATTATCATGCGTTTGTCCTTGTAGGGTTTGATATAATTGTTCCACACTGAATACGTTCAAACGTAATCTAGCCCGGGTATTTTATTTTGTCAAGACCTGACCGATTGTTTATAGATAAATGAAAGGGGGAAGTTAGTGTGCGAAGGATGATATGGATTTTTATAATCACCGCGGCTTTGTGCTCATGTAAAAGAATGAATATTGTTGCCGCCGGTAAAACTGGAGACAAGGTTATGACAATCCAGGTCACCAGCACTGCGTTTAGGGAAGGAGAGCCTATCCCTTCCAAATACACATGCAAAGGCTCGGATATTTCTCCACCTCTCGCCTGGACCAAGGTGCCAAGCACAGCAAAAACAATGGCTCTTATTGCCGATGACCCTGATGCGCCCATGGGCACATGGGTCCATTGGGTGCTCTATAATCTGCCCGCAAATATGAATGAGTTGCCCGAAGCGGTACCGAATGAAAAGCATCTTTCAAGCGGAGCATCCCAAGGGGTCAACAGCTCGGGCAAAATCGGCTATCAGGGACCCTGTCCTCCAAGCGGCACACATAGATACTACTTCAAGGTCTACGCGCTCGACACCCAACTCAAACTGAGCGATAGTGTGACCAAGTCTCAGCTCTTGGAAGCTATGAAAGGCCATGTGTTGGCTGAAGGTACATTGATGGGAAGATTCAGCCATTGAGTCTATCGATATCCTCCGATTTTTTCATCACCTAACCCGGATTGTGCGTGAAGCGCATAATACGGGTCTACGAGAGCATTATTCACGTTTCTCGTGAATAATGCGGGCTAAACCGGCAAATGCAGGAGGTCTATGACCGGTAAAGAATAAGAAGATCAGAGAGAATGCAATAACCGGAGGAATCAATTTGGACAGACAGGGCTTTGCAAACCCCGATAAAATACTCAGGCCAGCGCCATTTTGGGCGATAAACAGTGCCATTTCGCCTGAAGAGGCTGCACGACAGATAACGGATATGATCGGCGTCGGGCTATCCGGCGGCTTTTTTCACTCACGACATGGTCTTCTGACAGACTATATGAGCGACGAATGGTTCGAGACCATGCGCGCAGCCATTAAAGCTGCCAAGGGCAACGGCGGTTATCTTTGGCTCTACGATGAGGACCTCTGGCCTAGCGGCAACGCAGGCGGGCAGGTGGCCGGCAAGAAAGATGAATATCGGGCGGCCCATCTTTTGGCTTACCTTGTCGCTGCGGGTGAGGATGATCCCGACATCAATGATGACCAGGCCATCAAGTATTGCTACGCCATAAAGTGCCGAAAAGGACTCGCTTTGAATGACTTCGAGTCCGTTCCACTCGACCGTATAGACGGTTGCAGAGAGTTTGAACGGCTCTTCATGATCCGCTCATATTCTCCCAAGACAGGCTGGTGGAGCGGTGAGTCGTATGCAAACCTGCTCAACCCCGAGGCCATGCGCGAGTTTATCAACCTTACGCATGAAGTCTATGCCAGGGAGCTTGGTGATGAGTTCGGCAAGACGATACCGGGCATATTTACAGACGAACCCCAGATCGCTTATTCACCAACCAGCCTGCCGTGGTACGATGGCATTCCCGAGCTTTACGAAAAGTGGATGGGTAGAAATTTCGAGCTTGACCTGCCATTCCTGTTTTTTGACGGAGCAGAATCAAGAAAGATAAGGCTGCTTGTGTATCGGGCGATCAACAGGCAGTTCTTGGAGGCCTATTCAAAGCAGATATTCGACTGGTGTGATGAGCACGGCATAGAGCACACCGGCCATTACGTGCCCGAAGATACTATAAAGGATCAGATAAGATACAATGCGGGCTCGATCATGGGTCACTATCGCTATCAGCATGCGCCAGGCATAGACCACCTCTGCAGACAGGTCAAAGGTTTTAAGACTGGCGAGGGCATGCTTTTAACGGTCAAGCAGGTCTCCTCAGCGGCGCGCCAGCTCGGGCGAAAACGTGTTCTGGATGAGATATTCGGTGTGAGCCGACACACAAACACATTTGAGGATTTCAAGTGGCTCGGTGACTTTGACCTTGCGCTCGGCGCCAATTTCTTTGTGCCTCATCTGACCTGGTATTGTGCAAAAGGACGCCGCAAGCGCGACTTTCCGCCTGTGTGGAACTATCAGCAGACATATTGGAATGAACTCAATCCTCTCAACGATTACTTCACGCGAACCGCATATGCTCTAACTCAGGGCAGACCTGCAGTCGATATCGTAATGCTCCACCCTGTCGACAGTGCCACGGCTGCACGGAGGATTGGTGTGGAGTCTCGCGTATGCGCTTCAGCCAATACTCAGAGGGTGCCGCTTGATCTGCCGACGGAAGACCTGCAGGTCGCAGATGATCTGGATATGCATTTGCGTAAAGCCCTCGATGCGATTCTGGTAACTGGCCGGGACTGCGACCTGGGCGATGAGGGCTATATCGAAGATATGGGCAGCGTTGCCGGCGATAATTTTGTTATCGGCGAGATGAGCTATAAGACTGTGGTTGTGCCTCCGTCAACTACATGGCGGCCCAAGACATTTGATCTGCTCAAGCGGTTTAGTGCTAACGGCGGCAGGATAGTCATGCTTGGAAAACTTCCGACTGAACTAGATTGCGAAGAAGCAAGTGATCAGTGGAAAGAGCTTGCCGGGATGCCCAATGTATGGTCGCTGCCATGCTCGGTCCGCGAAATTCAGGAGACGATAGCTGAGATAGCTCCATGTTCATTTGCAATCACGGATATGGACGGCAGATTCGTGCCCGATACATACATCCACAGGCGGATTGACGGCGACCAAGAGATTGTTTTCATCATAAACTCCAGTCGTGACGATGCCAGGAACTACATCATCACCTTTAAGAACGCTGCAGACAAACACCTTGCCGAGTGGGATGCCTTAACGGGAGAATGCGAGTCTGCCGAGCCGATGGTGCTTGGGGATGATCTGCGGGCGGAAATATCTCTGCCGCCATGCGGTTCTCTGCTGCTCACACTTGGAGGGTATATCAAACCGTGCGAGATTGAAGATGATGAATATGAGGAGCACGAGCACGACGAGTCGGTGAGTATGACGATCTTTGACGGCGAGTTCGACTTTGAGCGCACAGAAGAAAATGTGCTGGTGCTCGACCGCATCAGTGTCTCATACGATGGCGGCAAGTCATTTGGACCAGAGGATTTGGAGTATCGGGTTCGCAAGAGTATTGCAAACCACTTTGGCACTGCCCCTGCCCTGGAGTGGCAGCCATGGGTTGCCGTCCGCAAGCACCTCTTTGACGGCAAAGGCGGCAAGATAGTCCTGCGATACAAATTCACCAGCGATCTGGATAAGTCCAAGTCATTTGCGGTGATAGAAGATATCGAGAAGGGCAGCCTCACTGTAAACGGCGCGGCTGTCGATATCGGTAACAAGAGCTGGCACTGGGACAGAGCCTTTGGTAAAGTCGAAATCACCCAGTTTGTGAAGCAGGGTGAGAATGTGATGGACTTTGCACTCGACTATGATTTTATGACTGAAGTCGAGTCGGCTTATATTGTCGGCGACTTCGGCGTCGCCATGGCCGATCCGTGCCGAGGTAAGATAGTCGCTGAACCGTCTAAACTCAAGGTTGGAACCTGGACGGATCAAGGCTACCCGTTCTATACGGGTCGAATGATCTACAAAGCAGAGTTTTTTGCAGAAAGAGACAGCCATGTGTTTGTGCGGCTCCTCAGGCCGTCGGGCACTCTCTATAAAGTCCATGTGAACGGTAAGGAGGCAGACAAAATACTCTGGCGGCCATATGAGGTCGATCTGACACCGTTTGTTCGGTCGGGCAAGAATCTTCTGGATATAGAAGTGGTCTCCAGCCTGCAAAATGCATGGGGACCGTTACATGAACAGATTGGTGAAGACAATATATGGTGCAGCCCGGAGGCATTTGAAGACGACAAAATTCTGCGGGAGCAGATAAATTTATTCCCATATGGTCTGCTCGGTGGGATTGAGATAATCAGCTTTTGAAAGGCAGTTTGGGAGTTTTAGTTGAAGCAATACACAGGATATAAGCAGCTTGCGACCGCGGCAGCGTTCGCAAGCATATTTGCATGTGCCGTCATCGTAACAGTCGTGCCTGCGGCCATAATGGAAATCAAGCGGTCTTTTGGAGTCTCGGTAACCCAGCTCGGGTGGATATTCCGTCTGCTTATGCTGGCGTTTCTGGCTGCGGTCATAGTAGGCGGGCATTACGGAGACCGAATCGGTAAAATACCTCCCATTGCTTTGGGCGGAGTGTGCATGGCCGTCGGCATGGTCATGTTTGCCCGTGCGGATAGTTTCAACATAGCGCTGGTAGCTATATCTATTGCCGGTATCGGAGCGGGGCTTACAGAGGGTCTGGGGACTGCATTGGTCGCTGATTTGTATATGGGCGCGAAACGCAGAGCCATGACAAACCTCGGCCAGGTGGCGTTTGCTGCCGGCGCAGTTATCGGACCAGCCGTGACCGCGCGCATTTTGCGAGCAGGTATAGACTGGCAAGCGGCTTTTTGGGGAGCGGCAGGTATTTGCGTTCTGGCCGGCATGACAGCGCTTGTGACGCTGGCCTTTCATAGAGATTTGCCGGTCAACTCAGAGACTGAGGGCGGTGATTGGCGGGCCGTGATTAAAGACCCGCTCGTAATCTGGCTGGGGATAGGAATTTTGTTATATGTGAGCGCCGAAGCAGGCACCGCAAACTGGCTGGCTGCTTATCTGACCTCGGATATACGCGCCGCAGCGCCGGTAGCAGCGGCTTCTATTGCCGTGTTCTGGTTTGGCATAGGTGCAGGAAGAGCTTCGGCGACAATGGTTTCCAGGCGCATCTCAGACATCAAGCTGATCGGTGTATGCCTTATTCTGGCATCCGTTTGTGAGGCTGTTTTGTTGAATACGCACACTGTTGCTTCGTCGATGACTATGATATTCCTCTTCGGGCTGTGCATGGGTCCGGTATGGCCTACAATCATGAGCTGTGCAGGCGGGGCATATCCGGCGCAATCGGGCGGTGTGATAGGGATTTTGGCAGCCGCAGGCTCACTGGGAAGTGCTGTAGCATCTCCGCTTGTAGGCAGAGTTGCCGATGCTTCCAGTATGCGCTGTGCGCTGTGCATATGTCTTGCGGCGCTGATTATCAATACTCTTCTATTCTCCCGGCTCAGAAGACGTTTGGACTGATGATTGACTGTACTATCCAGTACCGCATCCACAGCACATGAGCCATGTAGGCAAGGTGACAAAAACGGTAATTACAGGCACATGGAAAACGTCTAGGGCTAGATGGGATAACCAACCTCACACAAATCTGAGATGTATTACTATAAAAAATTCTGACATGCTGAACAATTTACGGTTTTCGAGCATCTTATATTTTGGAAGTGCCGCATCGCTGGGTTTTACCAATCTGTAGTTTCATATCTACAAAGGAAGCGAAATGACTCGGTTTTTCACATATATGCGTTTTGCAGTTGCCGCGCTATCGTTGATTTTCCTGTTTGGGTGCATTGCAGCTATTGGCGACGAAACTCCGGATAAGCTTTCATTGGCGGATGCCGTTGCCATGGCTCTGCGAAGCAATGCAAGTTTGCAGAGTGCCAGAGACTCGCGGTCGAACTCACTTGCCAGTCTTAAAATTGCCAACATCAATACAAGTATCGACTTGGGCACCACATCCTTTGTTGAGCGTTCCTCCGGTTACAAAAGCCGGTCGAGCAACCTTTTTGGCAATGTCGACTATGTGAATTTGTCAGGTACGCGAGCTTCTCTCAGTCTGACTCCAATGGCCTCCGGAGACAACACAAGTACTGTCTTGCTCTACCTGCAGCATCCGTTAGGAAAAGGCAAGGGCTTGCTCTCATCGAAATCCAACGAGGTGCTTGGAGCGCGCAGCAACGCTTCCATAGAAGAGAAAGAATTATACCTTACCACTCAGTCGACTGTACAGTCTGTTGTGCAGGCATATTACAGCGCAGTGCTTGCGCGCGAGCAGGTGAAAGTGCGGGAACAGGCGCTTGAGATTGCCAAGGCGGTAGCTGATGGGGCTACAAAGCGTGCAGCCGAAGGGCTTGTCGCTGAAGTTGAGGCATCGCGGGCTGAGATAAGGGTCGCGCAAACTCGAAACGAGCTTAACGTGCAAAAACAAAAGGCCGAGGCATCTCTTGATTCGCTAATGGTTGCAATAGGCTCCGGTGTCGGCAAAAAGCCGGAGCTTACTGAGCCGATCCCGGAACCGGACTCGCTCGGTGATCTGCCCGATCTGGCCACTGCGATGGAAAAGGCGCTCAAAAATCGAGCGGAGCTTGATGTGTATGACACCAGGCTTTCCGATCTGTCTCGCACTCTGGCTATGGCTAAGGACAACCTGAAGCCGGGACTGGACCTTGTTGCAAGCTTTTATTCGTCATCTGATGACACGGGGCTGCTGTCGCACTCCCTTTGGAATAACGGTGATCTTGTGGCTGGTTTGGAGTATTCAGTGCCTTTGGACAAGCGGTCACTGGTCGAAAGACACAAAATGGCTGAGACGAACTTGCAGACAACTCGCAGAATGCGGGTCTTTGAGATGGAACAGATTGCCCAGCAAGTCAGAGACGCATATCGGGACCTGCAGCAGGCAAAGACGACTGTAGACATTTATGGACAGAACCTCGCTGTGGCTGAGGACAACCTGCGCATGGCTCAGATACGAGTAGACGAGGGTCTTACGGACAACCAGGAGGTCTTGAATGCTCAGGAAGACCTCACAGGCGTCCAAAACTCACTTGTTTCTGCGAAAGTATCTCTATACCTTGCGGCGGTAAATCTGAAAGCCGCCATGGGCGAAGACCTGACGGGGATGGGGGGCAGATGAAACAGCAGATAAAACTTTGGACAGGCAGAACATTTATGCTGGTGGCCATAATTTTTGCCGCGCAGTATTGGGGTGTGCCGCTCTACAGGCAGTATATGGTTCCGAAAAAGACGGAGGCATTTGTCCCCACCGCAAAAGTCAAAGCCGGTGATTTCACGATCAGCTTCCATGAAATTGGGACTCTTGAAGCTGAGAATTCCGTTCCGATTGTCAACGAAGTGAATGGAAAGATCATCTATCTTGCCCCCGAAGGCACAGTGGTCTCACCTGGGGACAAGCTTGTTCAATTGGATACATCCGAAATCGAGCGCGATGCCAAGACTCAGGAGTTGAATTATCAAAACGCTCTGGCCGATGTCAAGAGAGTCAAGTCCGAGATGGAGATACTGGCCAAGTCCAACGAGACGGAAGTGGAGCAGCAGCAGGCTGATCTGGATTTCAACAAGAGCGAGCGAGAACGCGCCAATGAGCAGTTAAAGAAAAAGGTGCATTTGGCTGAAGAAAAGCTGATAGCCCGAGATCAGGTTGACCAGGCAGAGATGGACCTTCGCTCCAAGGATTTGACGGTCAAGAAAGGCGAGATGACTCTCGAACTAAAGAGAAAAGAAGTAGCAAACAAGCAGACGCAAAAAGAAGCGGATGTGCGCAACAAAGAGTTTACCGCAAACATGTCAAAGGCAAGTCTGGAAGAAGTGCAAGGTCGGATTAAAAAAGCGGTGATTACTGCACCCTCGGCGGGTATGGTGGTAATCTCAAAAGACTGGACCGCCGATGGTCGTCGGAAGCTCAAAGAGGGCGATTCTCTGCGTCCACGGCAGATAGTCTGCCAGTTGCCTGACCTGTCGAGTATGCAGGTAAGGCTGCAAGTCGGCGAATCTGATGCGCCAAAGCTCAGGCTTGGTCTGCCTGTCTTGATAAGGCTGGAAGCTATACCCGATAAGGTATTCCACGGCACGGTAAAAGAAATATCCAGCCTGGCGGTCGAGTCCAACGTATGGGAAGGCGATACACCGGGTCGTAAGAACTTCGAGGTCGTCATAACCGTCAAGGAGAACGATCCCAAGACGATAAAGCCTGGCATGAGCGCAGATGCAGAGTTTATCTGTGACTCTCAAAAGAAAGCGATATTTGTGCCCATTGAATCGGTAGTGGAGCGCAGCGGCAAGACATATGTCTTCGTGAAAGATGGCAAACGTTACGTCATGACACGTGTCAAGACCGGCAAGCACAACGACAACTTCATCTGTATAACTAAGGGTCTGAAAGCGGGCCGGGTCATTGCTCTACGTGATCCGACCAAACCTCTCGACCAGCAGGAATCAGGCGCCAAAGGTCCCGGTGCAAAGAAAGAGAAACAAAAAGAAAAAAAGAAACCTGCTCCACTTCCGGGAGGGTCTGGGGACTGAGATGGGTATTTTCGATGCCATACATACCGGTCTCACCGAGCTTCTATCGCACAAGCTGCGCTCGATGCTGACCATGCTCGGCGTGATTTTCGGTGTGGCGGCAGTAATCGCTATGGTCTCGATAGGTGAGGGAGCCAAACAGGAAGCACTGGATCAGATCAAGCTGATGGGGATCGATGTAGTGCATGTAAAGCGAGCCACAATTGCCGGAGAACTCCTGCAAAAAGCTGAGGAACGCTCACCTTTCGGTCTAAAGTATTCTGATGTCGGCAGCATAAGGCAGGTGTGTGATTATGCGCGGCGAGTGGTGCCCCTGCGTGAAGTATTTGCCGATGTGAGGGTCGGTGAGGAGGCGGTTCCTGTGAAGGTGGTGGGCACCACTGCAGGCTATGATAAAGCGACCCGCTCCAAACTTCTGCGCGGAAGGTTTTTAATGGATCAGGATATCAAAGAGAACACACCGGTCTGTGTTCTGGGAGCTGCAGCCAAGCGAGAGCTTTTTGGCTTTGACGATCCCATAGGCAAAACAGTCAAAATACAAAACCGCATTTTTAGAGTTGTTGGGCTTATGGATGCAAAGGAGGTCGGTTCGGCCAAGGCATTTTCGGCTCTCCGCGATCTAAACTCAGACATCTATATTCCTATAACTATATCTTTCAGCGACTATCAGATGTTTTCTCAACAAGCGGTGCCTGCCAACATATCCACTCTCAGAGCAATGATAGGTAAGATGAACAGTCGACACAGCCTCTCCGACAGCACCATTTCCGAGATCATCGTTCAGCTCGATGGAGAAGATGCGGCAGTGCAGACTGCATCGGTTATCAGGTCCGTGATGAACAGAGGGCACTGCGGGATACGTGATTATGAGATCATCATTCCAGCCGAACTGCTCCATCAAAGTCAGCAGACACAGCGAATATTCAACATTGTAATGGCTGCGATCGCCGGTATATCGCTGCTTGTGGGCGGCATCGGCATCATGAACATCATGCTCGCCACTGTCAGCCAGCGCACGCGTGAGATAGGGGTTCGCCGATGCATAGGCGCGACCAGATGGGACATTGTGCGGCAGTTTATGCTCGAAGCGCTGGTCATTACTTGTCTTGGCGGCCTGATAGGTGTTGCGCTTGGCATTGGTGGAGCACACGCCATCTCAATTTATGCCGACTGGCGCACCATAGTCTCTACTCAAGCGATTGTCGTCTCATTTGGCGTATCAGCCATTGTCGGAGTCGTCTTCGGACTATACCCTGCAGTCAGGGCTGCAATGGTCGATCCGATTGAAGCCCTTAGATACGGCTAACTCATTTATCATTTTAGATTTGATATCTATTATTTGGGGTGTAAAATGCCTCTGATTGAAGTTAAGAACCTGAAAAAGACATATAAAATAGGCAGCGTGGAAGTGCCTGCGCTCAGGGGCGTCTCGTTTGGTGTGGAGCCGGGAGAGTTTGTGGCGATCATGGGACCGTCCGGTTCGGGTAAATCGACACTCATGAACATAATCGGATGTCTGGACAGACCCACCTCCGGCACATATATGCTCGACGGAACAGATGCAAGCAAACTCAGCGACGCACAGCGCGCGCATGTCAGAAACCGCAAGATTGGTTTCGTCTTCCAGAGTTTTAACCTTCTGCCAAAAATGTCGGCGCTCAAGAACACAATGCTGCCGATGATGTATTCTTCCGAGCCCAGAGACAGAAAATACGCCAGACTGGCTCTCGACTCCGTAGGGTTGGCCGGACGCATTCACCATACTCCCATGCAGCTCTCTGGTGGTGAGCAGCAGCGTGTAGCCATTGCTCGCGCACTGGTGAACGACCCGCCCGTGATGTTCGGCGATGAGCCTACAGGCAACCTCGACACCACTACCGGTGAGGAGATAATGGCTATATTCCAGAGCCTCAACAATGCCGGAAAAACCGTCGTCATCGTGACTCATGAGCCTGACATAGCCCAGCACTGCAAGAGAATACTGCGATTTCGAGACGGACTGCTGGAGTCGGATGAGATTGTAGAAAACCAGCTTATTGCAAAGACAAGAGAAATGAGCAAGCAGTAGGTCACAGACCAGAGGCAACAGTATCGGTATTTACACACCTCGAGGTATAAAAAGTCGAATTGTATAACCAGCCAGCTTGAATCCAGCACCTAAGGCTGTTTTAATTGACGCCGGGTTATAAACAGAGCAGCCATACACCGGCATACGTCCCGCTTTCAGCAACCTATCAGCTACAGCAGCAACTAAGCGTTTTGCAGCGCCGTTACCGCGATAGCGCTCTGTAACAAAGACCATTCCTATGTTACCAACTCTTTCACTCATATAGGAAGAATGAGTCCCCGCAAAACCAACTGGCTTGCCATTTTGATACCATGCAAACGCTGGTCCTGCGCTTAAGATGTCTCCGCCAGTTACATACTCCGGTTTATCGGCAATACCAGGAACCAGCTCATGCAAAATTTCATCGATGTTACCAGAAGTTACTTCGCATATGCCTTCTTGATCTTGTTTCTTGAGGATACGGGGTGTGCAGTAGAATTTCTGATCTGCCAGTAGTTCGTATGATTGAGCAGAGAACTCTCGCCTGCAATATTCTTCCAATAAGATATGCATCCCAAGTTCTAGCAATTTATGGGCAGAGTATGGCAAGCTAGGGATACTATTTATAAATCCCATAAGTTGCGGATCATACTTGATTATGCATCTTCTCCAAGATGCTTTCAAATCCATGACTATCCGTGGACTTACAGAAAGAAAATTTCCAGCAGCTAATGTTTCCATCTGGGCAACGATAGTTTGTCGCGGGGTGACAATGTTGTCGTCTTTTCGGAATAGGTACTTTTCATAAACATTGGAGTAATGAACTGCACACATTTGATTTGTCCATTTCTATACTAGCCTGTCTACTTTTCCGGCTTCATCTGTGGGAAGAGAATGACATCCCGAATAGCATCCTGATCGGTAAAGAGCATTACCAGCCGGTCGATACCAAAGCCCAGCCCGCCGTTGGGAGGCATGCCGTATTCCATTGCTCTGACAAAGTCATCATCCGTAGGCTGCGCCTCTTCATCACCCTCTGCATGCATTTCAGCCTGACCCACAAACCGCTCTTTCTGATCTATGGGATCGTTGAGCTCTGAGTTTGCCTGAGCTATCTCCTTGCCGCCTATATAGAGGTCAAACCTGCGTACAAACTTCTCGTTGCCCGGCACTTTTTTTGCCAGTGGAGAGGTCTCCAGAGGAAAGTCGGTCACAAATGTCGGCTGTGTCAGGTTCGGCTCGACAAACCTCTCGAATATCTTTTCTATTATGCCGCCGACCACATGCTCGCCTTCGGTCGGCAGTCCCAGCTTCTCCATTGCGGCCAATGCACTCGGAAGACTGCCGAATGCATCAGGTTTTACACCGGAGTACTTCTCTATGCCTTCAAGAATCGGCATTCTGGTCCATGGAGCGGTGAAATCTATTGTCTTACCCTGATACGGAATAGTAGGCCCATCGTAAAGTGTCTTGCTGATATGGTTGAACAATTCCTCAAAAAGACTCATCATGTCTTCCAGGTTCGCATAGGCCTCATAACTTTCGAGAAGGGTGAACTCAGGGTTATGACGAGTCGAAAGGCCTTCATTTCTGAAGACCCGGCCTATCTCATATACTTTTTCCAATCCGCCGACAATCAGCCTCTTGAGATAGAGTTCGAGAGAGATTCTCAAGTGGAACTCATGCTCAAGCGCGTTGTGATAGGTCAGAAACGGCCTGGCCGCCGCGCCGCCCGCCACTGCCTGCAGCACCGGCGTCTCGACTTCGAGGTATCCGCGGTTGTCGTAGAACTCACGTATGGCTCGCACGATCATAGTGCGCTTGATAAATGTGTCTCGGCTCTCGCCGTTGGTTACCAGATCGACGTGTCTCTGGCGATATCTCTGCTCGACATCCTGCAGGCCGTACCAGTGCTGGTCACCCTTCTCCTTGCCGAACGGTATCGGCCTGAGAGACTTCACCAACACCGTGATCGACCCGGCGTGAACTGATATCTCACCGGTGCGTGTGCGGAACATATAGCCTGTTATGCCGATAAAGTCTCCCAGGTCAAGCAGTTTTACCATCTCGTAGTCATCTCCGAGATCGTCCCTCTTGAGATAGACCTGTATCTTACCTTTGCGATCCTGAATATGAACGAACGCAGCCTTGCCCATCAGCCGAACAGAGACAACTCGTCCGGCAAGAGATACGTCAACTTTTGCCTTTGCCTCTTCACCTTCTTTAGGTTCATTCTCTTCATATACAGCTATCACATCAGCGCTGTAAGGCTCAAAGCGTTTTTCATTGCCCTCAATATATTTTATCGCCGCGCGGCGTTCATACTTTTCTTGAGCGAATGGGTCCTTGCCCAGAGATTTCATCTTCTCCAGCTTTTCGACCCTTGCCTTGATAAGTTCGTCTTCAGGAATCAAATGTTCTTCCAATGTCTGTCTCCTTCGAAAATGCGGGGCATTTTCGTTCCCTTCGTGGCGAACACAACAGCGCTGCGGAGCAGTCGCGAGAGTGTTCATGCCACGATTCCTAAAATGCCCAGAGCGGAGAGTAGAGAGCCGAGTGCCAGACTCCGTCTACTACTTGCCATTATAGTTAGTTATCCCTCCAGGTATCTTACCTGGAGGGAAATAAATAAGCACAAAAAAACCTGCGGGGAGCGAGCCCGCAGGTTTTTGTTCGCTTGTTCTATTGGAAATTCCTCTTACTTGCGAATGCTCAGTATCTCATACTTTGCAAGTCCTGCCGGAATCTCTACAACTGCAATATCACCGACTTTCTTACCCATAAGAGCTTCTCCGACTGGTGACTCGTTTGAAATGCGGTCCTCTGCCGGGTTTGCCTCAAATGTGCCGACGATTGTCCATTCCCAATCGTCCTTGGTTTCCATGTCTCTTACCCTGACTATTGAACCGATGCTCACGCAGTCCGTGAGCACATCCATGTCCTCAATTACACGCGCAGTTGCGAGTATTTGTTTGAGTTCGTCAATCCGCCCTTCAATAAAGGCCTGCTCATTCTTTGCATCATCGTATTCTGAATTGTCGTTGAGTTCGCCTGCCAGTTGCATGGACTCGCGAATACGTTCGGCTACACGTTTGCGGCCAACCGTTCGCAGTTGATTGAGTTCATCTTCTATTTTCTTCAGACCGCCTGCGGTCAACAAAATTTCTCTTTCGGCTTGCATCGGACATCACCCCTCGATAAAGCAATCAAGCACCGACCGCGCTAATGCGACTATAGTCAGTGCTTGACTTAACAGACCTACCAATTCTTGGTAATTATACCAACATTGATGGTCACTATCAAACAACTTAGTCACATTTTGCGCCGAACCTGCCCGCCTCATCGCATTCGTACATGAGACGTGCAATTGGTTCACAAAGTTCCCTCAAAATGCCCAGTGCGCGAATATAATACATACGCGCATTTTGTATCACATATTTTGAACTGTTATGCCATATGTTGTCGGTATAAATGGAGAGTTTTTTTACCCATATTAGGGGATTTTATCAGGGTAACTTGCGATAAAGATGTAAATTGCCGCCGCTGGTGATCAGCGGCGGCAATTGATTTCCTACCCTCACGGATAGTTGAAGCTTCCGCGCGAGGGCCAACATTCATGACCAAGGTGGTCGAAACGACCACAGGCTAAAATACTAACCTGCGCGGTCACCTCGTTGACTATGATCCATAAAGCCACCACCTCCTTCTTAGTCTAAAGTCAGTATACCTCCGAGTTTTCACTGTGTCAAATTGAATTTGGCAAGCAAATTTGCATTTAGTTGACAAATACCAGGCTGACGGGATGACAATTATCTATGAAACAACTTGGATGCAAGACCATCCGGCGCGGTCACTTCCTCGGCAGCAACCGGTATCGAACGCAAAGCAGTTGGCGCCTCCAACGTGAGTGTGCTTTCGGCGAAATATCCCAAAGCCCTTATGAAGCATGGGATCCATCATACATAATAGCTACTTCACTATGTCGACTACCCTGCGCTCGACTCTCGCCTGATCTGCCCCGAACCCTATCAAGTGGCCATAGATAGAATCTTCGAGGCTGGTGCATGAGATCGAACGCGGCTCACCCAACAAGGTACGCACGAAGTCGCCCACAAGGCGCAGGTCTCCGCCGCCATGTGGATCGTTGGTCACTTCCGTCTTGACCCTTTCTTCCGACCATTCGTGTCCCTTGCGAGCATCGGGGTGGCGCACCACAAAATATCCGTCTTCCATCACACCTTGTATCTCGCCCTTAGTGCCGATCAGGTGCATGGACCTGCATGGGCGTGATGTGCCGCCGGTCATATTGTGAGATGCAGTGGAGCCGTCCGAAAATTCAATTGCGACACTCTGGTGGTCGACCACATCGTTGTCACAGCGCCACACGCACCTCCCGTGCGGATTGTCCGTTGCCAGCGACTTCATCCAGTTTTCTTCATTCTGTTCCTGATCCTCTATGCCTTGCCAGGCATAAAAGCCCCATATACCCTGCTCGATATAGTTCTTCTTTGCCGAGTATGGGCAGGTCTTTTCGATCTTACAGTCCACCACGCAGCGCTCACCAGAGCCTTCGGGTGCATTCTCACGCTTGAACTGCATCAGGCTGCCGAAACTTGCCACAGCTTTTGGCGCGACCCCGCTTTTCATCCATGTGATGAGGTCCAGGTCATGGCAGCATTTGGACATCAGCATCGTGCTGCCGTATTCGAGCCGGTTCCACTTGCCGCGCACGAATGCCGTGGCCATATGGTGATAGCTGACGTTCTCCGCAGTCATCATGCTGACGATGTCGCCTATATCTCCCGCGGCGACTATCTCGCGTATCTTTGCATAAAATGGCGCGTATCTGAGCACATGACAGATCATCACAGTGCTGGAGCACTCTTTGGCTACCGCATAAAGCTGCCTGACTTCCGCCTCGCTGGTGGCTATCGGCTTTTCCAGGAGCATGTCATAGCCCACTTTGAGCAGAGGTATCGCTGTGGGCACATGCTGGAGGTCCATTGTGCCGTTTATGACAGCATCGGCCGACTGTCCTTTTTCTGCAAGCTCATCTGCGGATTCAAAGCACATGTCCGATCCAAAACCGAAGAGTTCAGCGGCCTGCGCCCGACGATATTCGTTCGGGTCGGCCACACCGACTATCTTCAGTTCATCAGGATGTTGGAGCGAATATTTGGAGTATGCGATGCTGCGGTGTCCCGCGCCTACTATTACAGCCGTGATCGGCTTGTTCTTTGTTGCCGGCAATTTTTAACCTCTTTTTGGATGAATGCTACAGTAAATGGTAGCACTTAATCGGCAATCTCACAATGGCTGCTATGTCAGGTCATATGCTCTGGCGCCGACATAATACCTCTTGTAAAAGTTCTCCTTAAGGCTGTCGATCTTGACCCCGGACATTGGGTTTGAGGCGTGGATAAATACGCATGAAGCCAGTATAAGCCCTACATGACTGACATAGCCCTTCTTAATGTCGAAGAAGACCAGGTCGCCTGTCTCCCAATTGCCGGCTTTGACCGGTTTGCCTGCCCTATACTGCTGGCGGGCGGTCCTGGGGATTTTTACTCCCATCTGTTTGTAGACATAGCGTGTAAAGCCGGAGCAGTCGAATGCGCTGGGTGTGGTCCCTCCCCATCTATAAGGCGTGCCCAGATATTGGAGAGCAGTTTTCTTAAGTTCCATCCTGGGGTCCATCGCTTGGTTTTCTTCTGAGGAGATGATTTGGTCTGTGTCGGAATCAAGTGTGAGTATGATCTCACCGGGCGATTCGTTGTTGTCGACAGGTTCCTGTTTGGCAGTTGACTGTTCGGAAGCGGCAGAGACCGGGTGTTTTTTAGCGGCTGGTGATGATGTTGCAGCAAATGCGAGGATTTGGACCACGAGTGCTGCAATGGTCCATGTCTTGACGTTACGCATATTGAGAAGCGTCCTCCTTGGTTTTCCACGCTTCCCACCGCGCCTTTTTGAACCATTTGCGGTCCCATCACCGCCCAAAGGAGTGCGGTCAGCCCGTAGCATAATACGGGCTCCGAGAGCATTATTCACACTCCTCGTGAATAATGCAGGTTAGGCGCCTCTTCCTCTTTAAGTAATGCTCATTAAGGATGAGTCTGTCACAATTACATGAGCAATGCTAACATGAGTCAAATCTTAAGTAAAGCAGACGGCCGACAAAAAATTAGTCGTCCAACCCCATCTTTTTGTCGATCTTTACCTTTTCTGCCTGATGCTCTCGCTCCATCTCGGCCTCGGAAAGCCTCCCGGTTAGCCATGCCTGATTGGCAGGGAAATTGTCGGGGTTTAGGTGCACATTATAGAAATGCCAGACCACTATGGCGAGCACTGCCAGCAGAGCTTCATCGCTGTGGGCGATAAGCGCCACCGACTGCGCAATTGCAGGCAGACGGTTTCCAATCTGGACGGGAAACCACAATATCAGCCCCGAGATTATCATGACAGGCACACCCCACCACACGGCAAAGTAGTCGAACTTCTCTCGAAAGCTGAACCGGTCATATTCGGGGCGTTTTATATTGCCGGACAAGCCAAATCTGATCGTCACTATAAGGTCGGTAAAGTCCTTTCTGGTCGGCCACATACTCCATGATTTGAATGAAAAGCCTGTTCTTTTCCATTGCACAAGCAGGTATATGCAGTGCCAAACCCAGACGAGTACCAACCCCATTGCTCCCACTCTGTGCGCAATACGCGCTCCCTCGAAACCGCTGAATAGAGAGTTAAGGTGACTGGTCCAACCGACATCGGCATATCTGAGCGGCATGCCTGTGAGCACCAGTATCGTGAAACTCAGGGCAAGCAACATGTGCTGGAGCCTCTGGGACAGTGTGAAACGCTCATAATATCGTTTGGGTCTCTTTTCAGGGATACGTCTGGTCTTGATGAGGTAGGCTATAAATGCCGATGCCAGCAGGACTGCCCACAGTGTCCATGCCCACTTCGCGGCCCTTGTGTTGAGTGACGCCGTCAGAACGCCGGTGACAAGCGAATAAAAGCTCAGTGCGATGAGCGTGGCTGATAATCTGCCCGATCTTGGGCAGCAGTTTCTGCAGAAAACTTTTTTCCTGAGGTCGAGAGTGATCATTGCGACCAGGCCAAGCATCACCACCCATGTCAGCATGTGGAAAAGCTGCCTTTCCGCTCTCAATAAAGCGGACTGCTCGATCTCAATCTGTAGATGATTTGCGCCTGACGCTGCAAAATTGAACCTTGCTCCGGGGTGGCATTTTCGGCATGTCCCGGCAACGTTGGCAGTGCTTGTGGGCGAGCCTTTGGCATCCGGCGAGAGTACATGGTGGCTGTCATGACAATCGACGCATGTGGCTGTGCCCATTTTGGCATCATGCATCAGTGCTTTGCCGTGATAGCTGCACTCATATGAGGACACTGCGTTGGGCTTTACGCCGTAATGCCTCATCAGCTTTTTATCATTGTGGCAGCCTGTGCACATCGATAACTGACGACTTCGGGTCATCTTATGACCACGTGAGTGAGGATAGCCTTTATGGCATGAAGTGCATCTCGGATGGTCGCCATGATGCTTGTTCGGCCTTCCATGGACACTCGATCTTACCTCGCCGGCTATATCCGGGTGGCATGAGTCGCAAACGGCATCGGATGGCTTTGTAATATGCTTTGCGTTAATAGTATGGCTTTTGATCGGATGGCAGAAGAGACACTGGCTTGTCTGTGGGTCCGGCTTGAACGAGCCGGTGTTAAAATGGAGTGAACGCGCGTTTGCATCGACATCATGGCAATCGCCACATGTCTTTTTGATGCTGGCCTGGGCTGTCTTTGAGGGGTCGATAATGTCCCCGTTTGAGTTTTTTAGCCTTATCCCCTGGCCGAAGACCGGCGTGATAGCAAGGAGGGCAAAGACTATTATAAGAGCGTGTGTCACGTTTTAATTTACCCATCTCTACCATAATGAAATCAGGGCTAAAGGTCAAGGTATACTTCAACTCCAACTAATATAATTCATTTATCGCCTTATGCTTCAAGAGGTTCAGCCTGCCAATCCGCTTATGCAATTTATAATAGTTTTGATTCCGCGCGACTTTTGCGGTTCCGAATGCAGCATTAATATCGGAGGAACATGATGACAACTGATAAACCCGACATTGATCTCGTAAGATCGGCACAACAGGGTGAACGCACGGCGTTTGATGAGTTGGTGCGCAGGTATCGGAGTGCGGTATTTGGGATCGCCTATTCAAAGCTTGGAGATTTTGAGGCCGCCAGAGATGCCGCACAGGACACATTCGTTCATGCGTTTTTGGACCTGCAGACTCTGCGAGATCCTCAGAAATTCGGCAGTTGGCTCTGCTCGATTACCGTCACGGCCGCATTAGGCGCAATTCGCCGCAGGCGTAATTACTTTTCCCTGGATGATCCCAATGCACAGGATCAGCCAAGCGGCGAACCAAGCCCGCAGGAGGCTGCGGAGCGTTCTGAAAATGCATGCAGGGTGCATCAGGCTCTTGCCGGGCTGCCGGAGAATTACAGGCTTCCAATCATCCTCCACTATGTCGATGGCTACTCGCACGATGAGATAGCCAACATTCTGACGTCGTCGGTATCATCCGTGAAAAACAGACTGTATCGTGCCAGGCATCATTTGAGAAAGGAGATGCTTGTGGAAGTTGAAAGAAGTCTTAAAGACGAACGGTGCTCAAATGCCAAAGATATCTGCGTCATTATACAGTGGTTTGGGAAGCAGTGCTCATGCCGCTGCCGTCACTGTCTTCTAAATAGTGGCAGCAGACTCAGCGGCGTATCATTTGACAGGATGAAGGCGCTTGGTAAGAAATTTCTGCGCTGGAGGGATGCGCACAGCTTTGATGACCTTGCAATAGACATCATTACAGGTTATTCATGCGATTCCTCCGAGGATATTGAGGGCAGACTGTTTTGTAAAGCCGCGGGAGCTACAAACTGGTCATACCTGCCCACAAATGGAATGGAACTCAGAACGAAGACGGAACTTGAACAATATCTGCTCGCCCGCAAAGAGATGGGCATTACCACAGTCGGCATCACTTTCTATGGCATGAAAGATTTCCACGATAAATGGGCAGGCCGCAGCGGCGACTGGGACTACACAATGCTTATCGCCAAGACAGCGGCGGAGCTTGGCCTGAAGCGCCAGGAGACCATCTTCCTCTCGAAAAAAGGAGTTGACGGCATCCCATCTCTTGTGGAATTGCTCGATCAGATTGCCGGTATGACCGGGCGGTGTATATGCCCATGGGACTATCGCGGCCGCGGCAAGCACCTGGAAGACGAGCGGGTGCTGGACGTGCAAGTCAAGGCACTGCCTGAGAATGTGCTCCGATATATAAACCAAGGCATCAACAACCGAGGGCGATGCTATCTGTCGGAGGGCGAGTGGGTATCTGCGATTGAGGCGGGTAAGTATCCCCGCAAAGACAGGCGAGTCTATCTCATCAGCGTATGGCCGGACAATATAGAATGGTTGGAATCAGCAGATTGCGATAGTATTCTCCAAAAAATGCGTGATGAAGATGAGCAGCTTCATACTGCGATACCGTCGCTGCCGACACTTGCACGGCTGTATGGAAAAAAGTCTGGGAAGCGAATCTATTGGGTGCGCGACCTTGAATGGAAATGGATCGATTTATATCTTAAGGAACACCCTCAGATCGACCCTACGGGAAGATTTGACGACCTGGATTGCGTGATTTTATGTCACTAGACTGGCTATTGCCCGTTTGCTTCATATCACTTTTCGAACTCGCGCATCCAGCTATCCAGTATCCTCTTATCTGAAAAGCCCTTGAGGTTCATGGCAGAGGCTGTCTCATCATTAACATCATGCTGCCTGACTGCACCGATAAGTTCGGACTCCAAAATTTCGACCCCCATATCCTGTGCCTGCTGCTTGATGAACGAGTATACATCCCACATACTCACCAAGTGCGGCTGAGTAATGTTCATGGAGACCTGTGCAATGTCGCGTGACTTCAGATATACACCTATTGCCTTCACTCCGGGCATGGCTCTGCCTGAGTCTCTCAGATGCCTGATCTTGGCTGCAATAGCTTTGGCTGCGGTGATGTCATTGCTCTTAAGGTTGACGTTATATGCTATCAATGGACCCCGTGCGCCGACCACTGTCGCACCTGCCGTCGGATGGACATGGTTCGGGCCGACATCAGGCTTACGGCCATCCGTAAGGCCATGCTCTCTCAAGGCTTCAAAACCACCTCTGCGGATATCGGATAAGTTCACACATTCACTTCTCAGCGCACACTGCTCATAGAAATAGACAGGAATATCAAGGCTGTTCGCTATATCCCGGCCAATGGCATGACCGAGATCGACAGCCTCGTCCATGGTCATCTCGTCCAGCGGAACCACCGGCACCACGTCCATCGCGCCTATCCGCGGGTGGCCGCCTGTATGTCTGTTCAAATCTATCAGTTTGACTGCTGCACGCGCTCCAGCAAGAACAGACTTATGGATATCGTCCGGCCTGCCTATGAAGGTCACCACCGAGCGGTTGTGATCGGCGTCCATGGAATAATCGACTATCTTTACGCCGGACGCCTTATCTATCGCTTCGGCTATCTTTGTCACGACCTCTGCACGACGACCTTCACTGAAATTTGGAACGCACTGAATAAGTTTTGGCACAACAAACGCCTCCAAAGACTTATTCGATCAACATCAGCGTCTCACCTCTCGCATCTCGCCCCCCAATTTGATATACTATTAGCAGAAATTGGAGCTATGAATTGAAACTATTAACCATTTGCAAAGGAAAGATACACAGAGCCACCGTCACGCAGTGCGACGTAGACTACGTCGGCAGCATTACTGTCGATCAGGACCTGCTGGACGCGGCTGATATAGTCGACGGCGAGCTTGTTCACATCTGGAATATCAATAACGGCGAACGGCTGGAGACATATGCCATCCCCGCCGAAAGAGGCAGCGGCGTGGTATGCCTTAATGGTGCCGCAGCCAGAAGGTGCAGTGTAGGCGATAAGGTAATTATCGCGGCATTTTGCCTGACCGATGAACCGGTACAACGCAAAGTAGTGCTGGTCGACGAACACAACAAGATAGTCAGCAGGATATAACCAATGCTCAAATTTCTACTCTATGTGCTGCGCTGGCAGCTTTCAACCCCGATCCTTTATCCTATAGTGCACACATTCGGTTCGGGTTTCTGGTCTGTTGCACTGGCGAACCTGATCGGAGCAAGCATATTCTTTTGGGTCGACCGGTTTATCTTCGGCGCAAAGGTCCAGGAATGGGAGTTCATGCAGATCGGCAGATGCCATGACTGCGGCAAATACACTGCTGTAAGGCGACTGCGCTACGATCCTCGCGGATACGACCGCCGTGACGATCCTGATCCCGAGTTCAGATGCTCCGAGTGCAGCAAAAAGAAACTCAAGCAGCTTGGCATCGGATAGGAGCTGATTGTGCCCAATCCCAGGAAACTTCCAGATATTTTCAGTCAGAGGGTCGTCGTATTTGACGGCGCTATGGGTTCGCTCCTTGTCGAGCGCGGTGTCAGTCATAAGCATCCCTTCGAGGAACTCAACCTCTCCTCGCCATATCTCATCTGCCAGGCGCATGCCGACTACATCAAAGCGGGCGCAGACGTAATCGAGACAAACACCTTCGGAGCAAACCGGTTCAAACTCTCTCATCATGGCCTGGAAGCCAAGGTCTACGACATAAATCTGGCTGGAGCCAGACTGGCAAGAGACGTGGCGGGTTCAAAAGTTCTGGTTGCCGGTTCGGTCGGTCCGCTGGGAGTAAGCCTGTCCCCTATCGGGTCTGTCGATATCGAGGACGTGCAATGCAGTATTAAGGACCAGGTGACCGGGCTTGTCGACGGTGGAGTCGATATGCTCATATTCGAGACCCTCACCGACCTCGACCAGGCAAGCGTGATGCTGGAATCAGCATTGGCGAGCTGTGAACTGCCGGTCATAGTCCAGTTTGCTATAGGGACAGACTTGACCACGGAGCGCGGCGACAGCCTGGATGATATAGTCTCGAAATTGTCGGAATATCCTGTCAGCGTCATAGGGGTCAATTGCAGCGTGGGTCCAGAGCAGACTATCCGGTCTGTGCAGGCTCTGCATGAGATCAGCGACCTGCCTATATCGGCTCAGCCGAACTCAGGCTATCCGACCAATGTCGAAGGGCGAACACTTTATATATCCGGCGCGAAATATTTTGCAGACAGAGGCGCTGAAATAGTCCAGGCGGGCGCATCCATCGTGGGAGGATGCTGCGGCACTTCCCCGGCACATATAGAAGCCCTTGCAGCAAAGGTCAAGACTATGCCCAGGCCTGTTCCGGCCAAAATCAGGCAGGCACAGGCAAGAGAAAGCATAAAAGTCGGCCAGGCGAGAGACCATTCGCCGCTGCTGCGTAGGATGAATGGCAGTTTTGTCACTGTCGAGGTCACGCCTCCAAAGAATGCGGACTATCACACTCTCATAAACAAACTCAGACCGCTGGTGGCGGCGGGTATATCGGCAATAGATGTCACGGACAATCCCATGGCGCGCATGCACATGAGTGCTGTGGCGTTTGCTCATCTGGTCCGCCGGGAACTTGGGATCGCGACAATTCTCCACCTGACCTGCCGCGACCTCAATCTGCTGGGGATGCACTCCACTCTGTTGGGCGCATCGGCGCTGGGTATAGACGGCATCCTTGCCCTGACCGGAGACCCGGCCAGCGCAGGGGACTACCCCGCCGCAACGTCTGTCTTCGATGTCACATCCGACGGCTTGGTCAAGATAATAAACTCGCTCAACCATGGCCTGGATTACACCGGCAGAGAGATAGGCGTGCCTACCAGTTTTGCTATAGGCACTGCATTGAACCCTGCAGCAGATGATATCGACAAGGAGATTGCGCGCCTTGCCAAAAAACGCGAGGCGGGAGCCAATTTCCTGATGACCCAGCCTGTATTCGACCTCGAACCACTGCGGAAAGTCGTCAAGAGCATTCCCGACGACTGGAATATACCGATACTTGTCGGTGTGCTGCCCCTGCGCAGTTCGCGCCATGCCGAGTTCCTGCATAACGAGGTCCCGGGCATGAACATACCCGAAGATATCCGCAAGACACTTGCTTCAGCCGAGCCTGAGGCCGCAAAGGCTGAGGGGGTGAGGATCGCGCGGCAGATATATCTTGCGGCGAAGCAGGAGTTCGGGGGAGTGTATTTCATGCCTCCGTTCGATAACTTCGAGGTTGTGCGCCAGGTTATCTCCGGGGCTTAACGAGTCGTGAAAAATCCCTCCAGTATGGGGATGCCGGAGGGATCACAACCACACGTTTTCGCGATTAGCCCGCATTATTCACGAGGAACGTGAATAATGCTCTCAGAGAGCCGGATTATGCGCTTACCGCATAATCCGGGTTAGGGATATCAGTAGATTGGCATGGAGACCTTCTCCAGAGTCTCCGCAATCATTTCATCTTCTTCCAGGTCGATAGCCAGGTCAGCCAATGTGACGATCCCCACCAGTTTTCCCCGATCCACTACCGGCAGCCTGCGTATGCGGTTATCCTGCATGAGTGCGCATGCGTCCTCCACGCTCATATTCGGACTGCCGAATATAGGGTCTTTACTCATTATCTCATTGACATATGTATTAGCCGGGTCGAAGCCCTTTGAGATTGCGCGGACGGTGATATCGCGGTCGGTGATTATTCCAACCAAATTATCCTGATGGACCACCGGACATGAGCCCACATCCATACTCTGCATCTTTTGGGCGACCTGCATTAGAGTCTCATTAGGGCTGCATGTTATGACATCGGTTGTCATGATCTCTTTTATATTCATTGTCATCCCCCCTGAAAAATGGTTCAAGATTGCTTTTTTCCACGGGCGATGAAACCGAAACAATATCAAGCCCGCCTGATTCGGTATGTTTCAACCATTTTGACCGGGTGATAAGACTCCTTAGCCTTGCGCAGACCGGCTATTCCCAGGTCCTGCTCCCTGTTTATATATTTGAACCCGGAAGCCTCATGGACTGCGAACTCATTGTTGATGACCTGGTATACGCCGTCCATTCCCGAGCTTGCTTTCTCGACATGAATCACCATTGTCTCGGTATTGAGCGCTTCGCCCAGTGAAAAAGCCGCTATGCTGCCGTCTATCTTGATCGCGCCGCCGATGATGCCCAGTTCATCGAAATTTGAAAGCATCTCATAGACCGCCGTGTGTTCATTCTTGAGGCCTTCGCTGCTGCGGCAGTCGCGCTGCTCACACCAGTAATCCGCAAATTTAATCGCCTCTTCGGGACTGACGTGCGGCATGCGGACATATTCATACTCATACTGTGATTTGAACCGGCTGATCCAGTTTCGTTTGCCGTCATATTTCCTGCCACCCAGTTCGATCAGGTCTGAGGTAAGGTAGAGATAATCACTATTATCACGGTCCTGTGCAACCACATATCCCATATTATTTGCTTGATGCGCCACGCCTGCATGAATACATTTAAACTCGATATCGTCCTCGGATAGCCGAAACACTTCATCAACCGCCTTTGCCGCGTCACCAGCGCCCAACGGCTCCAGACACATAACTTTATCATTGACATGCTCGGTGAGTATCAGAAAATCACCTACGCGTGAAAGCCTGGTATTGTATGGCTTGCGCCATGCAAATATATTGGTGAAAGTATAAGTCGATATCTCCGGCGGGTTTGCAATAAATACAGCGTCGAAGACAGGCTTGTCTTTTATAGTCAATTCTCTTGAACCGGGATACTCCGGTATGTCCATTTACCACACCTCATTCATTTTCGCCATAATACCATCCGGCTGCTCTCTTTTTCAAACCCTGCCGACTCCAGCATATCCGCTACGCGGCTTCCAATGATCGACGTATTGTCAAACTGCGATATCTCCACCTTGCGAAACGGCCGAACTGGCCATGGACTGTCGACAAGGTGAACGAGAGCCGATATTGCCAAGACTGTGTCATCATCACATAGACCGTCCCTGATCCTTAGAGTCTTCGACCCCATTTCCAGGCTGATAACAGGCAGGCCGTTCAAAACCACAGCATAGTTGGCGGGCAGCCTAGCCAGCCTGCCGAATCCGATATCGAACGGACCGGAGGATGAGAACAGATATGCCGGGTCGCATGCATTTATCAGCACTGCATTCTTCTCAGTCGTGGTCAATTGCCCTATACGTGAACGTCCCATAAGGGTATCCACAGCTTCAGGCAGGCCGAACTGCGCTCCGCCCAGACCATCTATAAAATATCCCCGCTCAATCTCGCCCGCCAGTTCCATTCTCTGATAAATTTGATACAGGTCGCCCCAAGCCGTGTCCGGCTCACCGGGGCGGTTGACGATATCTTTCGCCACCACACCATACCTCTCGAGCAGCACACGTGCGTATATCTCCAGTGACTCGCGCTCATCCTGCCCGGCTCCCACAAGTGATGAGAGCAGAGACCACCTGCCGTGGCTCGAAGCAGGCTGTCTGCCGAAAGACTTTGCAATCCGCGAGCGGCTCCGATAATACTGGCGTCTGTCAGTGGGATATGAAAGGCTTGCAGCCGGTTTGGGTGATGATACTGCCGGGGGTTTGCCTGAGCGCAGTATTTTGAAGCTGTCGTGAGTGACCTCACCTGTCCATATCATCTCCCAGAGCGCTCTGCCGACAACCCGCGAGTCCAACCCGGTTTCGGCGACAATGTCTATCACAAACGATGCTCCTCTATCCTTGAGACAGCGAAGCACTTTTTCTTTATCGCGCGAGACTTCTATATCGTGTGAGCCTGCATGTACCAATGGATACAGCGCAGGCAAACCCTCTCTTGCGAGGAACGCTATGTTTCCTGCCTTTTCCGGGTCGGAAGACTGGCCCGTCCAGACGAATTCCGCAGCCATGCACAAATCGTCCAGATGATCGACTCTGAAGTCCTTCACCCTGCGTGCGAGTATATCCGGTTCCCATACTCCATAAGGCAGGGATACTCCTTCGAGTTGACGCAGAGCGCTGCGAGTGCCGTCCTGGCCGGAGAGCATGTGATCCGGGTGCATATGCTGCCAGCGCAGTAGAAATTCCGAGTATGCCTGTGCCGAAACCGGCTTCGACTCCATCCTGCCGATTGCCAGAGTGCGGCGGTATACAGACTCAATATGGTCAGAGCTTACATACCGCACCTTTCGAGAATGTGAAGCCGGTTGAATCTCTATAAGCTCACCAGAGACTGCCATAGTCTGAATTTTCCTATTTACAATGTCTGCAGACAGGCCGTAATCATCGGCTATATCGACCGGCACAATCACTCCTCTGCTGGATATATGACTGTCCAGTATTTCATCGAGAGCATTATTGTCACCCGATATTGCGCGCAGATAACCGTCCAGATGATCGGCGGCGACTAATCTGGCAGGTCGCCTGCTGTCTGTAAATGTGACGCGAACCAGCCTGCCTTCTTCAATAAGCTCAGCTATCATCTCAGGCTCAGCAGACCTTTCGGCGGCAGACTCCTCGGGTATATCGCCCAGTCGCCTGACCAGTTCATACAACTCTTCGGCTGTGCGCGCTCGATATCGCTCACCGATACCCTGGAGCATGTTGTCGAGGTCAGTTAATGCCTTTTCGTTGAGATCGCGGCCAAGTCTGCCGTCCACCAGTTCGTCTATAAGCGCTCGTTCGACTGGAGCATGCCTGCGCCTGTGTGCGCCCTTGGGCTGGTCCCATTCATACTGATAGATCATCTGGAAATTGAGGAGCATGGAAGAGACAAAGGGCGAGGGTATTTGCCTCTCTACTGTATTGACCTCGATCTCACCCGACTGGACTTGCGAGAGTATTTCGCGCAGTTCGTCCATTCCCAGATAGTCGCGCAGGCATTCACGGAATGTCTCGATCACTATCGGGAAGCCGTCGAACTGCTTGGCAATGAAGAGCAGATCTTTTGCCTTCATGCGCTGAAGCCAGAGAGGAGTGCGCTTTCCATGCCCGGCTCCCGGCAGCAGCAGCGCACGGGCGGCGTTCTGCCTGAACCTGAGTCCAAAGAGCGCCGTATTTGGCAGTTCCTCCATAATAAGGTCATAGGCCAACTCAGGCGTGAGCATCCTGAAAATGCCGAATGGAATGGGCGAGTCGGAATCAGGCAGGCGGAAGAGCACGCCGTTGTCTCCTGAAATTGTCTCGGGGTCGATTCCCAGTTCACGCTTGATGAGAGCCGAAAGCGCGATCCTCAGGGCATTGTGAACCTTGCCGCCGAACACGCTCAGCAGTGCCAGCCTGCTGCAGCCTATTTCGTCTGAAAAGCTCTCCAGCACTATGCGTCTGTCCGTCGGCAGGCCTGACTGCCCCTGCGTATGCACAAAGCTCACGAGGTTGTTCGCCGCCTGCATATCGACAGGCAGGTTTTGCAGTGCCCAGTCATGAGCCTTATCACCCTGTTCGGAAATTTCGCGCAGCATCTCGCCCATCATTTTGCCCGTCCTTACTGACCTGGGCACGCTTTCACCCCGCCAGAAAGGCGTCTGAGCCTGATAGGCCGAACCATGCGTTACTATAACCCGGTCAGTCTCGATCTTTGCGATCCTCCAACTGTTAGTTCCCAGCGAAAAGGTGTCTCCGACCCGCCTTTCGTAGACGAACTCTTCGTCCAGTTCGCCAATTTTGAGGTGAGGCTCGGACAGATATACGCCGTATTGGCCGGTGTCTGGTATTGCGCCGCCGTTTGCAATCACCAATCGCTGCGCTCCCGGCAGGGGAGATATTCTGCCCGTCACCCTGTCGAAAGAAACCCTCGGGCGCAAATTTTTGAACGCTTTGGACGGATACCTGCCTGAGACAAGCTGGAGTGTAAGGTTGAACATTTCCTCCGAGAGCTGATTGAAAGAGTAGGTGCGCCTGAAAGTTGCATAGATTTCCGGCCATATGGCACTCTCCAGAGCGGCCATCGCCACTATCTGCTGAGCGAGCACGTCCAGGCAGTTTTTGGGAACGCTTATAGGCTCCACATCGCCTTCGAGCATGCCCTTTGCCACACTCACCGCTTCAGCCAGGTCTGGATGTGTCTTGGGAATGATCCTGCCCTTGCTGATGGCTGTGTGCACATGCCCAGCGCGGCCTACTCGCTGCAAGCCTCTGGAGACTTCTTTTGGTGACTCCACCTGGCAAACAAGCTCAACAGCGCCCATGTCTATCCCGAGTTCGAGTGTGCCCGTAGCGACGACGCCCTTCAGGGTGCCGTCTTTGAGAGCAGTCTCGGTCATGCGCCGCATAGGAGCTGAGACGCTTCCATGATGAGGCCGGACGATCTCCTCACCTGCAAGGTCGTTGATCCCTAACGTGAGCTGTTCGACTATGCGCCGAGTGTTGGCGAAGATGATAGTTGACTTATGGAACTGAACCAAGTCCAGCAGCCGTCTGTATATAGACGGCCAGACCGATCCCTCACCGGGCTGGCGCAGGTCATTACACGTGCAGACGACTTTCAAATCCACACGCCTGCTTACTCCAGTATCGACTATCTCTACCGGCCTCGCCATCCCTGAGTTATCGAATCCACCCAGAAAAGCTGCAACTTCAGAAAGAGGCTTTTGAGTGGCCGAAAGACCTATGCGCACGGGCGGTGTGCGGCAGATATCCTCCAGCCGTTCCAGCAGGATAGACAAAAATACACCGCGCTTGTTCGGGCTTAGGGCATGAATCTCATCGACTATCACATATCGGACTGTCTCAAGGACCTTGCGTGCGGATGATGTGAGTATTATGTGCAGAGACTCCGGCGTGGTGATCAAAATATGGGGCGGCTTGGTAAGCATCCGTCGGCGCTCGTTGGCAGGAGTGTCGCCCGTGCGCACTGCTGTCTTGATCTCAGGCAGCGAATGACCCATCTGCCGTGCCGTATCGTGAATTTCAGTAAGGGGCTGGGAGAGATTTCGTTCGATATCGTAGTTCAGAGCCTTCAACGGCGAAATATATAAAATCTCGATTCCCTGCTCAGACTTACCTGATTCGAGGTCGCATAGCACACGGTTGATCCCGGCAAGGAAGGCGGCAAGTGTCTTGCCGGAGCCTGTGGGAGCCAGAATGAGCGTATTCCTGCCCTGGCTTATCAGCGGCCACCCGAGCCTTTGTGGCTCAGTCGGTTCACCAAATCTGCCTAGGAACCATTTGGTTATGCACGGATGGAAATCGTCTGGAAAGTGTCTGGACATATAACACTATTATACTGCAGATATCCTCACAGATATCAAAATCCCTCCAGGCAAATTACCCGGAGGGATTATATACAACTCCAGCGATTATTTACCGCAACAGCAACAGCACTTGCCCTTAGCCTTGCCTTTTTCCAGGGCGAGAGTGCAGGTCGGCGCATCGCATACTTCTGATGGACCGAAATACTGGATCGGACCGGGGAAGACATAGCAGTCGTTGAGCGCCCAGTCGTCACGGTTGACAGCAAAATACTTGAACGGCTCACCATCAAGCTCGACAAGGGCTTTCTTGATGACCGGAGTGGGCTTGCCTTTGCGGATTTCCATGTTGAGCATCATGGTGACCGGTGTTCCACCTGCGACCCATTCATCTGACGATTTGGTAAGGTTCTGAACGTTCACTGTGTAACCGGTGAGCTCTGCCCTGACCAACTGCGCTGCGGCGTAACCGAGAGAATAGCAGTAGTCAGCATCGAAGTTGGACGGATATGCGCATCGACCTTCATAACCGAAGAAGTGACCCAGCGGGCTGAACTTAGCCTCGGTCTCACCCTTGGACTTGAGCAGTCTGATCTTATCGGCAACCAGGTCTATGAGCAATCGCTCGGTCTCGACCTGCGAGAGAGGCACATTGCCGTGGCTGTCGCGCTTAAGCAGGACTTCCTGAATCTCCAGAGGCAGCGAACTATATACTCGTGCGCTGTGATCGGAGAGTTGGCCGCTCAGATATTGCACGCGGTCCTCATGATCGCCAAGCTCGCGGATGTATTTCTCTTCCTTACCAAGGATATTGGAGAGTTCGTCGATCATGGTCTTGATGTCCGAAATAAATTCGGGCAGACCCTCAGGCACGACCAGAATGCCGTAGTTCTTGCCCTCGGCAGCGCGCTTGACCACCACACCGGCTATATAGTCGACTATCTCACCAAGCGTAGTGCCCTTTTCCTGAATCTCTTCGGAAACAAGACAGATATTGGGGTGGGTCTGCAGAGCGCATTCAAGCGCCACATGGCTCGCCGCACGACCCATCAGCCTGACAAAGTGCCAATACTTGACGGCTGACGTTGCGTCACGGCAGATATTGCCGATCAGTTCGGAATAGGTCTTGACGGCTGTGTCGAAACCAAATGATGCTTCGATCTGGTCGTTTTTCATGTCGCCGTCTATAGTCTTGGGTACACCGATCACTCTGGTCTTGGAATCCTGCGAGTCGAGATACTCGGCGAGCACAGCGGCGTTTGTATTGGAGTCATCACCGCCGATTATTACGAGGCCGTCCAGGTCCATTTCTTTGAAATTGGTCAGACACGCGGCTAGGTCTTCGGGCTTTTCTATTTTGTCTCGCCCGCTCATGATCATATCGAACCCACCGGTGTTGCGATAATCGTCTATAATCTCAGCGGTCAGTTCCTTGTATTTGCCTTTTATACAGCCTCCGGGACCTTTCAGGAAACCATATATCTTGGTGTCCTTGTTGGCCGCCTTGAGGGCATCGAAAATTCCGGCTATGACGTTGTGACCGCCGGGTGCCTGCCCTCCTGAAAGGACCACGCCTACTTTCATAGGAGAGCTGTTGAGGTTGCCTTCACCCTCGACTATTTTGGCGACAGGCTGGCCATAGGTATGCGGAAACAACTTCTTGATCTCAGCTTTGTCGGTTGCCGGTTCGGTCGGTAATCCAAGCTCGACCTTTATATTCCCTGCACGAAGCGCCTTTGGCAGCTTCGGCTGATATGCGGCTCGCGCCTTTTGCAATGCGGATTTCTCGGCACTCATGTTACTAATTCTTCCTCTTGATGGATTAGGCTCGTACACAACATACCCTCCGCACTAGGAGGGCTTTGCGAACCACTCTATTATAGTAAGTCTGAGGCTTTTTGACAAAGGCGCAGAACGAACCGGTAATTTTACGAGGCTCGCTTGGCACACTTTTTGAACATATGATGAGTGTAGTTAAATTGAAGAGAGGTTGTGTTAGTGAAATACCGAGTCAGCATCGAGAGCCTAATACTAGTTGGGATTTGCCTGGCGGATATGTTGGTGACACTTTACTGCGTGTTAGCAAATATCGCCGTCGAGCAGAACCCGATAATGGCCGCCTGTATCAACAAAAGCCCTGGGGTGTTTGTGGTTGTAAAGATGCTTAGTTTTGTGCCATTCGTTGTTGCGATAGAGATGTATAAGAAGCGAAACCCGGATTTCGCGCGCAACGCCTGTCGATGCGCAATCGGCCTGTATGTAATAACATTTGCGATTCTGACTCTTGGCGTCAATATGTAGGGTTTGCTTCCCTGCCCGCTCCCAAATAACCGGCCGGACCGACACCGGCCGGTTATCTATGTACATCAAGCCAGCGCGCTTACATACCCGGCACACGCTCATACGCTACGCCATCTACTACGACTGTTCCATCTTCGGCTTGAATACCATCCACCAGCTTCTTTGTGCCGTTGTCCCAAACGAAAGCTCTGACAAGCCTGCCGACTGCATTCGGTTCATGAAAGATATATTCCGTCGTGCCGTCATCGTTGACCACACGCCTCCAACAGCCTGTTATGTAAACCGGATCCTCATCAGAGTTTGTCTCCGGCCCTTCGCCCGGCCCTGCCGGGTATATCACAGTGAGTATACAGTCGGCAGTAACAGTCTGACTGCCGGTTTTGGCATTATAGGTGCAAGTGGCAGTTATCGTTATAGTATTATTTGATGTCACGGCTTGCGCGGCGATGGGCGCAAACAGCAAACAACAAGACATTATCGTAACATATGCTAATGCAACTATTCTATTCATGGCTTTCGCCCCACCTGTTTTTCGCATTCAATGACATGTTTCCCATCGCCGGGCATAATTTAGTCATTATTTGCGCATTGATTGTCATGCGCCTTAATGCGAAATTTTCTCAGTGAGGTGAGCCTGAACTTGCTGTTGAAAGGATTACCGTGGCGTCTGTTTCTTATGCGAGTTATAATGTCGGAGGATAATCCGCCACCTGCATACAACAGATAACTTTATTTGCCTATTTTGGCAGTGGCGAATAGAACCTAAGTTGCTTTGATCGGAGGATTATGCAGTTCGCTGAAACCGGCGGCTGTATATTAGTTGCGAAAATGTCTACAATTAACGACAACAAAAACATGTCCGGCTGGATCAAGGTCGACGACGCAGTGCAGACCTGCTATCAAAAGGGTGTGCCACATACCGACTCTAGCGGACGAATGCTTTTTAAATATGACCCAAGCAGATCATTCCTGCCGATCGGGATATACCATTTCGTATTGAACGACCAATCCAGCGGCATACTCGGGTTCGATTACCTTGCTGCCTCCGGCTTCAACTTCTGCCACTATTTCGAGCATCAGCAACTATCCGACTTGGTCGATGGAGCCGTAAAGTCCGGCATCCGGCTTATTCCGCACCATCCGACCGATGAGGATGTCCGTACTTACAAAGACAGCCCCGCCATACTGGGATGGTATCTGGATGAGGAAGCCACTGGACTCTACTGGGGGAAGGATATGGAGTCTGCGTTCAATAAGTTCCTGGCACGACGCGATGCGATCAAAGCCATCGACCCGAACCATCCGGTATTTGCGCTGGACGCCTGCTGGATAACTCCTCCGGCCACTGACTGGTGGATCAAATGGAACAGTTCGGGCGATGTCACAAGCCATGACAACTATCCACTCAACGGCGAACATACGTCACTGAGTTTCGAGATGGGCATCCCCGAGTCAGTCGGCCTTGCCGTATCATCGGTTAAACAGAGCAAGCCTATGTGGTTTTGTGCGCAGGCACACAGTTTCGATGATCCAAAATTCCGATGCGTGTTCCCCACGCCAATGCAGGAGCGCTGTATGATATATACCGCATTGATCCATGGCGCGACCGGCATAATCTATTTTGGGATAGACTCATATGTGCTCAGGGGCGGCAAGTGCATCGGCGTGGCACCGAACCCTCAGCCGGATTACAGTCTTTGCGATTCGCCCGAGCGCGCAATGGCAGATACCGAGCAGATTGCCTCATCCCGCAGGTTATGGGAAACCATAGTCGGCCTGAACAGAGAGCTTGCCGAACTGCGATCCTCTATTCTCTCATCGACCGCAACTATTCCCTACGAGGTTTATATACAGGACCTGCCGACATCGGCGCCGTCATCGCCCATCCGAACACTGCTCAAGACCGATCCCGCTGGCGACTTCACCATGCTGCTCACCAATGTTCAGACGGAGCCATGCAATGTGCGCGTACGGTTTCCCGGCTCGCAAAAGCTGACAGTGACAGAGCTCTTTGCCGATAGCAATCAAATATCCGCCAGTGGTGACACATTCGAGATATCCTGTCCAGGTTTTGATGCGAGAGTGCTTAAGATCAGCTTAAGGTGAGCATTGCTCATCATTATCGGTAAATGCAACCACAAGCTCTGGGCCTTCGCCGTACGGCTCCTGGGCATATCCGCCCCAGCGCCCTGTGATTTTGAAACCGTGATCGATTATGAGCTTTACGAATTCATCTGGATAATAGCATCTCATCGTGACCTTGAGCACTGCTTCGTCCGTCTGAGCTTCGTTCTCATATGTCCGGTAGATCAAGTCCGAATAAAGAACCAGGTGCTCAGTGTCTATCTTTCGCAGCGCTCGGTGACGAGTCATGCGAATACCGTCCGACTCGTGCTCATAATCCAGCACTTCTCCCTCAGTGCGACACCACTCCATGAATCTCTCTCGCTCATATTTCGGCTTGAAGACATTCAGCACACATACTCCGCCGGGCGCAAGATGACTGCGCACGCATTGGAACATTCCGTCCAGTTCGGCATCTGTCTCCAGGTTCTGAATTACGCGATGAGGCGCTGTAATGAGGTCAAACTTGTGCTGCAGTTCAAAGTTTGTTATGTCCGCGACCTCGGCATATGCTCTGTCGGCAGGAATTGCCGCAGATGCAAGCCTTTGTCGACAGATATCCACCATCGGCCTGGAAATGTCTATACCGTGGATGTAGGCACAGGATTCTGCAAGCGCCGCCATTACACGGCCAGTCCCGCAGCCGAGTTCAAGTATGTGTGCACTAGATGATTGGATGATGCGCCGATAGAAAGAGACGTCATCAAATGGTGGAACGTGCGTATCATAATACTTTGCTGCTTCACGCTGAATGTCTACCGGCATAACGCAATCACTCCTCTTGTATTTGGCCCATTGTTCCAAAAATCTCCATGCCTTGATTTTACGCTGCCTAATACAATAGTAGAATATGCTTCCGCTTTTACTAAATACTGAGAGTGCAATTCGGAATTGTTCGTTTTATATGACGATGGTGAATTGCATTCATGCAAACGAGTTAGGAAATGTTAGGTGTTTCGGGACTGAAGTCCCGAAACACCTAACATTTCCATACACTAGTATTCGGGACATAATCGGTGAGCGGTTACACGCAATGAGAGCACAGGGCAATCGCATGAATATTGCGAGTGTGGTCGCCACAAAAAGATTTACATGAAGTATCGCATGTTAGACACAGGTACTTTTGTGTTGTTTCTCTAAGCGGTAGGTTAGTAACCTACTTAAGCTTGGAGTATTGCTTTAATGAATGATCCGACTGATTTCTTTGTTCACTTTAGCGTAATTGACGATCCTCGGGGCGAGCGTGGCAAGACCCATCTTTTGTATGAGATTCTCTTCATTGCGACCTGTACGATGGCATGCGGCGGTGATGGATTCACCGATATGGAAATGTTCGGTCATGCAAAGGAGGATTGGCTCCGCAAGTATCTGAAATTGCCGGGTGGCATACCAAGTCACGATACATTTGGTCGTGTATTCTCTATAATCGATCCTCAAGCATTTGGAGAATGCTTTGTCAATTGGACTGGGGCACTTCATGTCGCAACCAAAGGCGAAGTTATTGCTCTGGATGGTAAGACGATCAGGCATTCATTCGATACTGCAACCGGCAAGAATGCGCTTCATCTGGTAAGTGCCTGGGCGAGCGAAAATGGCTTGGCGCTTGGTCATGTTAGGGTGGACGACAAGAGCAATGAAATCAAGGCAATTCCGAAATTACTGGAAATGATCGACGTTTCGGAACGTATCATCACGACCGATGCGATGGGTTGCCAAAAAGATATCGCAAAGAAAATCGTCGAGAAGAAAGGCGACTATGTATTCTGTCTCAAAGGCAATCACGAAAACTTACACGAAGAAGTCAAATACTTCTTCGATGAGGCAAAAGCAGCAAACTTCGAGGATGTGGAGCACAGCTATTTCGAATCTGTTGAGAAAGATCACGGCAGAATCGAAATACGGCGAGCTTGGGTTGTCGAGGACGACGCAATCCGGTGGCTGGAGAAAGAAGACCAATGGTCGGGCTTAAAAAGCATTGCCGCTATTGAGAGCGAGCGAAGAATCGGTGGCAAGACGACCGTCGAAACCAGATACTTCATAAGCTCTTTGGCAGGCCGCGCCGCTAAACTCGCCAGCGCTACGCGCGAGCACTGGGGAATAGAAAACTCGCTGCACTACGTGCTGGATGTCACACTCAACGAAGACGCGAGCAGAATAAGAAAGGATAATGCACCCGAAAACCTGGCGACCTTGAGGAAGATAGTGATTAATCTTATCAAGAAGCAAAAGAACTCAAAGACAAGCATTAGAAGCAGACTTAAAAAAGCAGCCTGGGACAACTCCTATCTTGAAACACTGCTCGTCAGTTGAACATGCGATTGCCCTGAATGAGAGCAATTCTTGACAGTGCGACTCAATAATGTTAAGCTATACTTGATCGTATAATGATTTAGCAGCAAAAAAGCGCAAGTCCGGATCAGGGCTTGCGCTTTTTTTCATGGGTAGGGAGTATAATATATGAAACGAGTCAGACTGTGGACCAGAAACTTTGCCCTGATTACTATTATCACATTCCTCGTTTTTATGAACCACGTTATGGTATTGACCACTTTCCCGTTTTACGTGGAGACACTTGGCGGTAAAGAAGCAATTGCAGGGCTGGCCGCAACGTTGTTTTCCGTGGTCGCGGTAATCTCGAGGCCGGCCATTGGCTGGGTTCTGGATAACGGCAAACGGCGGGCGATTCTAATCACCGGCATTATTGGTATGGCCATAATGCCCATTGGTTATTTAGCCGCCTCCATTCTGGCACTGGCCCTCATATTCCGAATGCTGCATGGCGCGTTCATGAGCTGTGCGGGCACCGCCAGCAGCACAGTCGCGACAGATATAATCCCCAAGGAACGCTTCGGGGAAGGAATGGGCATATTCAGTACCAGCATTGCGTTATCCACATGCTTCGCTCCGGCTCTTGGTCTGCTTTTGATGAACCGGTTTGGATACAGTGCACTTTATGGAGCATCTGCTGGGATGCTTGTTATCGCATTTGCGCTTTACTTTATGATGAAAATACCGCCAGTTCACATTGAGAAAAAGCCACTTCGCCTCAAGCAGTTGGTCGCCGCCGATGCACTACCTTCTTCTACAGTCATTCTTTTTTTTCTATTGAATTTCGGCGCGGTGGAGAATTTTATTGCCAAATTCGCTGCTTCAGTGCCGGAATTGCCCAGCGGCGGCCTGTTTTTCATTATCATGTCTTGTGTGCTAATCCTGACCAGAGTATTACTGGGTAAGGCCATTGACCGGCATGGTGAAGCTTTTTTTGTTTATAGTGGTAATTTCACAATGTTTATGGCTTCCATATTGCTGGCTATTCATCCAAATAAGGTTGCTTTTGTGATCGCAGCCGTGCTGGCTGGTTACGGTTTCGGCGGTATGCAGCCTGCACTACAGACAATGGCCGTACGCAATGTATCGTCAGAACGGCGTGGTGCAGCAAACTCTACATTTCTCTGCACCTATGACATCGGCATAGGCATTGGTGGTGGTATCGCTGGCTGGCTTATATCTGCTTTGGGATATGCACAAATGTTTGCAATCACGACCGTTTTTTTGGTCCTTTCAGTAGCGGCTTATTTGTTTTGGGGGCGAAATCACCCGTCTGCATTCACAAATTGCTTAAAATCAAAATCCTGAACGAATTAAGTGGTCGATAAATGCAGCTTCTGCAATAGTATCCAGCACCTGTTAAAACGACATATTGTTCAGATTTCCATGCGATCACGTATTTAGGTGTTTCCCGAAACGGGAGACATATGAGTATCGGGACTGACAGGACTTATTAACAGAATCTCCGCATGTAACCCCTGAATTACAGTGTAGCCAACAACGTTCATGATTGACCTGTTAATCATGTCATTCCCAACTTGATTGGGAATCCAGGGAGCCTGCGTTCTATTACGACAATAGTGTCTGGATTCCCGCCTTCGCGGAAATGACAGAGCATAAGGGCTAAGTGCTATACTTCCCTAATGGTTTATGCACATGCCCACATGCAATCTCTCAATTACAGCGCAGCCCATAATTTCACGATTGATCTCTTAATTATGTCTTTCCCAGCTTTATTAGGAATCCAGGAAATGGGCATTCCTCACTTATCATTCTTGTTGAGAAACCACTTTGTCGACAAGTCATTCCAGTTCGGGTTCATCGACTCTATAAGCTGAAGCTTCCAAGCCCTATTCCACTTTTCCTAGCTTGTGTTCATACATTCTGCGCTGAAGATCATTAGTAACTCCAATATACAGGGTTCCGTTTCGCTTGCTTGCAAGAATGTATACGTAGTATTGGTTCATCTTTTTTAGATTCCAGCATTCATATTAACCATGCTATCCCCGACCGACCTATTAACTATGTCATTTTGAAATTCTCGTCAGACCCATCTACTATGCTATTTCTAACTTGTCTATCACTATGTCATTCCCGACTTGATCGGGAATCTAAAGAGCCTGCGCTTTAATACAACAACAGTGCCTGGATTCCCGCTTTCGCAGGAATAACAGATTATCATATCTGTTGTTTATTGCTTTTAGGATAAGGGCTTTCCGAAATAACTGAATCATGTTCGGCATCTGGGGATGCCGAACCATTGAGTTTACTTTGTTTTCCTACGCAACCAATGAACGAGGGTTTCTGGCCTTTGAACTGCTTATTGTAGAACCTAATAATTTCACTGTCAAGCCGATATCCGTGAACATTTTGGAAGAGCTTTTCAATCTTGCTCAAACCGGAGCAATCTTTGAGAATTTGTCGAGTTTGCCTAAGGTTATCGTAGAATTGCTTAGTCCTGCGGGTTTTCTCATTGCTGTCAGTAATGCAATAGACGTCCTCTAAACCCATAAGAGCCGAGACACATTGAATTACTATTCTATCATCAAGATAGAATGCTTGTTGATCGCATAACTCTGCAACAGCAAGCACAGTTTCGCCTACGATCTCTTTACGTTCCTCAGGAGTATAATCATCATTTTCTAGTACTTCAGCGGCCACTTTAGAAAAGTTATTGGTAATTCGGAACAAGTCTTCGTATACCTTTATGCGTTTTGCGAAAAGCTGCTGGGAATATGGCTCAACACGACTACTTCTTCTAAAGAATTCACGCCTGATGCGAATTACGCGACGAGTGATTTGACAGCTAACCCTGGTCTATTAAGCTTTTTATTGATGTAAATGGCCATTACAAAGGCTGTTAACTTGCGCTGTATTCTCACCAGCAGTCCAAGTTCAGTTTCTGGTGTTTCGGGACTTCAGTCCCGAAACGAGCTGATGTCATTACAATACAATCTCACCCGCATTCTATCCCCAACCAACCAGCCTGTCAATTTCCGCCCATCCCTTCCCCGACACCCGGCATCTGATACCCAACACCCCAAAAATCCCAAATGGTGGAAGGAATCATCTTCGGCGGCGAATAAGTACCATGTTTGGTACGACAATAATTGCATTATTCGCAAATGCGAAGAATGCTCCCTAATCGCTTTCTTCACGATTCTCATGAAGAAAGCGTACAATAAGTAAGTAGATATATAGGAGGAATTACTGAATGTCCGACAAGAAACGCGTGTATCTTTTCCGTGAAGGTAACGCCACGATGAGAGACCTTCTCGGAGGCAAAGGCGCTAACCTGGCGGAGATGACCAATATCGGTCTGCCTGTTCCGCCCGGGTTCACCATTACCACCGAGACCTGCAACGAGTATACCAAGCTCGGCAAGCTTCCCGATGGACTCTGGGAAGACGTGCTTGCTGCTCTTGCCGATGTCGAGAAAGACATGGGCAAGAAGCTGGGCGATGCCAACAATCCCCTGCTCGTATCGGTGCGCTCCGGCGCCAAGTTTTCCATGCCGGGTATGATGGACACCGTCCTTAACCTCGGTCTCAATGAAAACACTCTCAAGGGAGTCATCGCCGCAACCGGCAATGACAGATTTGCATATGATGCCTATCGCCGGTTCTTGATGATGTTTTCGGACATCGTTCTTTCCGGCGATTATCCAAAGCTGGCCAAGCATCACTTTGAAGTAATTTTCGACGCACTAAAAGAGAAAAAGGGCGCCAAAGTAGACACCGAAGTAGACGCCGAGGGTCTCAAAGAGCTAGTGGCTCAGTATAAAGAATACTTCAAGAAGATCACGGGCAACGACTTCCCGACAGACCCGATGGAGCAGCTCAAGCTCGCTATCATCGCAGTCTTCAAGAGCTGGAACAACGAGAGAGCTATCATCTACCGCAACCGCGAGAAGATCTCCCACGACCTCGGGACCGCCGTCAACATTCAGACGATGGTCTTCGGCAATATGGGTGATGACTGCGGCACAGGCGTAGCCTTTACACGTAATGCCGCTACCGGTGATAATAAGCTCTTCGGCGAGTTCCTCAAGAATGCTCAGGGCGAGGACGTGGTGGCTGGTGTGCGAACCCCTGAAGAGATTGCACAGCTTGCCAACGAGTTCCCCGATATCTACAAACAGTTCACAGATATCGCGCAGAAGCTCGAGGACCACTATCGGGATATGCAGGATATCGAGTTCACCATTCAGAAGGGCAGACTCTTTATCCTCCAGTGCCGCAACGGCAAGCGCACAGGCGTTGCAGCAGTTAAGATTGCTGTGGATATGGTCAATGAGAAGCGCATCAGCAAGGAAGAGGCTCTGATCAGAGTCCCGCCGGAAGCACTTGAGCAACTCCTCCACCCGCGCATCAAGACTGCCAAGGGTGCCAAGGAGATCGCCAAGGGTCTGAACGCCGGACCTGGCGGCGCGTCGGGCAAGATTGCTCTGGATTCCAAGACCGCTATCGCGATGGCTTCCAAGGGCGAGAAGGTTATCCTTGTCCGCAAAGAGACCAACCCGGATGACCTGGGTGGTATGCTTGCCGCTAAGGGTGTTCTGACCCAGCTCGGCGGACGCACCAGCCATGCAGCTCTCATCGCCCGCCAATACGGCATCCCGACAGTCTGCGGATGCGGCGCTGTCAAGATCGATGAAGCCAAGAAGACAGTCAACGTAGGCGACATCACCCTCAAGGAAGGCGACGTCATCACCATCGACGGAACCCTCGGCCTGGTATACAATGTTGAACTCGAAACCGAGCCTGCAACTGTGACAGGTGACTTCGGCACATTCATGGGCTGGGCTGATGAAGTCCGCAAGCTCAAGGTCTGTGCCAACGCCGACAACCCCGAGCATGCAGCCGATGCTGTAGCACTCGGAGCAGAGGGCATCGGACTCTGCCGCACTGAGCATATGTTCCTCGGCGCAGAGCGCACACCGCTGGTAGCCAACATGATCCTTGCTGAAGACGAGAAGACACGCCAGGAAGCTCTCGACAAGCTGCTTCCTCTACAGCGCAACGACTTCATCGGTATCTTCAAGGCAATGGGCGGCAGGCCGGTCACAGTAAGACTGATCGACCCACCTCTGCATGAGTTCCTGCCTAACATGGACGAGCTGCTGGTAGAGGTTACCGAGCTTCGCTGCAAGAACCCGAACTCCCCTGAGCTGCCTGAGAAGGAAAAGCTCCTCAAGAAGGTCGTGGACATGCACGAGCAGAACCCTATGCTCGGTCTTAGAGGCTGCAGACTCTCTATCTACATGCCTGGCATCGTGAACATGCAGGTAGGCGCCATCATAGGAGCAGCCTGTGAGGTCAAAAAGGCCGGTATGGAAGTGCATCCTGAGATCATGATCCCTCTCATCGGCACTGTAAACGAGCTTACCTATCTCAAAAACCAGCTCACCAAGGTGGCTGAGGAGACTATGAAGGCTGAGGGAATCAACGTCGACTACATGATCGGCACAATGATCGAGATTCCGCGCGCAGCCCTCACCGCTGACGAGATCGCCAAGGAAGCTCAGTTCTTCAGTTTCGGCACCAATGACCTGACCCAGATGGGCTATGGTATCAGCCGCGACGACGCAGCCAAGTTCCTGCCGCTCTACATCGACAAGCAGATCTTCAAGACAGACCCGACCGACACCATCGACCAGAAGGGTATCGGCAGGCTGATGAAGATTTGCGTCGAGGATGCTAAGGCAGTCAACCCGACGATCAAGCTCGGAATCTGCGGAGAGCACGGCGGAGAGCCGGACAGCGTCAAGTTCTGCCACAGGATCGGCCTGAACTACGTTTCTTGCTCACCAAAGAGAATCCCGGTTGCCAGACTCGCAGCTGCCCAGGCAGTTATCGAGGAGAAGAGCTAGAAGTAAATGCCTTATTCCCTCTACTGTGGCAGAGGGCTAGGGTGAGGGCGCAACGTATTGCGCCCAAATAAGCAAATAGATAGAAAGAATCCCCCGGTTGGTGGAGACACCTGCCGGGGTTTTTTTGTTATAACAAAATATCCTAAGATACGCCGTCAACAACCCCTTTCAACAACTGCAATTTGCGCGCAAATATCTCGCCATATTAACACGTAAGGCAGCTTCAAAAAAACCATGCTATAATAAACTTAACAATTAACACGGGCATTGACTATAACATGCCACACAATGATCCCCCGGAGGCCGTAATTATGATACTAAATAAATTAGCTCGGCTGTCTGCAATCATGACAGTGTTGATCTTGATATCATGCCCACTCATGGCTGCAAATACTGTTCCCACACTGAGCGCTGTCGCACCCAATGCCGATACAACTGCTCCCTATATTTGGAGGACTTATATCTGCACCTACTCCGATGCTGATGGATATGCCAATCTCAAAATTTGCCGGTTGTTGGTCAACACGGCAGTATCAAGCAATGGAGGCGGTTACTTCCTCTATAATCGCAGCACCAACAAGTTTTTTATGTATAAGAACGATGGAAGCCTAGTCGGCGGTATCACCAGAGGCACTGCCGGAATTATAAGCAGCGAAAATGCATCGCTGGACTGCAGAAGAACAAGAGTCATGCTAAGCGGCAGCACCATCACAATCGCCTGGGTAGTGAAATTCAATGTCAACATGTCCGGTAAAAAGCATAACATATACGTAAGAACAGAAGACGCAGCAGGGGGTGTTTGCGGATTTGCATGCAAGGGCACCGTTACTATCAACCAGCTGCCGACACTAAGCGCTATTACTCCCAGCTCCGGCACAACCACTCCCAATGTTTGGAGAACTTATACCTGCACTTATTCCGATGCTGACGGATACGCTAATCTCAGACTATGCCGGTTATTGATCAACACGTCGACATCAAGCAATGGGGCCGGATACTTCCTTTATAATCGCAGCACCAACAAGTTCTACATGTATAGAAACGATGGAAGCCTGATTGGTGGAATCGCGCGAGGCACCACCGGAACCATAAGCACAGAAAATGCATTGCTCGACTGCGGTGGAACAAGAGTTACGTTTAGCGCCAACACCATCACGATTGTCTGGAAAGTAAAGTTTAACCTCACAATGTCCGGCAAAGTGCAAAACATTTATGCAAGGGCAGAGGATGCAGTAGGCGGCGTCTGCGGGTTTGTAAGCAAGGGCACTGTAACTATAAATCAGACGCCTACACTGGGCACTATCACTCCCACCGATGACAGCACTTCTCCCAACATTTGGAGAACGTATACTTGCCGCTACAGCGATGCCGACGGATATTCAAATCTCAAATACTGCCGGTTATTGATCAATACGTCAGTATCAAGCAACGGAGGCGGCTACTTCCTCTATAACTGCAATACTCAGAAGTTTTATGTGTATAAAAATGACGGCAGCGCGACCGGCGGTATTACATATGGCGCTGCGGGGATCATTAGCAGTGAAAATGCGTCGTTGAACTGCGGTATAACAAAAGTCACGCAAAGCAGCGGCACCATCACGATAGTCTGGAAAGTCAAGTTCGGCACCACAATGTCGGCCAAGACGCATAACATATACGTAAGGGCAGAAGATGCAGTCGGCGGCGTCTGCGGATTTGCAAAAAGAGGCACGGTGACTGTGCTGGCAGAGTCCAAGCCGCTTTCAGAAACACGCGTTGCACCCATCTCGCTCGTGATGTTTGCCGGAACCACCTATACGTTCTCGAAGGCGCATGCCATTGATATTGATGGCTCTGTTGTCACCAATATTAATACTTTTGACTGGACATCTGACGATACATCCGTGGTAACTGTTCAAAAGACAGGCTTGAGCGCCGACGGCAGATACAACAAAGCCACTCTCACAGCACTAAAGGCCGGGACAGCGATGATAATTGTTGCCGCCGGTGGAAAACACGCCTATATGTCAGTTAATGTTATTGACAACCCGACAAATCTGGCAGACAGATTCATGGAAGTCCCTCTAAATCAAGACGGGTTGACCGATATACCAGTCAATGAGGATGGTTACAGATATATGTATTTTTACGCTGACCCTGGTGCGGAATACCGGCTTGACATGAACGCCACTACGGGCCATGGATATGTGCAAGTATCCTATGACCAGACCTTTGGTGATAGTTACAGTGACGTCCAGTCTGGATATACCGATTTTGCAAGTGAAGCAATATGTCGCTCGGTCT